>NZ_JBFAWD010000007.1:0-452787 GCF_040680135.1 Nocardia sp. NPDC052112 | reverse complement strand
TCCTCGTTGCTGAACTCGCGACCGTCCGGTCTGCGCACGACGTCGAACAAATGGGTCAATCTCGACGCCAACACTGCGACTGTTTCGTCCACCGATCACCTCCCCGTCAACTGAAATGGTTGCGATCCATTATCGCTTGACAACCGTTGACAGACAACGCCGGGCACGGCGCAATCGGTTTTCGCGGCAACTGCGCGTGGCGTCGGGTATCGGCGACGAGGCCGCCAGACACAGAACGCCTCCTGCGGCCCCGGTGCAATGCGCGTACGCTGATGTATCTACACCGATCAACAAAGGTGTGCCACCGGTTCGCCGGGAGGTGGAGATGCTCAGCATCACTGAGCAGTTCGGCACCGAACGCGCCCCATGCGGGAAACTGAGGGGCGGGGCCCGCCATCGCGAAGATGACGAAGCTGGCCTGATTATCGACGATCTGCATTATGACTGTGGCTGCCGCAAGATTCGGCACGAATACCACGACGGCAGCGTTCGGATCGAAACGGTCCGCCATGACGGCAAGGTCCTGATGGATGAGCGCAGCGCCGACTTCGAGGCCTGACGCACGACGGTGGTGCCACCATGACTGCTTCGCATGATGTCGTGATCATCGGCGGGGGCGGCGCGGGCCTGCGTGCGGCCATCGCGATCGCCGAACACAACCCGCAGTTGAGTATCGCGATCGTCTCCAAGGTCTATCCGATGCGCAGCCACACCGTCTCCGCCGAGGGCGGCGCCGCCGCTGTCGCCGGTCCCGGCGACAGTCTCGACGAGCATGCATACGACACGGTCTCCGGCAGCGATTGGCTCTGTGACCAAGACGCCGTCGAGGCGTTCGTCGAGGAGGCACCGCGGGAGCTGCTGCAGTTGGAGCATTGGGGCTGTCCATGGAGCCGCCGCTCGGACGGGCACATCGCGGTACGGGCGTTCGGCGGCATGACGAACAACCGCACCTGGTTCGCAGCCGACAAGACCGGTTTCCACTTGCTGCACACCCTGTTCCAGACCGCACTGTCGTATCGAGACATCGTCCGATACGACGAATGGTTCGCCACCACATTGCTCGTCGACGACGGCAAGGTGTGCGGCATCGTCGCCATCGAACTGGCCACCGGACGCATCGAAACCCTGCTCGCCAGCGCTGTCATCGTGTGCACCGGTGGCTGCGGTCGGGTGTATCCGTTCACCACCAACGCCAATATCAACACCGGCGACGGTATGGCCTTGGCCTATCGGGCAGGCGCACCGCTCAAGGATATGGAGTTCGTCCAATACCACCCGACCGGCCTTCCGTTCACGGGCATCTTGATCACCGAGGCAGCGCGCGCGGAGGGCGGCTGGCTGCTCAACAAGGACGGTTACCGCTACCTGCAGGATTACGATCTCGGGACACCATCACCGGTACCGGTGATGCGCAGCATGGAGCTCGGGCCACGCGACCGACTGTCGCAAGCCTTCGTACACGAACTCGACAAGGGCCGGACCGTCGGCACACCGTATGGAAACGTCGTCCACCTCGACCTACGCCACCTCGGTGCCGATCTCATCGATACGAAACTGCCGTTCGTGCGTGAGCTGTGCTCGAAGTACCAGAACATCGACCCGGTCCGGGAACTGATCCCGGTACGTCCCGTGGTCCACTACATGATGGGCGGCATCCATACCGACATCCACGGCGCGACCCCCGTAGAGGGCCTGTACGCCGTCGGAGAGGTCGCCTGCGTCAGTATCAACGGCGCGAATCGGCTCGGTTCGAACTCCCTGCCGGAGTTGCTGGTCTTCGGTGCGCGAGCCGGTCGGGCCGCCGCCGAGTATGCGAGTTCGGCCACGGCCCGCCGCACGTCGGCGGTCCTGGCACGCGGCCGTGCCGAACAGGATCGGCTGGAACGAGGCTTCACCCGACATGCCGAGGGATCCGAACGCATCGCCCACATCCGCACCGAGATGCAAGAGACGCTGGAAGCCAGTGCCGGGATCTACCGGGACGGCGACTCCCTCGCCCAAGCTGCCGACACGATGCGTGTGCTACGCGATCGGTTCGGCCGCGCTCGCCTCGATGATCACAGCCGGGCGTTCAATACCGAACTGGTGGCGATGCTGGAACTGTCCTGCATGCTCGATGTGGCCGAATGCATCGTCGCCTGCGCGCTGGCACGGGAGGAGTCCCGGGGTGCGCACCAGCGGACCGATTTCCCCGCCAGGAACGACCAGCGATTCCTGGCCCATTCGGTGGTCCATCGACAGCGGGACGGTTCGGGTCGCGTCTCGTACCTCCCGGTAACGATTACTCGCTGGCCTCCGGGCGAACGCGTATATGGGAGGTGATGGCGATGGTGGACCGGATAACCCTGCAGGTCGCGCGCTATCAACCGGATCGAGATGACGAACCGGTGCTGCAGTCGTACGAGGTTCCGCTGCGCAAGGAATGGACGGTGCTCGACGGGCTCAACTACATCAAGGACTACCTCGACGGAACGGTGTCGTACCGCTGGTCGTGCCGGATGGGCATCTGCGGTAGCTGCGGCATGACCGTCAACGGTGAGCCACAACTGAGCTGCGCTACGTTCCTTACCGACTACGCGCCGGGGCCGGTGCGGGTCGAGCCTTTGCGCAACTTCCCGGTGATCCGGGATCTCGTCATCGAGATCACCGACTTCATGCACAAGCTGACCGCGGTCAAGCCATGGCTGATCAGGAAGGAACACCGGCCGCTCGATGCTGGCGAGTACCTGCAAACACCGTCCGAGATGGACGATTATCAGAAGTTCAGCATGTGCATAAACTGCATGCTCTGCTACTCGGCCTGTCCGGTCTTCGCGCTCGAGCCCGAATTCATCGGTCCGGCGGCGATCGCGCTGGCCCAACGCTACAACCTCGACTCACGCGATGAGGGTGCCGCAGACCGGCGGGACGTGCTGGCCTCCGCCGAGGGCGTGTGGTCGTGCACCTTCGTCGGCGAGTGCACCACCGCCTGCCCCAAGGGGGTCGACCCGGCGGGTGCGATCCAGCGCTACAAGCTGACCGCGGCCACGCAATCACTGCGAGACTTCCTCATGCCTTGGCGGGCACGATGACCACGACACCCCGGCTGTACCGAAGGCCGGTCTCCAAGTTCTGGTGGGTGCAACGCCGCTCATACCTACTCTTCGTCCTGCGCGAACTCAGCAGCGTGTTCGTCGCCTGGTTCGTGGTATACCTCCTGCTCCTGGTCCGTGCGGTCAGTTCCGGAAACGATGAATACCAGCGGTTTCTGAGCTGGAGCGCAAGCGGGTGGGTGGTCGCACTGAACACCATCGCCCTGCTGTTCGTACTTGTGCACACGGTGACCTGGTTCAACCTCGCACCCAAGGCGATGGTGGTGCGGGTACGGAACCGGCGCGTTGCACCGGTGGTGATCGTTGGGCTGCACTATCTGCTGTGGGTTCTGGTGACGGCGATCGTGCTGGTGGTGGTGCTGCGATGACGAACAGGAGGTCCTTGGAACCGTTGGCGTGGCTGCTGTTCGGCATCGGCGGGATGGCCGCTGCGCTGCTGATACCGGTGCTGCTGTTCCTGTTCGGCCTCGCCTTCCCGCTGGACTGGCTGCCCGCACCGGACCACGCACACCTGCTCTCGGTATTGCGTCACCCTGTCACCCGGCTGGTCCTTTGCGGACTCTGTGTGGTGGCTCTGTTCCATTGGGCGCACCGCTTCCGGTACACGCTGGAGCACGGCTTGCGGCTCGCGCAGTTCAGTACGTTGATCATCCTGGTCTGCTACGGCAGCGCTGTTATCGGCTCGGGAACCGCCGCCTACCTCCTGCTGCGCGTATAAAACAGCGGCGATCATGATCACGTAGTCCGAGTGGAATACGCCCATCCCGCAACGTCGGCCGCAGTCGGCGAGGAGAACGCATTCGCCCTTCAGATGCTGGCCGATCCCGTGGGCACCCACGACTCGCATCGCCGATTCTACTGCGTGCCTGCATATTTGGGCGCGTCAGGTGACGGCCACCGGGGCGGTTGCGCTAGGGGGTCGGCCCACGCTTCGCACGTTTCGGTCGACGCGCTACCGCATCCGTGACGTCGCCTTGCCGGTCGGCGGGCACGAAGGTGATGATGTCGGCCCGCGATGTGATCATCAGTTTCTGGAAGATCGAGACCATCTGTGCGTCTACGGTTTTGAACGAGTTGCCGCGACTGGCCGCGATCGCCGTATTGGTCCAGCCTGCCGCCGCGAGCGTGGCCACCTCCTGTTCGGCATTGGACAGTTCCTGCCAGGGCGACGGGCGGGTGCGCCGAACGGGATGGTCCACCTCCAGCCTGTCCATCGACAACGTGCCCAACGCCAGGCGCGCCACCTCACCGAGTTCCGACCGCAACATGGCACCCTCGCGCTGCGTGGTTTCGAACAGTTTGCGTCCGAGCACATCCCGTGCGATGCCGATGGCGTAGTCGGTTTCGGTTTCGAATGGCCTCAGGTCCGCTATGTTCACGCCCAGGCGCTGCCGCCAGGTCGCGACTCCGCCGCCCAGCAGTGCGATTTCGGTGGCCCCCGCAATCACCCGGCCCGACCCGGCGCCGTCCATTGTCCGCGCATCGCCCGACATGCGCGCGAGCGCCCACATCCGGATGTGCACCGCCCAGAGGGCACCCCATTGGTCACGCATCGCGACCTGATCCGCCAATGCGCGGCGTGCGACGGCGAGCGCCTCCTCGGGATCGCCGTATTTGGTCAGGGCAATCGCCCACGCCAATTCGGCCCAGGATATCGCCCAGCGCGCCCCCGCCGCGCTGGCATTGTCGAGATGGCGCCGGGCGATCTCCATGGCCTGCGCCGCGGTGCCACAAAAACCGGCGGCCAGTGCCTCGAACAGCTCGCTCATGGCCGCACCACCGAGATCGCCACGCGCCGTGAACTTCTCGCGAGCGCACCCCAGCACCGCTACCGAACGCGCGTCACTGTAGACCAGCATCAGTTCGCTACCGCGCGTGAACTCGACGGGTGCGGGCAGACCGAGATCACGCTCGGGGGCATGGCGCCAGTTCGCCCGTGCTGTCGGATCTGTCACGCATGCGGCAATGCACTCCTCGAGCATCCGCTCAGCGACGTCGTGTATTCCCTGGCACATACTGATCCAGCCGATCAGGGCCATTGCCGACATCTGGAGCTCGACGGGCTGTGGGTCGAGATCACGCGTCGCCGCCAGAGTTCGCTCGGCCCAGCGCCGAGACTCCCGCAGCGACCCCCTGATGAAGGGAACCCGCAACGAGATCAAGCCGATGGCGATTTCCAGTCCGATCCGCGATTCCCCTGGGGTGGTGAGGCTTCCATCGATCGCGCAGAGCAGGTTGTCCCAGGCCGCCCGCGCCCAATCGAGCAGATCCTGCTCCGCTGGGCTGAACCATTCGGCGCAGGCCAGCATGACTTTGTCGCGGTAGTAGCGCCGATGCCGGGCGGTCAGTCGCTCCCATTCCGCGCCGGCCGAGCGCTCGCGCAATCGCTGCTGAGCGAATACCCGGAAGCTCTCCAACAGTGAATAACGGACGGTATCGGAAGTCAGGTGGACCGAGACCAGGGACTGATCCGCCAAACGCTCCAAAAGGCCCTCGACCTCGCCTCTCGCGATGCCGACTCGCGGGTTACCGGCAACGATGTCGAGATCGGCGCAGACACCCTCGATCGCCTCCAGTTCCGCGCCGACATCGAGAACGGACGTACCGGCTGCATCGTCCGGATCCACGTCGTAGCCCGCGGCGAAGACCGACATCCGATCGAAGAGCAGGCGTTCCTGGTCCGTGCACAGATCGTAGGACCACGCGATGACATCGCGGATGCCCTGATGGCGCTCCTCGGCGCCGACGCGCGGTCCGTGCGACCATCGCAGCCGCCGATCGCCGGCTTCGCCGCTGAGGTCGCGCAGAATCATCGGCAACGGCTGGTGCAACAGGCGGGCGGCGGCCAGCCGGATGTAGAGCGGGTGGTTGTGCACGTGCCGACAGATCGAATCGGCCAGCGCGAGTTGATCATCGGCGATGGCACGCCCGGTGAGCTCGGCTCGCTTGCGGAACAGTCCCAGCGCCTGCTCCCGAGGCAACGAACCGACCGGCACCAATTGCTCATCGACCCAGCCGATAGCCTCGCGACTGGTGGCCAGGACCGTCAGACCCGGCACCGCGTCGAGCAGTTCGTCGATCAATCGCCCGGCTCCGTCCAGGACGTGTTCGCAATTGTCCATGACCAGAACCGTCTGCAGCCGATGACCCACGGCGTCGGAGCGAGTGAGGGTATCGACCAGCGCCTCCCATACCGATCGATCGGAGAAGTCGGCGTCGACGATCGACTGCGCCACCTCGTCCTCGACCGCCGATATATCGGCGTCGCTGGCCAGCCGGGCCAGCCGAACCCAACGGACGGGAACCCGACGAGCCTTGTGATAGCGATGCACCGCCTCGGTGGCAAGGCGAGTCTTGCCGATACCACCCGAACCGATCAGCGTGATCAGACGCGCCGAATCCAGCAGTAACTTCGCGATCTTGTCCAGCTCCCGTTCACGTCCGACGAAATCGCTAACGGTTGTCGGCAGTGATCCGAGGCTCGGTGAATATCGCCCGGTCATGGTGAGAACAGTAGTCAGCCGATCGGCGCCGAGCAGCCCGAATACACCGTCATGTCGCAGGCGACAACTGAAAAGTTCGTGGTGGCACCCGATGTACCCAACCTACCTATCGAGCAATTCTGGTGCTGCGATAGCCGCCGTCCCTGGGCAGACCGCCACGGGCGACAAGTAGGTATGACAGGAAGCGCGACATGTACGCACACCGCAATCCGGGGGCCGACGAGCCGCGACGGGCAGCGGACTCGTGTCACATACATGTGCGATTCAACAGTCCGCCGATGGAGCTGGACTACCTGGACGACCGCGCGATCGCGCACCGATTCGCCGCGGCGGCGGCTCGGATCGGCGCGATCGTGACCGTCGACGGCAATCTCCAGCACGATGACCCGCCGTTGCCATGCCGGAGGTTGTGGACGTGAGATCCACGAGCGGCGACGCACGCCAGCGCACCATCCATCGACGATCTGTGCACTGCCACAAGCGAATCAACCATCGGAAGGATTTCACGTGCGCGGAATTCAGATACTCGGCGCCGGCGAGTGCGGCCTGCCGCTGGCACTGCGGTTGCGGCACAGCGGTGTCCCGGTCACCCTGGTGACCGATCGCGACGCGGCCGCGGTGCTGTCCGGCTCGGTGACCAGCACGCAGGTGAAATTCCAGCCTACGTTGGAACTCGAATCTCGAGCGGGGCTGGGTGTTTGGCGCTCGAGCGCGCCCCGGATCCAAGGCATCCGGTTCAACTTGGTCATCGACCGAAACCTGGTGTCCGGATGGGCCGGACGCTTCAGCGAGCCAGCGCAGAGTGTCGACCAGCGGACAGTGTTCGCGCACTGGCTGGCCGAGTTCGCAGCCGTGGGCGGCAGTCTGGAGATCGCCGAACTGTCTGTGCCGCAGTTGGATCGGCGGGCCGCGGAATTCGATCTGACCGTCGTCAGTCGGGCATCGCGTGACCTCGCCGCATGCTTCCCCGCCGACGCGAGCTGGTCGGTTCCGACCGAGCCGATGCGTCGATTGGCGGTGCTGTACCTCGACGGGGTCGAGCCCGATCCGGATGGCCTCGGAACCTATATAGCCCTGCCCGGCCACGGCGAAATCATTTCCTATCCGGGACTGACCGGTCCTCCCGGACAGGAACGGCGTTGCGAAATACTGCTTTTCGAGGGCGTGCCCGACCGTGGACTGGACGCTTTCGCGAACACCGTCCCGGCCGAGCGCTTGCCGCGCGCCGCGCATCTCTTGCAATGGTATCTGCCTGCGGCGCTTGCCGATCGGTATCGCAACGCCGAATTGACCGACGGTGGTGCGACTCTGGTCGGCGCCGTCGGGCCGACCATGCGCGAGCCGATCGGCACACTGCCCTCCGGTGCTCTCGTACTGGGTGGCGGCGATGTCGTATGTCGGATGGATCCCGGCGGTGCGCAAGGCGCCAACAGCGCCGCGCACTGCGCCGCCCAATACAGTGCGGCGATTCTGGGCAATCCCACCGGCCCGTTCGACCGGGCCTGGATGACATCGGCGGCACAGCCATGGCTGACCGCGATCGCCCATCCCGCGGCACGCTGGACACTGGCCGTGCTCGACCCACCAACGGCCGTGCGGGAACTGATGCTGGCCGCACAGGATGACACCACACTGGCCGACGCCTTCGCCGAAACCTTCGTCCGCCCTGCGAATATGGTCGGATTCGCCGCTGCTGCTTCGGCCGGATACCCGGAGCCCGATGCCCATGTCGAAACCGCACCCCACTGACGCGTGCGGGTCACCGATCCGCACACCGGAGTGGCTGCCACCGGGGTCCCCGCGGTCAGCGCGTCATCGACGCCGGGAAGGCCACGGGGAGAGCAGCAAGAGCACGATGGAAGGGTCCGGGCCGCCAGTCGAGTTCGTCGATCGGCACGGCCAGCGCCAGATCGGGAAGGGCGTCGAGGAGTTGATCGATGGCGTCCTGGGCGATCAGGTATGCCGCCGTTCGCGCCGGGCAGGCGTGCGGTCCAGCACCCCATGCCAGGTGTGAACGATTACCGAAATGCTCACCGCCACTGATCGTTGGATCGTTGTTGCAGGCGGCCATGCTGATGACGACCGGTTCGTTGGCGGGCAGCCAGATATTGCTGGCCAGAATCGGTTGTCGTGGATAGGTGACGCAAAAATTGGCCATCGGCGGGTCGGCGAACAAGACCTCGTCGAGTGCGTCCCGGGTCGAGAGGCTACCGCCCAATACACTGCCCGCGAACCGCTCGTCGGTAAGCATCAGCAACAACGTATTGACGATCAGATTCTGTTGCGGTTCGATTCCCGCGCCGTACAAGATGACGAGCTGATGAATCAACTCCGATTCGTCGAGCCGGGTTGGATGTTCGATTAATCGCGTTGTGATGTCATCGCCTGGTTCGGCTCGTTTCATGGCGATCAGGTCCAGCAAAGCCTCGCTGAGCATTTTGTTGCCTTGTTCGGCGTCGACGCCCTCGAAGATCGCGGCGGTGGCCTGTGCGACCCGCTGCCCGATCTCCGGTGGACAGCCCAGCATCGCGTTGATCGCGCTGAATGCGAGGGGTAGGGCATATTGACTGATCAGGTCCGCCGTTCCGGATGCGCTGAAGGCCTCGATCAACGGTACGGCAATGGATTCCACGGTGGCATGCAAGGCGTGGAGATCGACCCCATCGATGGCCGCGGCGATGACCTGCCGGTAGCGGGTGTGTTCGTTACCAGCACTGCGAAGTGCGTTCGGACGCCACTCGAGTATCGGCCGTACCGGACATTCGGCGGGAATCTGCTGCTGCCAGCCGCGTGGATCGGCCGGGAAACGGTCTGGATCGTTCAGGATGCGCACCGCCGTGTAGTAGTCGAGCACCAGGGTCGCTGGTACTCCCGGTGCTAGTTCCACCGGCGCCAGCGCGCCGTAGCGGCTACGCATCTCCCGATAGGCGGTGTGTGGATCGGCGGCGAAATCCTGGGAATACAACGGGACGTATTCGCCATCACCCCCGGCGGGCGTTACGTGGTGCGGAACCGGACAAGTATCGGGCTCGAGTGGGGACTGTTGCGTGGTCAAAAGCGAAACTCCGAACGCTGGCCGTGTCACACAGGCAAGTGGTGGGTCGCGGTAACGATTGCGCAATAGGTATGTCCCGAACATCGGTAGATTCGTACCGACGCGACCTTTCAATAGGCCGGGGTATGTTCCATTCGATCGGACCTCCATCGCCTCAGTTGTTCGTCATAGCCGACCGGTTCAGTCGGTTGCGCAATCGGAAGGTCGTCGCCGACGTGGACGAATTGGGCGATGGTGAGCTGGCGTGCCGAATATCCGGGATACGGATAGAGCAGCAATGACGTCGGTGTGTATCCGCCACCGTAGTTCAATGTGCGTACGGCGACTTCCACCGCATCGCCGGATGCGAGCCTGGCACCGAAGTCGACCAGTCGAGCACGATCACCGGGATGGAACACATCGACCGGCCGGAACAGGTAATCCCACCGGATCCAGGGGGCAGGCTCGGTGAGCCAATGGGCGATGGTGGCGTGCTCGAGTTGCACAATAGCCAAATGGGTTCCGGCACGGCGGTGGGCTTCCCGCAGCCCGACGTGATCGAGAGCCGGCGCCATCGACGGCATACTGTCCGAGGTCACGTCTTCGATCAACAACCAAGCGCCGCGGGTACGTTCGTCATCGCGAGCCCGCATAGTGATCCGCCAGTGCCCTCGTCGCATGGACCCACTGGTCACGATCACATCGAACTGGAGCTTCTTACCGGGCACCGGAGCGTAGAGCAGATCGAGCACCTCCGCATGTCGGTCGAATGTCGAAATTCGATGGAACAGCTCGGCAATGGAACGTCGCGGTACAAACTCCTCAGCGTCGACACCGCATAACCGCCGAAGGTCGACGGGCTGGTGGATCAGCTGCGTATCGAGTTCCCAGATGAGTCCAACCGCCGGGCGCGACGGTGGAATCGGCACCGCGACAGCACCGAACCACAACCGCACCGCGTGCACATCTCCGGCCGGACCGAGTACCGGCCGCAGCACCAGCCTGTGCGCCCCAGCCCCGGTCGAGATCGTCCGATCCATCCCCTCGCCCCGGCAGTGCACCACGCGGATCATCTCGGTGATATCGCGGGTCGTGAGAGCGTCGTATAACGCCGGAGTCTTCGCCAGCAGTCGCTGCACAACACGGTCACAACTGGCGAAATTGCGCGATACGTCCCCCACCGAAGCCACCGACACGACCTCCGGCGCCAACGTCTCCACCGTCGCCCACGGGATCACCACACCTGCTCCGCCTCATCCGTTCCCTGCCGACACCTGCGACTGGTCTGCACGTCGACTCAGTATTCCGAGATAGGGGAGACGAAGACATCGGGTGCTGCGGCGTAGGCAGCCGAGCCATACCTAGGTGTGTGGGCCTAGGTGTGTGGGCGCACCGCAGGCGTCGACGGGGCGGCGAGCACAGGATCACCGAACGCGTCCCGGTCTCGAAGGCCTCGGGTTCCGGTCACCGAAGCGGTTGGGCCCGGCAACTTCGGCAGAACCCTTCCCGCGATCACTATTCTGCCGAAGACAGCCGCACGGGCGCTCGACCATTATCCGCACCTGTGGGAAGGCGAGCCGCCGCATCCGAACCAGCGCGTCTGCGCACACGATCGTCGCGGCAACTTGCTCATTGCGAGGTCACGAGCGTTCGGCAGTTCCAGTGCCGGTGTTGCGAGCTTCGACGGCCTTGACGGTCTTTTCGAGCGCGTGCTTCAAGACGGGCTTGCCGAACGTCCCGACCACCACGCCGAGCACCCGGCCCCTGAGGTTCTTGCCCTCGCGCACCACGACAACATCCATATCGGTCTTCCCGTCGGGTCGGCGAGCGAAGGTGTATGTGTGGCCCGAGTGGCCGCCCCACACGTTGGAGTCGGTGGTCGTCATCACGACGCGGTCGGGGTTCGACCAGTCGTAGTGCAGGCGTTCCCAGATGCCACGCGAGCCCTCGGTCACGTCGGCCTCGCTGCGGCCTCTGGCGTGCACCTCGAGATATTGGTCGGTGCTGTTGCCGAACAGCTGTGAGCGGCCGGGCCCGAAGTCGGTCAGCGCCGCGACGAACTGCTCGGGCGTCGAGTCCGTCGTCTCCTTGAAGTGGATGGTGGACATATCTGCTCCTTTTTTGGCGGGGATCTCTTTCGAGCGTGCCGCGCTCAGCCGGCACGCGGTGCATCGATGCTGGCGGGATGCCTGCTCTCGATCGATTGCCTACCCCGCGAGGATGGCGCCACACCTGGTGTGTTTGCTCAGCAGCGAAAACCGCACCTCGGGATAGACCGCGGCGATGTCCGGCAAGGGTGGACGATTAATCAGGCTCGATCCGTACCGACCCAGTTGCATAGGTTTCGACCAGAAAAGGGCCGCCGTTCAGTCGGTCGGCCGACGACGACGACGAGGAGTGTGCGATGTCTGGAATGACAGTTGGTTTCATCGGGCTCGGCGCGATGGGGCAGGGCATGGCCGGCAGCCTGATTCGGGCCGGCTTTCGGCTCCTGGTCTGGAACCGCTCCCCCGAACCGGTCGCCGCGCTGGTCGCACTGGGCGCCGAGGCGGCCGGGCGTCTCGATGACGTGTTCGCCGCCGAGGCGGTCGTCTCGATGCTGGCCGATGACCGAGCAGTCGAGCAGTCGCTGCTCGACCCGACGCTGTTGGCCGGTGCGAAGGCAGCGGTACACCTCAATATGGCGACAGTCTCGATCGCACTTGCCGAGCGGGCCGCAGCCCTGCACACCGAGCACGGCATCGGGTACGTCGCCGCGCCGGTCCTCGGCCGGCCTCGAGTTGCCGCCGCCGGCGAACTGAACATTCTCGCCGCCGGCGACGAGACGGCGCTGGCGAAGGCGGCACCGCTGCTGTCCGCGATGGGGCGGTACACCTGGCATTTCGGCACCCGCCCGAGCCATGCCAACGCCGCCAAGATCAGCGCCAACTTCCTGATCGCCTGCGCCATCGAGTCCATGGCCGAGGCGTGCAGTTTGGCGGAGTCCCACGGTGTCCGGCCCACCGACCTGGTCGAAATGCTCAGCGGCACACTATTTCCCGGGCCGATCTACTCCGGCTACGGCGCAATGGTCGCCGAACGCCGGTACGAGCCAGCCGGCTTCCGGCTGCCATTGGGTCTCAAGGATGTCGACCTCGCCCTCACCGCCGGCGCGGCGGCGAACGTCCCGCTGCCTTTCGGCAGCGTCCTGCGCGACGCCTTTCTCGACGCCCTCGCCCACGGTGACGGAGATAAGGACTGGGCCGCCGTCGCCGCCGTGGCCCGGCGCCGGGCCGGGTTGCCTGCGTAGCGTGTCACGCCCGCTGCCGAGCACCGACGCCACGGCAAGGCACAAACGCGTCGGGGACGCCTACGCTCGATCTCCGATTTCACGGATCATATCGATTCCGCGGCCGAGGTTGTCGAGGCGCGCGTGCAGGGTGTCGCCCGCGGGGTAGAGGCGAACGGTGTCGACGCCGGTGGCACGCCAGGTGCGCAGGCGGTCGCGGACCATGTCCTCGGTGCCGATCAGCGTTGTGGCCATGACCATTTCGTCGGTAATGAGGGCCGCGGCACCGCCGCGGTCACCGCTGCGCCAGCGCTCGCGTACCCGAGCGGCGACATCAGCCCAACCTTGGCGGCTGTAGGCGTTGTTGTAGTAGTTGGTGGTTCCGGAGCCCATGCCGCCGAGGGAGAAGGCGAGCTCCTGTTTGCGACTGCCGACGACGGCCGCCAACTCGGCTTCGTCGGCGACGATATTGATCTCCGCGCCCTGACAGATATCGAGATCGGCGCGGGTGCGTCCGGATCGGGCCAGCCCGGCGTCGAGGTGGCTGAAATACGCGGCCGCACCCTCGGGGACGAAGCTGGTGCCCAGCCAGCCGTCGGCGATCTCGCCGGTGAGTTCCAGCATCTTCGGCGACAGTGTGGCGAGGTAGATCGGCACTGCGATGGGTTGCATACTCAGCCGCATCGGACGGCCCTCGCCGCCGGGCAGCGGAATGGTGAAATGGTCACCCTGGTAGGCGATTTTGTTGCCCGTGAAGACGTCTCGGATGATCTGCACGGTTTCGCGCATGCGGGTCAGCGGGCGCGCGAACGGAACACCATGTAAGCCCTCGATGACCTGGGGACCTGAGGCACCGAGACCGAGCAGAAAACGCCCCTCGGAGAGCTGGGCCAGGGTCATCGCCGTCTGGGCGATGAGCACCGGGGATCGGGTGCCGAGCTGAATGACGCCGGAGCCGAGCAGGATTCGCTCGGTGCGCGCCGCCAGAAAACCCAGCGGCGTAGCCGCGTCGGTGCCCCAGGCCTCGGCCACCCAGCAGATGTCCAGTCCGAGTTTCTCGGCTTCGACGACGAATTCGGTGAGCTCGGACCAGCCGATCCCGGAGCCTTCGATCGTTGTGGCCGTACGCATTACGCGGCACCCTCCACCAGATCCTTGATAGCGGCGAGATTGGCGGTCATACCGGTCTCGAATTCGCGCAGCCGGACGAACACGATCTTCTGCTCCTTCTCGGGCATGGCGTCGATGGCATAGCTGAGCCCGGAGCGGGCCGGGCCCATCTGCGTCCATTGCTCGAGCACCGTGCCCGCACCTTCGGGCCGCAGCGTGAAACGCCAAATGCTGGAGGGATATTCGGGGTCACCGACCGCCCAGGCGAAGCTGCGCTGCGGATCGAACTCGATGATGGTGCTGATCGTCTCCCAGGATCCCAGCGCCTCGTGCGCGTTCTTGCCGCTGAACCGCGCACCCACCGCGGGCGCGGTCGTGCCGTCGAGCCACTCGACGGCACGCAGTTCGGCGCTCAGACGCGGCATGAGGTGAATATCGCTGACGTACCTCCACACCCGATCCGGCGGCGCACCGATGTAGGTCTGCACCGCCACGGTCGGGGTGTCCGCATACACCTGCCCGGTCCACTCCACAATCAGCTCCTTCCACCCGTTTACGTCCATAGTTGCGTAGATAGACTTACCTACACAAGCCTTCCTCGCAATACTCAACAGCTGAGTCTCAATGAAAGACCCGCTAGGATGACGACGTGAAACGGACCTCGTTGGCGAACTGGCCCTGTTCCTTGGCCCGCACCATGGATCTGCTCGGCGACTGGTGGACGCCACTGGTCCTGCGCGAGGCCTTCTACGGCATCAGCCGTTTCGACGAGTTCCAGCATGAACTCGGCATCGCGCGCAATACCCTTTCCGAGCGGTTGCGTCGGCTGGTCGAGGCCGGGCTCATGGACAAGCGCGTGTACGAGACCATGCCCGTGCGCCACGAGTATCTGCTCACCGAATCCGGCCGCGACTTCTACGGCGTCATCGTGACCATGACCGCATGGGGTGACCGCTGGCTGGCAGATGTGGCCGGACCGCCCGTCGTCACACGACACGACACCTGCGGCCACGACGCCGACGCCGAGGTGGTGTGCTCATACTGCAAGCAGCCGCTGGCGTCGCAGGACGTTACCCCTCGGCCCGGCCCCGGGTACCCGCCGAAGTTGCTGGAGCGCCCGAATATTCGACGTCGATTTCACCTGGACGATCCGGACCGTCAGCCGGCTGACCTGGCCTGAGACGTTCGTCCTGCCCGACATGTCCGCGGTCCCATGCCACGGAATCGGCCAGATCCAGGCAAAGCCGCCGCCGACTCGGTCTTGCCATCAGGTGACAATCGTCGATGCCAGGACTTGTACGAACGCGCGCATACCCGCCAGCGTGTGTGCGGGCATCATGATGTCGCAGTACGGCAGGGCCGCCGCCATCGCACCGGTGGTCGGCTGGAATCGGGAGTCGCCCGCACGGGGATTGAGCCAGATCACGCGCCAAGCCCGCCGTCGGATCCTGGCCATCGCACGGGCCAGGACATCGGGTGTGTCGCTGTCCCAACCGTCGGATGCGATGACGACGACGGCGCCGCGCACCGCATTGCCGGACGGAGTCGCGAGCAGCGTGCCGAGGCACCGGCCGATATGCGTGCCGCCGTAGCGGTCGACCACCTTGTCGTTGATCCGAGCCACCGCGACGTCCGGGGAACGGTGCGCCAGCACCGAGGTCAGCCTGGTCAGCGAGGTGGAGAAGGCGAACACCTCGGGGCGGTCGGGCGAACAGCGCTGCACCGCGGCCCGCATCAGGTGCAGGTAGATCGTCGAATACGGCTGCATCGAACGGCTGACGTCACAGATCATCACGATTCGGCGCGGGCGGCGTCGGGGACGAGTGCGGACCAGCACCGCCGATTCCCAGCCGGTGCGGCGGGAGTTGTGCATCGTCGCCCGGAAGTCGATCCGCTTGCCGTGCGGGTGATTTGCGTATCGCCTACTGCGACGCTGCGGCCAGAGCGCCGACGCCTGTTCCAGCCAGGCGCCGACCGTCCGCAGGTCGTCTTGATCGAAGCGGGCGAACGGTTCCTGTGCTCGTGCCGCGAACGGGCTCGGCAGCAGGTCCGGCAGCCCCGCACGCTGGTCGGTCGAGCGGTCGGCACCGGTCGCTGATTGCAGTGTCGCCCATGGGACTCCACCGCCCTGCCGAGACTGCCCCCGAGCGCTGGTACCCGGTGCCGACGCGCGTTCGGTCGGCAGTCCGTGCGTTCGGCTCGGCGGGTCCACACCCAGCACCGCGTCGGCGAAGACCGCCGCGAAGACCGTGTCGAAGGCGGCGAGATCCTGCATGCGATCGACCAGTGTGAGCCGCGCGGCCCAGTAGACTTCGGAGCGCGAGCGCGGCGCCATGTGGCGCAAGGCCTGTACGAACAGCGCGGGACCGCTCGGCGCCACCGCGACGCCACCACGCCGCAGCCGCGCGACCACCGCCACCGCGAATGCGGCCAGATCGACGCCGCGCAGCAGCACCGCTCGCGTCATCGCTGCCCGCGCATCCGCCTGCGCACCAGGATGATTCCGAGCACGAACGCAAGCACGAACGCGATCGCGGGCGCGTACTTCTTGATCATCGCGGGCCCGACGAGGTCGACGAGGTCGAGCGGCGCGGGCTCGGTTTGCGCGCCCGGTCGCGGCCGCGTCCCTCGGCTGTCCGGCCCGGCCGCCACTGCCGCAGCGGCCGAATCGCCCTCCGCGAGTTTCTCTTCCAGAGATGCGACGAATTGACCGATCATCTTCTCCGACACCTGCTGCAGCATCCCGCTGCCGAACTGAGCGAGCTTGCCGACGATCTTGAGGTCGGTGTCCACGGTGACCCGAGTCCGGTCGCCGTCCTCGCGCAGTTGCGTGGTGATGATCGCAGCCGCGTTTCCGGACCCGCGTGAATCCCGGCCGCTGCCGTTGATGACGGCGCGATGGTCGTGTTCATCGCGCTCGACGAAATTCGCCTTCCCGGTGAATTCGCTGGTCACGGGGCCGACTTTGACCTTCAGTCGGCCGAGGAAGTCCTCGCCCTCCCAGCCGACCATCTGTGCGCCGGGCATGAGCGGGACCACCTGTTCCAGATCGGTCAGCACCGCCCATGCCTGCTCGACGGGTGCGTTGACAGTGAACTCATTGGCGATCTTCATCGGAGTATCCCTCTCATCCGGTAGCCAGACCTTGGGTGTATTCGACGAATGCCTCGTGGACGGTGGAACGGTCGTCGGGTGTCTTCGCCAGTGCGCTGAGTGAGGTGACCGCATCCGGCGCGGTGAGATCGGCGACGCCGAGCGTCACCAGCGCGGCGATCCAGTCGATGGTCTCGGCGACGCCGGGCGGCTTGTCGAGATCGAGATCGCGGGCGCGGCCGACGAATCGGGTGGCGTGCTCGATCAGCGCGTCGGTTGCTCCGGGTACGGTGCGTCGCACGATCGCCACCGCACGAGCCGGTTCCGGGTAGTCGATCCAGTGGTACAGGCAGCGGCGCCGCAGCGCGTCGTGCAGATCTCGACTGCGGTTCGAGGTCAGCACCGCGAGCGGCGGGTGTTCGGCGACAAAAGTGCCGAGCTCGGGAACGGTCACCGTGGCCTCACCGAGGAATTCGAGCAGCAGCGCCTCGAATTCGTCATCGGCACGGTCGATTTCGTCGACCAACAGCACCGGGGGCGTCGGACCGCGGTAGCGCACACAGCGCAGGATCGGGCGGTCGACCAGATATGCCTCGGTGAACAGGTCGGCCTCGGTGAGGTCGGCGCCGCGTACCTCGGCGAGCCGGATGCTGAGCAGCTGACGCTGGTAGTTCCAGTCGTACAGCGCTTCGCTCACGGTGAGGCCCTCGTAGCACTGCAGGCGGATCAGCGGTGCACCGAGCACGGTGGCCAGGGTCTTCGCCCCCGTCGTCTTGCCCACTCCCGGTTCGCCTTCCAGCAGCAGTGGCCGCCCCAGCGTGGTGGCCAGATAGAAGGCGGCGGCGGTGCCGGTATCGAGCAGGTAGTCGTCGGCGTCGAATCGTCGCACCACATCCTCGATATCGTCGAATGGCGACATCATGGCGACGTCGCGGCGCGCAGCCGCTCGTAGTCGTCCCAGGTGTCGACGTCCAAGGGCACCGGTGCGTCGACGTCGAGCCGCGACACCGGGATGCGGCCCGACTCGATGATCTTCCACACGGCCTTGTCGCCGTGCAATCGGGCCAACTCACCGAATATGGTGCGGCTCAGCCAGAATGGATGCCCGATGCCGTCGTGGTAGCGACAGACCGTGATCGCGGTGGATGTACCGTCGGCGATCAGCCGGTCGACGGTCGCCGCCGACAGACCCGGTTGATCACCGAGCATCAACACAATCCCGGCAGCTCGGGGATGCACCGAGCTCAGGGCCGAACGCAACGACGACGAACAGCCCGAAATGAAGTCGTCGGCCAGGACGACTTCCACCCCGGTGAGATCGACCTGCTGGCGCACCGCCGCCGCCGCACCGCCGAGCGTGACGATGATCTGATCGAAAGCGCAGGATCGCACCACGTCGAGGGTGGCGCCGAGAACCGTCGTATTTCGGTACGGCAGTAGCTGTTTCGCGGTGCCGAGGCGCCGTGAGTTTCCCGCGGCGAGTACCACTCCGGTGACCACCCCGTTCGTCATGAGCCCGTCTTCGTCGCCGCGAAGGAATTGCGGCAGCCGGAGCCGCAGAACCAATAGTCGACGTCGTCGATGGTGAGATGTGGTGTGTCCGGCCCGACCGTCACGGTCATGCCGCACACTGGATCGAGAGTCTCGACAGCGACATTCGCCGCGCGGGGCGTGATGGCCAAGCCACCCTTGCGGACCGCTTGGATCACCTCCGCGACAATCGAAACGGCTATCTCCGCGGACGTCTTCGCACCGATCGGCAAACCCACGGGGGTACGCACGCGCGCGCGCTCGGCGTCGGTCAATTCGAGTTCGTCGAGGATCGACGCGCCCCGAATCCTGCTGGCCACCAACCCGACATACCCCACACCCGCGTCGAGCGCGACGCGGATCATCTCGGCTTCCGGTCCACCATGGCTGGCGATCACCACCGCGGTCGTATCGGCCAGCGAATCCAGCGATTCGGTTTCGGCAGCGCTGCGCTGCACCCCGAAACCCACCAGTCCGCACGCGTCGGCCAGGGCGTCGGCGATGGGTGTCGCACCGCAGATACGCACCAGCGGCGCCGGGATCTGCGGCTCGAGGAAGATCTCCAGAGCTCCGCCGGACAGACAGGGATTCACCACCACTGCCGCACCGGGCGCTTCGGGAAAATGCAGATCGCCGTCGGGCAGCACGCGCAGCAGCACACTCTCGTGCGACTGCAGGGCGCCCAGCGCCGCCTTGCGCACCGAGTTCTGGGCGCACTGGCCGCCGACGAATCCTTCGATCGTCCCGTCCTGCAACAGAATCGCCTCGTCCCCGGCGTGCGCCGAGGTCGGCTGCTGCGCGCGCACGACCGTCGCGTGCACGAACGGCGTCCGGGTGCGGACGAGCTGCTGTGCGCGCTCGGTCATCTTCATCGGTGATCCCATCGCTCGCACCTACTCAGATAGGGGGTGTGGCCCGGCCCCGCATCGCTTCCCACACCCGCGACGGCGTCAGCGGCATATCGGCGTGGCGAACCCCGAACGGCGCCAGCGCATCCACCACCGCATTGACCACCGCCGCAGGCGATCCGACCGTGGCCGATTCGCCGATACCTTTCGCGCCGATCGGATGGTGCGGAGAGGGGGTGACCGTGTACCCGGTCTCGAAGTGCGGAACCTCGAGCGCCGTCGGGATCAGGTAGTCCATCAGGGATCCGCTGAGGCAGTTGCCGTCCTCGTCGAAGGCGATGATCTCCATCAGCGCCATGCCGATGCCGTCGGTGATGCCGCCGTGCACCTGACCTTCGATGATCATCGGATTGATCCGGGTGCCGCAGTCGTCGACGGCGAGGAAGCGCCGCACCTTCACCACGGCCGTCCCGGGGTCGATGTCGACGACGCAGAAGTACGCACCGTACGGGAAGGTGAGATTCTCCGGGTTGTAACAGATCTGCGCGTCGAGCCCGCCCTCGATACCCTCGGGCAGATCACCCGCGCCGTGTGCGCGCATCGCGATCTGCTGGATCGTCACGGCCGCGGACGGATCGCCCTTGACGTGGAACGAGCCCTTCTCCCACTCGAGATCGGCGACAGAGACCTCGAGCATGCCCGACGCGATGATCCGCGCCTTGTCGCGCACCTTCCGCGCCACCAGTGCGGCAGCGGCCCCCGAGACCGGTGTCGACCGGCTGCCGTAAGTGCCGAGGCCGAACGGGGTCTGATCGGTGTCGCCGTGCACCACGTCGATATCGTCGGGCGGTATGCCGAGTTCCTCCGCGACGATCTGGGCGAACGTCGTCTCGTGTCCTTGCCCCTGGGTCTGCACCGACAGCCGCACAACGGCTTTGCCGGTCGGGTGCACGCGCAGCTCGCATCCGTCGGCCATCCCCAGTCCGAGGATGTCCATATCCTTGCGCGGACCCGCGCCCGCGGCCTCGGTGAAGAAGGACATGCCGATGCCCATCAGCTCGCCGCGGGCGCGCTTGTCCCGCTGTTCCTTGCGCAAGGCGTCGTAGCCGATCATGTCCATCGCAAGACGCATGGTCTTCTCGTAGTCACCGGAGTCGTAGACCCAGCCGGTCTTGCTGGTGTACGGGAACTGTTCGGCGCGAAGCAGATTCCGCAGCCGCAGCTCGGCGGGATCCATCTTCAGTTCGTAGGCGAGGCAGTCCACCAACCGCTCGACGAAGTAGACGGCCTCGGTGATCCGGAACGAGCACGCGTAGGCGACGCCGCCGGGGGCCTTGTCGGTGTAGACCGCGGTCATCTTGCAGTAGGCGGCCTCGATGTCGTAGCTACCGGTGAAGACGCCGAAGAAGCCAGCCGGATACTTCAGCGGCGCGGCCGTGCCATTGAAGGCGCCGTGATCGGCGAGCACGGTCGACCGGATCGCCAGAATCTTGCCTTCGGCGGTGGCGGCGATCTCGCCGAGCATGATGTAGTCGCGGGCGAATCCGGTGCTGGTGAGATTCTCGCTGCGATCCTCCATCCATTTCACCGGTTTGCCCAGCAACAGCGACCCGACGATGGCGCAGACGTATCCCGGATAGATGGGCACCTTGTTGCCGAACCCGCCGCCGATATCGGGTGAGATCACCCGGATCTTGTGCTCGGGCAGTCCGGCCACCATCGCGTAGATCGTGCGATGGGCATGCGGTGCCTGGCTCGTCGACCACAGCGTGAGCTTGCCCGTCACGGGATCGAGATCCGCGACGGCGCCGCAGGTTTCCATCGGGGCGGGATGCACTCGCGGATAGACGATCTCCTGTTCGACGATCACATCGGCGCGCGCGAACACCGCCTCGGTCGCCGCGGCGTCGCCGGTCTCCCAGTCGAAGCAGTGATTGTCCCGCTTGCCTTCGAGATCGTCGCGGATCACCGGCGCATCCGGCGCCAGCGCGGTCCGGGCATCGATCACCGGATCGAGCATCTCGTACTCGACATTGATCAGCTCCAACGCATCACGCGCGGAGTAGCGATCCTCGGCGACGACGAAGGCCACCTCCTGGCCCTGGAACCGGACCTTGTCCGTCGCCAGCACGGCCTGCACATCGTTGGACAGCGTCGGCATCCAGGCCAGCCCCTTCGCCGCCAGGTCCGCACCGGTGACAACCGCCTTGACCTTCGGATGTGCCTGTGCCGCGGAGACATCGACGCTCACGATCCGCGCGTGCGCGAACGGGGACCGCAGTATCGCCATATGCAGCATGCCGGGCAGTTGCACGTCGTCGACGTAGTTGCCGCGTCCGCGAATGAACCGCGGATCCTCTTTGCGGAGCATTCGGCCGTGACCGCACGGCTTGCGGTCGTTGTCGACGCGGTCTTCGGGCCGGGACTCGACCGCGGTCATGATGTGCTCCCTACCGGCGTCGGTGTGGCGGCGGGTTCGGGCTCCACCGCTTCGCCGCGTTGCTTCGCCGCCGCCCACTGGATCGACCGCACGATGGTGGTGTATCCGGTGCAGCGGCAGATCTGGCCCGAGATCGCCTCCCGGATGGTCTGCTCGTCGGGGTTCGGGTTGCGGTCGAGCAGGGCGCGGGCGGTGATCATCATTCCGGGCGTGCAGAATCCGCACTGCAATCCGTGACACTGCATGAAGCCCTCCTGCACGGGATCGAGTTGGCCGTCCACCTCGAGCCCCTCGACGGTGCGCACCGAACGGCCGCCCGCCATTACGGCCAGCATCGTGCACGACTTCACCGGTTCGCCGTCGACCTCGACCACACAGGTGCCGCAGTTGCTGGTGTCACAACCCCAGTGGGTTCCGGTGAGCCGCAACTGATCTCGCAGGAAATGCACGAGCAGGGTGCGTGGTTCGACCTCCGCGGTCACCGGCTCGCCATTGACGGTCATGGTTACCTGCATGGCTAATTCCCTTCCAGCGCAGATTCGTTCAGTACGCGCTCGACCGCGGTGCGCAACGCGCGAATCGTCAGTTCGGACGCGAGATGGAGCTTGTAGTCCGCGCTACCGCGCGCATCGGAGACAGGTGAGCACGCCGCGCTCGCCCGGCGGCCCGCCTCCGCGAAAACGTCTTCGGTGGGCGGTGCACCGATTAGTGCGGCCGCGGCGGCGGCCAGCGCCGACGGATCGGGGTTGACCGCCGTCAGACCGATCCGTGCGGCCGCTATCGTCTCGCCGTGCAGTGTCATGGCCGCGCCTGCCGCCGCGATCGCCCAATCGCCGACCCGACGCTCCACCTTCGCGTAGGCACTCGAGGTCCGATGCCGCACCGGAATTCGGATCTCGATCAGGAGTTCGTTGTGCGACATGGCGGTTTCGTACGGACCGACCAGGAACTCGTCCATCGCGATCTCCCGATCGCCGGACGGTCCGCGCACCAGGCAGGTGGCGCCGAGGACCATGCAGACCGTGCTGAGATCTTCGGCGGGATCGGCCTGGCACAGCGAGCCGCCTATCGTGCCGCGATTGCGCACGACCGGATCGGCGATCACGCGCTCGGCATCGCGGAAGATCGGGCATACCGCGGCCAGATCGTCGGACTCGAGCAGATGCCGATGCCGGACCATCGCGCCGATGCGCACCAGGGTCGGATCGGTGACGATGTAGCCGAGTTCGGCGGCCAGGTCGTTGATGTCGATGAGATATTCCGGATTGGCCAGACGCAGTTTCATCATCGGTAGCAGGCTGTGCCCGCCCGCGACGATGCGCGCCTCCGCGCCGAGCCGGTCCAGTAGTCCGATGGCGTGATCCACGCCCGTTGCGCGCTCGTATTCGAATGGCCCGGGAACCTGCATGTGATCTACCTCACATCAATGGGAAGAAACTCAGCCTCTGCCCGACTGATGCGATCGTCAAGACCGAGTTAAGCAATCACTTAAGTCGCGGTTTGCGCCTTGTGGTGAATGCGGCCGCCGGTCCGCGTCAGGGAGCGGCCGTGTCCGCCCCAGCGTCGCGCGATGATCTCGGCCGCAATGGACACCGCCGTCTCTTCGGGTGTCCGGCCGCCCAGATCCAACCCGATCGGGCTGGCGAGCCGCGCGAGTTGCTTGACGGTGAGGCCCGCCTGTCGCAGCCGGACCAGCCGCTCGTCGTGCGTACGGCGCGACCCCATAGCGCCGACGTAGCCGATGTGCGGCGCGCGCAGGGCCACCTCGAGCAGCGGCACGTCGAACTTGGGATCGTGGGTCAGCACGCAGACGACGGTCTGCGAATCGATCGCGCCTGCCGCGATCTGCGCGGCCAGGTAGCGGTGCGGCCAGTCGACGACGACCTCATCGGCGGTCGGGAACCGGGCGGAGGTGGCGAAGACCGGCCGCGCGTCGCATACCGTCACCCGGTAGCCGAGGAACGATCCCTGCTGTGCGACGGCGGCGGCGAAATCAATCGCCCCGAACACCAGCATCCGCGGCTGCCTGGCATAGCTGGTGACGAAAACCGCCATGCCCACACCGCGTCGCTGCCCGTCCGGACCGTAGGACAACACCTCGCTGCGGCCCGTCGCGAGCAGCCCACGCGCGTCATCGATCACCGCATCGTCGGCGCGCGCCGACCCCAAGGTGCCATGCGCGGTGTCCGGCCGAATCAGCAGGCGTCGCCCTACCCGGATGGCGTCCGGGTGCTCGATGACGGTCGCGATCGCGACCGGCCGGTCGGCGGCGATGTCCGCGGCGACCGAGCCGAGTTCCGGAAACGTTTCCCGCGAGACCGCCTCGACGAAAATGTCGATGATGCCGCCGCAGGTGAGGCCGACGGCGAAGGCGTCGTCGTCGGAGAAGCCGAACCGCTCCAACACCGGACGACCGGTCTGGATGACGTCGGTGGCGAGTTCATAGACCGCGCCTTCGACGCAGCCACCGGAAACCGAACCGCCGACCGCCCCGTCCGGGCCGACGACCATGGCCGCGCCGGGCGGTCGCGGCGCCGAACGGAAGGTCCGCACGACTGTCGCGACCCCAGCCGTGCCCCCGGCGTTCCAGGTTGTCATCAGATCCGTGAGCACGTCCTGCATGGTGCGTCCTCCGGGCGCGATGCGGCTGTAGGCATCGCGTCCACCTCCAACCTAGACTCGGATTGTGACGCCCGCCCAGCTTCGGGCCTACTCGACCGTGGTGCGGCTCGGCTCCGTCCACGCGGCGGCCAGAGAGCTGGGGATGTCGGACGCCGGTGTCTCGACGCACATCGCCCAGCTGCGCAAAGAGCTCGACGACCCGCTGTTCACCCGGACGGCCTCCGGTCTGGCCTTCACGCCCGGTGGGTTGCGCCTGGCCAGCCGAGCAATCGAGATTCTCGGACTGCAGCGCCAGACCGCCATCGAGGTGAGCGAGGCAGCGCACGGCCGACGCCTGCTCCGCATCGCGGCATCGAGCGCATTCGCCGAACATGCCGCGCCCGGCCTCATCGACCTGTTCGCGGCGCGGGCCAAGGATCTGTCGGTCGAGTTGAGTGTTCATCCCACCAGCCAGTTCCGCGGCTTGATCGAGAGCCGTGCGGTGGACATCGCACTGGGGCCCGGACAGGACGACACCGCCACAACCATCAGCACCCGGCCGTTCCTGAAGTACCAGATCATTGCGGTCGCGCGGCCCGACAGCCCGCTGGCGGAGGTCGCACCGCATCCGGCGCTGCTGCGGGAGCAGCAGTGGATGCTGGGCCCCGGCGCCGGGAGTGTCGGCGGGCATATCGCGACGATGCTGCGCGAGTTGGCCATTCCCGAATCACACCAGCGGATCTTCCAGAGCGACGCCGCCGCCCTGGAAGAGGTCCGGCGGGTCGGGGGGATCACCCTGACGATCGGCTTCGCCGTCTCCTCCGACCTCGCGGCCGGTCGGTTGAGCCACATCAAGGGAGCCGGGCTGCAGGTATCCGATGAGTGGTGCGCGACCACTCTGCCACCCGACACCCGCCAGCCCGCAGTGTCTGAACTGCTGCGCTTCATTGTCACCCCGCGATGCATCCAGGCGATGATTCGCGGGTCCGGGGTCGGCGTCACCCGGTTCCGCCCGAAAGTGCATGTGACGCTATGGAGTTGAACACGGAACTCGGTCCACGGAGACCATCGGCGAACTGACCGCCATCCGTAGCCAAGTTGGGAGACAAGCTCATGTTCGACCTCGAGGAAGTGATCAGGGAGCGCCATTCGACGCGAATGTTCTTGCCTGATCGGCCAGTGCCGAGAAGTTTGGTCGATGAGGCGCTCGCCCTTGCTGTCCGTGCGCCGTCGAACTCCAATCTCCAGCCGTGGCAGATGGTATTCGCGTCCGGCGCCGTCCGGGACCGTCTCGTGACCGCCTTGCTACACGAGGCTCGCAGCCGGCCACCCAAAATTCCGCCGCTGCCCCATGCGTTCGCTCACCTGCGCCGGGAACTGGGCGCCCAGGTCTATGGGTCGATGGGTATCGCTCGCGAAGACACCGAGGCCAGACGGGAGGCGGTGCTGCGCAACTGGGAGTTCTTCCGCGCGCCGTTGGCCGGGATCGTGTGCATGCACCGCGACCTCGGCAGTGTCGATTGCCTCGGCGTCGGGATGTTTCTGCAAACACTGCTGCTGGCCTTGACAGCACGCGGCCTGGGAACCTGCGTCCAGGTCTCGATCGCGGGTTATCCCGAGATCGTGCATGCACAGCTGGCTATCCCCACGGAGCTTTCGATCCTGTGTGGTCTGGCGGTCGGCTACCCCGACCCGTCCTTCCCCGCAAACGATCTCCGCATCAGCCGCCGCGCCATCGATGAGAATGTGGTATTCCACGATGCCTGATCGAGAGGCACAGCTCGGTACCCGCGCATACCGGGACCTCGCTATCCGGAAAGGCTCAACGGGGTGTCGTGGGTCCCAGCGGCCGCAACGTCCAAGGCACCGCCTCGACCGGGACTGCCGCAGCGGATCTGTCCATCCGGCTCGTCTTGGATCCGGTTATGAATTCGGGATCGGTTCCGATGATGACGCGGCCTTGGTTATTGACCAGCACAACCCGCTGACCGAATGCCTGAAATCGCGGTAGCAAGGCCTCCTCGATCGCGGCAACCGGGACGTCGGCACCGGCGATTCCGAGAAAAGTTCCCGACGTGATCGTCACCGGTATCGCGAATGTGCACACGTACTCGTCCGTGCACGCGTAATCGAGGTGCGGCCCCTGTACCCAACGCCGACCCTGGTCGCGGGGAACCGTGAACCAGTCCATTTTGGTGTAGTCGTAGAAGTATTCACTATCGGGATTCAATTCCAGGATCAGGCGCTGCCCGTCCGGAAGCCACCAATCCAGGAGTCGCGGGCGATCGGCGAGAACGCCGTCGGCCATCACGACGCCGGCTCCGTTGAACAGCTTTCCGCGCCGCTCGAGCTCGCCGAGAATGGTCTGGCGCAGCGGTGCCAGATCAGCCGACCGGGGACCGAAGCCCGGCTTCTCGGTGAGCCCCTCCCAGAGGAGGGCCAGCGCGGTCCCGATGGTTGTCAGCGACAGATAGATCTCTTCGGCCAGTTTTGTGACGGAATCAACGAGCGACTCGATGGTCGCCCTGGTCGGAACGTTATCGATATCCCTCATCGATCACTGAGCTCCAAGCGTAAGGCGACGAGGCGGCGGATGCGTGATTCCGTCTGCGATTCTGCCAGCTCTCTCGCCCTGGCATCGTCTTCTCGTTCGATCGCGTCCACCAGATCACAATGAACGGTCGCCTCGGCCGCCGGGTCCAGTTCCAGCCGCGGCAGCCAGAGCAGGGCCGAGAGCTCGGCCTGTAGCCCGACCTCGGCGCGGGTCAGCCGGGTGGATTGCGCGCACACCGCCATCTCGATATGAAAGCGGCTGTCGGCCCGGCGCGCCGAGACGAGGTCGGTGCTGTCCTTCAGCCGGTCGGTCAGGGCCCTGAGCCGGGCTATATCGGCCTGCAACCCGCGGCGCGCGGCGAACACCGCGACCGCGCCGGCGACGGCGAAGTGCTCGTCCCCCAGATCGCGCAGTTCCTGGATGCTCATCTGTTGCAACCGCGCCAGCGAGGTGTTCTCGAAGACCTCCGCCGAAGCGCTGATGAAGCTACCGCCACCGCGCCCTCGCTTGGTGTGGACGATACCCTGCTGCCGAAGTACGACCAGCGCCTCGCGCAGAGTCATCGTCGATACACCCAACTGGTTGGCGAGATCGGTCTCACTCGGCAACTGCTGGCCGTCGGCCATTACACCGAGACTGATTGCCGCGGACAGCCGCTGCACCACGGCATCGGTTTTGGGACCGCAGCCCTCGAGCGGTGACAGCACGGCGCCGAGCGCAGTCAATCCGACCCTCTGCTGCTGGGACAACACGACTCCTTGGGTGGCGGGGACGTACCACGATTCTAGTCAATTGAAATATGAACTATAAAGTTAGATGAGATCCGCTATCCGGCCGCCGTACTTCGCCGAATAATCGGCCAGCGAGGCGCGCGCCGGAAGGGACGGCGCGGCTTGATGCGATCTTTACCGACGCCCTCTTGAACTATGAACTCTAATATCTTATGTTAAAGGCCATGTGAATTGCCCCACCCGACGCCCTGACGCATCGACGTCATGATCGAATCAGGATTTCCCCATGTCCGAGAATCCGACCTGGCCCAGGGAGCACCTCCGGCAGCGCACCCATGGCCGCGCCGAGTTGCCAGCCGAGGTGGTGGCGCACAGCCGACCGCGGCCGGTTCACAGCGGTCGCCATATGCACGAGGTAAGCGTGCGAAGACGGGGGATCGAAGATGGATGAGGATCTTCGCCGAACGGAAGTCGACGGATTCTGCGTGACGTGGCGCCTGGTTCAGCATCATCTGATCGCAATTGTCGCCGTGAACAAGGCATCCGACGCTTCGCAGATAGCGTCCTTCTGCCCGAGCAACTATCCGGATCTCGTGCGGGCACGAGAACTTTTTCCGGAACTGGCGAGGCTGTGGGATGCGGTCCGCCACGAATTCTGGACGAAACTCATTCCGCCGCTGCCCCTCGCGGCCAGAAAGCACGTAATGGCATAACAACGCCACTCCCCCTCGCCCATCACGTCGTAGCAAATTCCGGACTTGCCGATACGACCGAGTAAGTGGTGGGCTATTCGGAAGCGCCATAACACTCACGTCACCGACCTCGCTCCCCGTTCGGTCGAGAAGGAAGGCGGTTCACCAGGCAATCGCGTGGAGTATCCGGCCGGATTTCAGCGCCGAGACGACGAGGGAGCAGCACATGGACGACGACATCGAAAACACACCGCGGCTCACGGCGTTTCCGCGCATCGACGACTACGGTTTCATTTCCGACTGCGAGGTCACCGCACTCATCGCCCCCAGCGGAGCCATCGAGTGGATGTGTCTGCCTCGCATGGACTCCCCCAGTGTCTTCGCAGCCATACTCGATCGTGCCGCCGGTTCGTTTCGATTCGCCCCGGCCGATTTGACGGTGCCCACCGATCGCCGCTACGTCCCCGGCACGATGGTCATGGAGACGAGTTGGCGCAGCGGCGAAGGGTGGGCGACGGTTCGCGATGTGCTGCTGGTCGGCCCCTGGCGACACCATACGCCCGGCCGTAGCGCCCATCGTCGAACTCCCACCGACTACGATGCCGAGCACATTTTGCTGCGCACGGTGCACTGCGAGACCGGGCAAATCCAGTTCGGACTCGACTGCCAGCCGTCCTTCGACTACGGCAGGCGGCGCGCTCATTGGGAGTACCTCGACAGTTACCACCTCGCGCAGGCCGGCGCCGACGGGAACGATCTGCAACTGACACTCAGCACGGACATGCGCTTGGGGCTGGAAGGTACGCACGCGCTTGCGCGCACGCTGCTGAAGGCGGGTGACACACGCTTCTGCGCACTCTCCTGGGGTAGCTGCGACGCGCCCCGCGCTATCGAAGAGGCCGACGAACGGCTGCTGCAGACAATCCACCATTGGCGGCACTGGCTGGCCGGCGGACGATTTCCGGACCATCCGTGGGCCGCCCAGCTGACCCGCAGCGCGCTGACCCTCAAGGGACTGACCTTCGCACCCACCGGCGCCATCAGCGCCGCTGCCACCACATCATTGCCCGAAACCCCAGGCGGACAACGCAATTGGGACTATCGCTACTCGTGGATACGCGACTCCGCCTTCGCGCTGTGGGGCCTGTACACACTGGGCTTCAGCTGGGAGGCGAACGATTTCTTCTCCTACATCGTCAACTTGACCGAAGACGTCCGGGACATGCAGATCGTCTACGGCATCGGCGGTGAAAGCGACCTCACCGAGCAGACCCTCACCCACCTGCGCGGCTACGAAAATGCCGGTCCCGTGCGCATCGGCAACGACGCGTACCGGCAACGCCAGCACGATGTGTGGGGCGCCGCGCTGGACGCGGTATATCTCTACGCCCGCAACCAAGACCAAATCGACGCGCGAGCCTGGCTGGTGCTGAGCCGGGCGGTCAAAAGCGCCCTCACCCACTGGCGCAAGCCCGACCACGGCATATGGGAAGTACGCGGGGAGCCCCAACACTTCACCTCCAGCAAGGTGATGTGCTGGGTTGCCGCCGATCGCGGTGCCCGGCTGGCCCGCATCCACCAGGACTTCGAACGCGCGCATCGCTGGCAACACGCCGCGGACGAAATCCACGCCGATATCTGCGCTCATGCGGTCGACTCCCGGCAGGTGTTCACCCAGTACTACGGCAGCACGGCGCTGGATGCTTCGACCCTGCTCATCCCGCTGGTTCGTTTCCTGCCCCCCGACGACGATCGGGTACGCAACACCGTGTTGGCCATCGCCGACGAATTGACCGAGGACGACCTCGTATTGCGGTACCGCGTCGGTGAAACCGACGACGGCTGCACCGGGGAAGAAGGCGCCTTCACGATCTGCTCGTTCTGGCTGGTCTCGGCGCTGTCGGAGATCGGCGAAAAAGAGCGAGCCAAACAGCTGTGCGAGAAGCTGCTCGCCTACGCCAGCCCACTCGGCCTCTACGCCGAGGAAATCGACCCCCGAACCGGTCGGCATTGGGGCAACTTCCCCCAGGCATTCACCCACCTCGCGCTGATCAACGCCGTAATGCACGTCATCCAAGACGAACAGGCCGTGCTGCGGCAGGCGCTCGGCGGGGAATCCATCGCCCCACGACTCGACGATGCAGCTTTCACACTGGGATATATGCACCGCTGACCCGGACGAGTTCATCCGGGTTCGGCGAATTCTCTGCAGCCGTCGGGAGCCGCGGTCCGCCGTGCACGGCGTCCGCTGTCAGCTCCCCACCGAGCATTCGAAGCGGACGACGCGTGGACGTTCGACGCCGCTGCTCAGTCGGCGCGAATTCCGGAGGCGAGAAAGATCGGGATGGCGACGAAGAGCCGATCGTCGCGTGCCCTGGCCACCTGGTCGTCGAGCCAGGCGCCTGCTCCGCCGATATTGGCGAGCATCGGCAGGGACGTGGCGTCTGTCCGCACAATCGTGTGGACCTCGACGGTGACGTCGGTGAACCCGTTGTCCAGCAGGAGGTTCCGATATCGGCGGGCGACCCGCGGGTTCGGCATACCGTCCGCGCGAGCATGGACGAGCGCGCGGGTGAGTTCGGGATCATCGGAGTCGATGACGAATGTGTCCCAATCTTGGCCGAGGAGCACCGCTCGGCCGTTTCCGGCCAGGACCCGGCGCGCCTCGATGACGGCTCGCTCGGGCTCGGCGAGGACGTGCAGGACCTTGTCGGCGCGGTAGCCGGTGACCGAGCCGTCGTCTAGAGGCAGCGCGGTGGCGTCGGCGACATGGAATTCGCTGGTGGGCCAGCGCTCGATGGCGATCTCGATCATGGCGGGGTCCAGGTCGATGCCGATGGCCCGCACGCCACGGGCGACCAATTCACCGACGGCGCGCCCGCCTCCGCAGCCGACGTCCACAACGGTGTCGCCGAGCGCTTGGTAAGAGCGTTCCCGCAGGTCACGAACCTGTGGCAGGTCGTCGAAGGCATCTAGCATGGCAAGTAACGTGGACATGGCCGTCAGTGTGCGACTTGATGTCGACATGAAGTCAAGCGGCGAGGTGGCGGCTCAGTTCGGGCGGATCAAAGCATCCGATCGGACCCGATCCCGCCCGCGTCGAGGGCGTTGACAGACATCAACTGCACTGATAGTTGTGTGCTATGACCGGACCGGAGGATTTCGACTTCGAAACTGCCTACCAAGGCACCGGCGGCCCATTCGGGCCGGGCGTCAAACCGCCGTGGAGTATCGGGGAACCGCAGCCCGAACTCGCCGCGCTGATCCAGCAGGGCAAATTCCATGGCGATGTCCTCGATGTCGGATGCGGGGAGGCGGCGATCTCGCTGTATCTGGCCGAACAGGGCTACACCACCGTCGGACTGGATCTGTCGCCGACCGCGATCGAGCTGGCCCGTGCCGAGGCCACCCGACGCGGCCTGGCCAACGCCTCCTTCGAGGTCGCCGATATCAGTTCCTTTACCGGCTACGACGGCCGCTTCGGCACCATTGTCGACAGCACGCTGTTCCATTCCATACCGGTCGAGTCGCGGGCCGGCTACCAGGAGTCGATCGTGCGCGCCGCAGCACCGGGCGCGTCCTATTACGCGCTGGTATTCGATCGGGCCGCGCTGCCCGACGCACCCGTACCGGGCCCCGCACCGGTCACCGCCGACGAGCTTCGTGCAGCGGTGGAGAAGTACTGGGTGGTCGATGAGATCAGACCGGCGCGTATCCATGGCTACCTGCCCGAAGGCGACATCGGACTGTCTGCGGACGGCCCGCGGTTCCGATTCGAGGGCATCCGCGACGAGCCGGCCGGCCGCAAATCGGTCCCGGCCTGGCTGCTGTGCGCCCACTTGGGTTGATTCCGCCACAGTGAGGTCGCCGGGCACGCTCGCCCGACGGAGGCACCGTCAGCGATCGACAAACACGCTGTGGGTGGGAAAAGATCGCCGTTTCGCGCGGCCCGAACCCGCCGAGATCTCCGGACAGCAGTAGTCGGGCCGGATGACTGGGTTTCAGGAGATCGGACACCCGGTGGTTTCGACGGCCATGGCGCACAGGACCTCGGTCAGGCGCGCCACCGAGGGCGAAATCGTGCCGGAAAGGCGCGCGAGCACGATGCGGCGTTGTTCGGACAGCGGCGCCGGTCGCAGTGCCGACTGGCCTTTGGCATCTCTGCGATCGGCGCAATGGGCGTACGCGTCGATCAGTTCTCGGATGGCGAGCCGGTCGGCGGCTTCCTGCGGCGAAATCGTCGAGTGGGAGGTCATGGGAATCCCCTTCGTGCCGGATGAGCACTAATTGACAGATTTATAAAGCACTCGACACAGTTCGTCGCGCACAGCTTCGCCGGAGCCATCAAGGCGTGGCTCGCCGACGACAGCGTCACCAAACAAGATCTGGTCGACGCGGCGGTCGCGTGCACGCCCGTCTGGTGGAGTTGACCGCGCCGCGGCCGCTGTAGTAGCGCACTTTGCGCGTATGGCGTCGGTGACCATCCGGACGATCACCTCGGCGGTGATCGCCGGAATCGCCGGATCGGATCGAACCACACACCGGGTCTCACCGTGGGCCGCTCAGCGATAACTGCCTCATCTGACCGGTTCGCGGCGGGTGAATATCCGGAACTTCTGGTTCTGGCCCAACAGGATTCGACTCGCTGTGATACGGCGTAGGTGCGCGTTTGCACAGAATTAACGTAGAGGGCACACGACCGCAGCCGACAGCACTCCGCCGACCATTAAGCTCGATGACGCGTTTTCGACACGCACATCGGCATCACCGGAAGAGCGGAGTGGCCCGAACGGTTCCCAGCCCCCGCGGATGCCGACAGACCACAATGCATCGCGGCACCATCACACCGACCGTTCAACTGAATCGGCAGTCTGTCCTGAACCCAGCGACAACGCGGAGACCTCATGTTCCACGCCGACCTGCAATCCGACCGCCACCTGAACGCCCGCATCATGACACCGGGCCAACTCGCCAGCTGCACATCCGCGGCCGGAGCGACACCGTCGCAAAGAATTCCGCTGTCAGCCCACAGCGCGCCGTCCAGGCAACTCAGCTCGCTCGATGTCCTGCTGCTCGATGCCGAATCACCCACGATGCTGCTGCACGTCGGGTCGGTCACGCTGTTGGAGCCAACCACCGGAGGTGGTGCGCTGGACGTCACGACACTGCGCCGGTTGATCGCGAGCCGACTCCATCTGATCGCCCCCCTGAGGTGGCGATTGCACACCGTGCCGTTGGGTCTCGACCTCCCCTATTGGGATGACAGCGACACCATCGACCTCGGATATCACGTGCGCGATACGCGCCTGCCCGAGGGATCGACCGACGAGGCGCTGGCCGAGCTCGCCGCCCGCCTGCACGCACAGCCGCTCGACCGAAGTCGACCGCTGTGGGAATGCCACCTCATCTCGGGGTTGGCCGGAGGCCGCCAAGCCATCTACACCAAGGTGCACCACGCACTCATCGATGGCGTGTCCGGAGCGGAGGTCATGGCCGCGGTCTTCGACATCGTGCCCGAGTCCCAGCCCGTGCCGCCGCCGACCGACGGCCTCCGATTGGCACGAACACCCAATCCCGCCGAAATACTCGGCCGCGGCATCGCACACACGATGACCCGCCAAGCCGATCGAGCGCGCCTGCCGCTGCGCCTGGGACCGATGCTGCCGAACGCCCTCACCGACATGCGCAAAGCCAATCCCACGCTGCCGGGCAACGGCCCCAATGGCACCGAGCGGTCCTTCGCCTTCGTCTCGGTATCGCTCGACGCAGTAAAACAAGTCAAGAACAGCTTCGGCGGCACCGTCAACGACGTGGTAATGACATTGTGCACCAGCGCATTTCGCCGCTGGCTGCTGGCGCACGACGCACCGGCCGACGACCCGGCCGTCGCCGCGATCCCGGTATCGGTGCGCACCCCCGAGCAACTCGGGACCGCGGGCAACCAGTTCTCCATCATGTTGTGCGAACTACCCATCGGCGAATCCGACCCGCAACACCGCATGAAACTCACCCACGCCGCAATGCTCGCCGCCAAGGACCGCTTCCAAGCCACGCCACCGGCTCTGCTGCACTACGCCACCGCGGCCCTACCGCAGATCCTGCACGGCCTGGCCACCCGCCTACTTCTGCGCGTCGCCGCCCCCGCACTCCCCGTGGCCAATATGGTCGTCTCCAACGTGCCCGGACCGCAGATACCGTTGTACGCCGGCGGAATTCAGGTGGCCGGAAGCTACCCGATCTCCGTACTCACCGACCTGTCGGGCCCGCTCAACATCACCGTCATGTCCTATAACGGCCACCTCGACTTCGGCATCCTCGCCTGCACCGACACCATCCCGGACGTCTGGAACATCGCCACCTACCTACAAGAGGCGCTCACCGAACTAGTGGGTGCGCCCGTCGGTTCGGAGGGCTGCCAGGCGGTGGGGGCGTTGAGGTAGGGCGCGCCCTTGGCCGTCGATTCGCGCTGTGCCACGCCTTCGACGGCATAGGCGTCGGCCGTGGCGGCCTTCCCGGGCCAGGCAATCGCACGGTCGATGCCTGTCTCGTCGTGTTCGGCCTTGTCGGCGGACGAGGTCGTTCTTGCGGCGGAAGCTGTCGATGTCCAGGACACTGTGCCAGGTATCCGCGTACTTCCCGACCAGCGGCAACGTTTTCCGCTCCCCGGATCGGCCGATGAGAACCGGGATGTGCCGCACCGGCGCAGGCCGCAGCTGCCGCAGGCGTCGCTGATGCGTTCGAGGCCTTGTTCGAACAACCGCATTCGGGAGCCGAGAGTGCCGTAGTCATAGCCGTCAACGGCGTAATCTTTTCGTACCAGCCGGAACCGAGTCCGAGGATCAACCGGCCGCCGCTGATGTGATCGACAGTGCGGGCCACATCGGCGAGCAGGTCGGGATTGCGGTAGCCGATGCCGGTGACCAGGGTGCCGATCTCTACCCGGTTGGTGATCTCACCCCATGACGCAAGCGCGGTCCAGGCTTCGCATCCGCATCTGCTGCCAACGCTGGATTCCGCGGCGGCTTCCCGGCTCGCTGCCGGATCTGCTTATCGCTGCCAGAGGCAGAGCCGATGGTGAACCGGGATGCCCCGCAGCGGAATTCGGTTGGAACGGACTGCGGTGTCGGCGACGTACCCGACGCCGGACGAACGGATCTATCCGATGAATACGAAATGGGGAGATGTGATGTCGGAACTGTCTGGACTCTCGGCCTTGGTAACCGGCGGCACCAGCGGAATCGGGCGGGCCACCGCGCTGACATTGGCTCGGCGCGGAGCCCGGGTGGCATTGTCCGGGCGCGATGAGCAGCGCGGTGAGCAGGTGGTCGCCGAGATCGAGGCATTCGGTGGAACCGCAGTGTTCATCCCGGCGGACCTGCGGGGCGAGGCATCCGCGCGGGCGCTGGCCCGGGACACGGTCGCCCGGTTCGGCCAGGTCGATGTGCTGGTCAACAATGCGGGCATCTATCCGTCCGGTCCGACGGAGCAGATGACCGAAGCCGATTTCGACGCGGTGTACGCCATCAATGTCAAGGCGCCGTTCTTCCTGGTGGCCGAACTCGCCCCGCAGATGGCCGCGCGCGGCCACGGCGCCATCGTCAACGTCACCACCATGGCCGCCGAATTCGGTGTTGCGGGGACGAGCCTGTATGGGTCCAGCAAGGCGGCCGTGGTGTTGCTGACCAAGGCATGGACTGCCGAGTACGGGTCCCGCGGGGTACGGGTCAACGCGGTCAGCCCCGGCCCCACCCGTACCGAGGGCACCGCGGCATACAACGGCCTCGACGAGCTGGCGGCGAGCACACCGGCGGGACGACCGGGAACGCCGGAGGAGATCGCCGAAGCCATCGCCTTCTTGGCCGAGGGCCGGGCGGACTTCGTCTACGGTGCGATCCTGCCGGTCGACGGCGGGCGCACCGCCGTCTGACCGGGCACCGGTCCATGAAGGGCGAGAGGGTCGTGCCGGGATAGGCCTGGTCGGCCACCACCCACCGCCGCTCAGTTGGGGGCCACCGGCATGCAGATCACTCGCATCGGTTTCGGCGCGTGGGCGATCGGCGGCGAGTGGGAGTTCGGGTGGGGTCCGCAGCGGGACGCGGATTCGGCCGCGACGATTCAGCACACACTCGACCGCGGGATCAACCGGATCGATACCGCGGCCGCATACGGCTTCGGCCGTTCCGAGTACGTCGTCGGTGATGCGCTGCGCGACAACGACCTCTACCGGCAATGGGCCAGCGTTGCACCCCCGGCCGATACGGGATCGCTGCGTGCGGATCTGCGAAACCTGTTGTGGCCGTGGACGCAACCGGTGGCTCGCCGACCGTACGGCCGCGTCATCGCCGGGCTGCTCGTCGAGGTGCTCACCACACCGGACTTCGCGCTCGAATACCGCGCCCGCTTCGTCGAACACCGTCGAGACCTGGGGCGACTGATCCTGCAACGTGCCCGCGGCGAACGAAACACCAGCTACGTCGTCGACGCCGTCACCGCACAACTGCACCACACCGCCGCGCTGCTGCGGAAAGTCCACGACGACGTCGATGCCGAAGACCCGTCCACCGCCGACCAGTTGCACGACATCATCCACCGCGTCGAAAAGCAGGCATGGATGCTCAGTGCGGAAAACCGCATCGCATAAAGGCGTCCCGGTCTCAGGGAATCACCAGCGGCGCATACGCATTCACGCTCTACCTGACCCTTTGGCAGCCGAATATCCTGCGTGCCAGCGATATTCGATATGTCCCCATGATCGGGAATACCGAACCGACGTCGGCAACCGATGCCATCGGGTTTACTTGCGGGACCCAGCCCTCGCTGCAACGGAGCGTCTACGTGGGGTCAGATTCATCGGCAACCGCCCGACACAGTGGCATCGTCCCACCTGGTTTCATCGACCTCAGACCGGGTACCGGCGAATTCCTTGTGGTGGCAGTGGATTTCGACCTCAGCAGCCGCGGAGAGGCCGGGTTTCGCGAACTCGCGGCGCAGCTGCCCGAACCGGTGACGGTCTGGCTCACCGCCCAGCCGCCCGCGAACGTCGCCGATACGGCCTCGGGCGCGGCCTACACCGCGTGGTGGTGGGACCGGCTCGCCGCCGCCGGAGCGGAGATCGATGCGGTGCTCGGCTATTGCGCGGGCAGCGTATTCGCCTCCGCGCTCGCCGACGAGGTGGCGCAGCAGCAGGGCCGCCGACCCGCCACCGTGGTGTTCAATCCCGGTCGGCCCACCAAGGATTCGGTGTTCCGTGACATGAGCACCACCCTGACCGCGCTGTCCCCACTATCGGCCGCCGAACGCGATGACCTCATCGGCGAGGCGAACAGCCTGCTGCGGGAGTGGCCGCGCGATCTTCCCGGCATCCTCGATCGGCTCCTGGCGCTCTATCGCGACGCCGCGCACGATGCCTTTGAACGTGTCGGCATCGCACCGGATGTCGGCGCCGAGCTGATCGATGTGTTCGCCTCGTACACCGCGTATCTGCGGGCGGCGTCAACCATGGCACCGCAACCGCAGTGGTCGTCGGCGACCGCCGTGCTCTCGGTGGAAGACGACGGGGAACCGGGTTTCACCGCGCATCGCATCCCCACCGCGGTCGGCCGCCGCGATCTGTTGCGCACACCCGAGGTCGCACGCCTGGTCCTGAACGCGATGCAGCCGGAAGGTAGGAGATGACATGGCGACCGGCACATCCACTGTCGCAGAACTGTTCCGCGAGCGGGTACGCCTGATCGGCGACGCCACCGCTGTCGTCCACCCCCACGGCCGACTCAGCTACCGCCAACTCGACGATGTCTCCACCCGTCAGGCCCGAGCGCTGCACCGCCACGGCGTGCGCCGTGGCCACCTCGTCGGGGTGTATCTCGACAATTCCGTCGATCTGGTCATCGCGTTGCTCGCGATCGTCAAGAGCGGGGCGAGCTATCTGCCGCTGGCAGTGACCGATCCGCCGCTGCGTACCGAGACGCTCCTGCGGGCAGCGGAGCCGAAACTCGTTCTGGCCGATCGGCACAGCCCGCAGTGGCTGTCCGAACGAGCTTACGTGGTCTCGGTGGGCGTGGCGTCCGACGACGAGGATCTGCCCGCCAGTCCGCTGCTCGCCCCAGCGCTACAGGATGCCGCGTACGTCATCCATACGTCCGGTTCCACTGGCGAACCGAAGGGCGTCGTCATCGAACACGGCGCCCTCGCAACATATTTACGGTGGGCGGTGACGTCGTATCCGGGCCTCGCCGGTGTGGTGCGAGTACATTCCTCGCCGGCGTTCGATATGGCGGTGACAAGTCTGTTCGGTCCGCTGGTCGCGGGGGGAACGCTCGATATCGCATCCCTCGACGACCGCGGCGAAATCCATGACATACCTACCTTTCTCAAGGTGACTCCCGCGCACCTGCCGCTGTTGCGCTCCGCATTCCCACACTGTGCGCCCACGGCGGACCTCATCGTCGGCGGTGAAGCGCTCACCGGTGCGATGCTCGCCGACTGGCGACGGGAGAACCCCACCGCCACCGTCGTCAATGAGTACGGGCCGACCGAGGCCGCGGTGGGCTGTTGTGTGCACCGGGTGGCGCCCGGCGATGCACTCGAACCCGGGCCGGTCCCCATCGGCCTGGCCACCCAGGGCACCCGGCTGTACCTGCTCGATTCCCGACTCGGTCCAGTCGGCGAGGGTGAGTTGTACATCGCCGGGCCACAACTCGCGCGCGGCTATCTGCGCAGGCCCGGACTCACCGCCGCCGCCTTCGTGGCCGACCCGTTCGGGCCGCCCGGCACTCGGATGTACCGCAGCGGCGACCGTATCCGCCGCCGAGACGATGACCTGCTCGAGTTCGCGGGACGGATCGATGACCAGTTGGCCATCAACGGTTTTCGGGTCGAGCCGGGCGAAATCGCCGATATGCTCACCCGCGCCCCCGACGTGGATCAAGCCGCGGTGGTCGCCCGCGAGGACGAATCCGCGGGCACAGCGCTCATCGCCTACGCGACACCGGCACCGGGCACCACGCCGACCGCGGCCGCGCTGCGGGATTACCTGGCAGATCGGCTTCCGGGACACCTGGTCCCGACGACCATCGTGCTGCTCGAGGCGTTTCCCCTCACCCCGAACGGCAAGCTCGACTACGCCGCACTGCCCGAAGAAACGGAAGGCGTTGGGCAGCAATCGGATTCGTCGACGGCACCGCAGACGCCCACGGAACAGCTCGTGTGTGAGCTCATGGCGGAGCTGCTCGAACTCGAAGCGGTCGGTGTCGACGACGATTTCTTCGCCCTCGGCGGCACCAGCCTCGCCGCCGCACGCCTGGTGACCCGAGCCCGCCGCAGCGGCGTGGACTTCACCCTCACCGACGTGCTGAGCCACCGGACCGTGCGCAGATTGCTCGATCGCCCCTTCCGCCCGGCCCGGCAGTGAGGAGACGACATGGCATCGACGCTCCCCACCGAACCAGCCCACCTCGGTCCCGTTGCGGGCACCCTGGAAACCAACGGACGCACCTCGGCCGCGATCTATCCGCTCCCGGACCACCTGCTCGACATCCCCGCCTGGGCCCGGCGGCATCGCGCGGAGATCCGGGACGCGCTGGCCCGATTCGGAGTGGTGCTGCTGCGCAACATCACCGTGGACCTCGATCTCTTCGGGCAGATCGTCGCGGCCGTCGGCGGCGATCCGCTGCCCTACCGCGACCGGTCCACGCCCCGCTCCCACGTCGACGGCAACATCTACACCTCCACGGAATATCCTGCGGACCAGCGGATTCCACTGCACAACGAGAACTCCTACGCCGACGTCTGGCCCGAGCTGCTGTTCTTTTTCTGCGCCGCACCCGCCCCACACGGCGGTGCGACGCCGGTCGCCGACAGTCGCGTGGTATTCGACCGGATCGACACCGATATCCGGACGCGGTTCGCCGACGGCATCGTCTACACCCGGACCTACCGTGACGAATTGGGACTGGGTTGGCAGGAGGCGTTCCAGACCGATTCGCGGTCCGAAGTCGAGGAGTATTGCGCCCGCCACGGTCAGCAATGCGAATGGGACGGCCCGATCCTGCGAACCCGATTCCACCGGCCTACCTGGCGTACCGACGCGGCTTCCGGCAGCACGGTGTGGTTCAACCAGGCCCACTTGTTCCACGTGTCGGCGCTGGACGAGGAGATCCGCGAGGCACTGCTGCTGAGCTATCCCGACGGTGATCTCCCCCGCAACGCCTATCACGGCGACGGCAGTCCACTGGCCGCGGACGATCTCGAACGCATCGACGAGGTCTACCGGGAATGCGCCCTCACGATCCCGTGGCAGCGCGGCGATCTGATGGTGGTCGACAATATGGTGGCTGCGCACGGCCGTATGCCGTATCGCGGCGCGCGGCGCGTGCTGGTGGCCATGACATGAGCGGCGACATCACCGAACAGGGCGTGGCAGTCTATGCGGCGTCTTTCGGCCAGCGTCGGCTGTGGTACACCGAGCGCCTCGAGCCCGCGAGCCCGATCGCCAACGTGCCCTTGGCGATACGGCTGCGCGGGACCTTCGACCCCGTCGCGTGGCAGCAGGCGGTCGATGTGGTGGTGCGGCGGCACGACACGCTGCGTACCTGTCTCGCCGATCGCGGCGGGGCGCCGGAACAGGTGGTCCTCGACACCTGCCGGGTACGCGTCGAGGTCGAAGCGATCCCTGAATCGGCTGCCCCGCACTTCCTGGACCGGTTCGCGACCACCCCGTTCGATCCGACGGTCGCGCCGCTGCTGCGCATGGCCATCGCCCGCTTCGCCGAAGATGATCACCTGCTGGTGATCACCATGCACCATGCCATTACCGACGGCTGGTCGTACGGCGTGCTGCTGCGCGAACTTTCCGACAGCTATGTCGCGATTCGCGCGGGTGCGATCCCGAATCCGCCCGAACTGGCAGTGCAGTACGGCGACTATGCCGAGTGGCAGCAGGATACGGTCGCGGCGGGCCGGTGGGCGGATCAGGCCGACTTCTGGCGCGCCGAACTCGCGGACGTGCCGCTCGTGTTGGGTTTGCCGACCGACCATCCACGGCCATCGGTGCGGTCATCGGCGGGTGAAGCGATTCCGTTCGTGGTGCCCGCGCCGACCGCCGCGGGCATTCGAGAGGCCGCGCGCCGACTCGGCGGCACAGTGCATATGGCACTGATGGCCGCGTTCCAGGCGCTGCTCGCCGACATCGCCGGTCAGGACCGGTTCGTCGTCGGCACGGCGGTGTCCGGCCGCAGCCCCGCGGCGGTGGAGAACCTGATCGGATTCTTCGTCAACACTGTTCCCGTCAGCGCGGACTGTTCGGGCAGACCAACATTTGCGGAGCTGTTCGGCCGAGTCCGGGAACGGCTGCTGCGTGCCTACGCCAATCAAGATCTGCCGCTGGAGCACATCGTGGACGCCGTGCGCCCGCCGCGGGATCCGGCACGCACTCCGCTATTCCAGACCATCCTCACCTACGGCCCGCACCCACTCACCGAACTCCGCCTGCCCGATGTCGAGCTGGAGTACGTCGCCATCGCCCCATCCGGCGGCTGCCATTCCGACCTCGACCTCATCGTCTACGACGATGGAAAGCACTTGCAGGGCTATCTGATTCGACCCGCCACCCTCATCGACCACGAACGTGCGTCCGAATGGTTGGCCGAACTGCTCGAGCTGCTGGCGGATATCGGCGCCGGCGTGCACCGTGCGCTCTGCACGAACGCCCGTCCGACGCAGACGATCCCAGCGCCGGAAACCGCTCCCGCCGACGCGGTGGCCGCCGACGGTCCACGAACCGACCTGCAGCGGTTCGTCGCCGACATCTGGGCGCGGTTGCTCGGGCTGGACCACGTCGGCGTGCATGACGACCTGTTCGCCTGCGGCGGTGACTCGCTGCAGGCCATCCGGCTGCTCAGCCGGGTCGAAACCGGGACCGGACGCAGTATCGGACTGGCCGATTTCCTCCGCACGCCGACCGTCGCCGGGCTCGCCGCGCTGTTGGCCACGAATCCCACAGCGGCCGAGACGGATTCGGTACCGATCGGCCCATCCGAACGCATTCCCGCCCGCGTGTCGTACGGTCAGCACCGCCTCTGGTTCATGCAGCGTCTGGAACCCGACAGCACCACCTACACCGTGCCGGTGGCCGCCAGAGTGCGGGGTGTATTGGATCTCGCGGCGCTGCAACGGGCGGTCGAGGTGATCGTGGCAAGGCACGATGTCCTTCGCACGCGCTTCGCCGACACGGGGAGCATTCCGGAACAGATCATCGAAGCCGACTTCCGGATATCAATCCGGGTCGAAGATATAACCGAGACTGCCGCAGCGGATTTCGTCGACCAGGTCGCCGGCACCCCATTCGACTTGACGACGCTCCCGTTGCTCCGCATCGCCGTCGCGAGATTCGGCGACACCGATCATCTACTGGTTGTCGCAATGCACCATGCCATCACCGACGGCTGGTCCATCGACGTGCTGTTCCGCGAATTGTCGCTCTGCTACAACGCTTTTCAGGCGAATACAACACCCGCACTGCCGGACGTTGTGATCCGCTACGGCGATTACGCGGAATGGCAGCGCGCCATGATCGAGGCGCGAGGGTGGGATGGCCAGTCGTCGTTCTGGCGCACCGAACTGGCCGACTGGCCGCTGACACTGGACCTACCGACCGATCGACCGCGACCGGCCGTCCGGACCGCGCACGGACAATCTCGGCATTTCGTGATCCCCGCGGCCACCACGGCCGGTATCCGCGCGGCGGCCCGGCGGTACGGCGGCACAGTGCACATGGTGCTGATGGCCGCGTTCCAGACGGTGCTGGCCGAACTCGGCGGACAGGATCGTTTCGTCGTCGGCACCGCGGTATCGGGACGTGGCCCTGCCGCGCTCGACAATGTCGTCGGATTCTTCGTCAACACCATTCCGATCAAGGCGGACTGTTCGGGAGCCCCCGAACGGCCCGAGCTTTTCGACCGGGTCCGGCGAAACCTGCTGCGCGCCTATACGAATCAGGATCTTCCACTGGAGAGCATCGTCGCGGCGGTACGCCCACCCCGCGACCTCGGCCGCACTCCGCTCTTCCAAACCGTGCTGACTTTCGCGACCGATCCCTGCGCCGAATTGCGACTCGGCGCAACGCATATCGAATCGCATCCGGTGCTGCAGCACACCGCCCGCACCGATCTGACGGTGGAGGTCCACGACACCACACCGGCGTTGGACGGCGTGGTGGAGTTCAGCACCGACCTGTTCGACCCGGTGACCGTCGCCTCGTTCATCGACCGCCTGCTGGAGGAGCTCGCCGAGTGGAACCGCTGACCGATATGACCTGCGCGGGCATCACCGCATATCTCACCCGGATGTGGTCCGCGATCCTCGATCTCGACGCGGTCGGCCCGGATGACAACTTCTTCGACCTGGGCGGAACGTCGTTCCAACTGCTCATGGTGAAGGACCGCCTCGACACCGAGTTGGGCATCACCACCGAGCTGATGAGCTTCTTCCGTCATCCCACGGTGGCGGAGCTGGCCGACTACCTCTACGGGAGGACACGATGACGGTGGACGACGCAATCGCGGTGGTGGGTATGGCGGGCCGTTTTCCCGGCGCCGCCGACGTGGCCGAGTTCTGGCAGAACCTGGTGGCGGGCAAGGAGTCTCTGGTCCACCCGGCAACCGGCACGCCAGCAGACGCCTACGGCGTACTGGCCGACATCGACCTGTTCGATGCCGAGTTCTTCAAGTTCGCACCGGCCGAGGCCGAACTCCTCGATCCGCAGCACCGGCTGTTCCTCGAATGCGCATGGCATGCCTTGGAGCACGCGGGCTGCCCGCCGGACCGCTATGGCGCGCAGACCGGAGTCTTCGCCTCCGCCAGCCCGAGCACATATCTGCTGCGGACCCTGCTCACCCGATTCCAGCACGCGAATCCCACCGAGCAGCACCGCATCCTGCTGGCCACCGACAAGGACTACCTCGCCACCCGCACCTCCTACAAGCTCGACCTGCAGGGGCCAAGCATCGGCGTGCAGACGGCATGCTCGTCGTCGCTGGTCGCGGTGCATCTCGCGGCCCGCGCGCTGGCCGCGGGCGACTGCGGGGTCGCGGTGGTCGGCGGGGCCACCGTATTCCTTCCGCAGGTGACCCTGCAGGAGCATGTGGACGGCGCCATTATCTCCGCCGATGGGCACTGCCGCCCGTTCGACGCCGCGGCCACCGGTGCGGTCGGCGGCAACGGGGTGGCTGCGGTGGTACTGCGCCGCGTCGCCGACGCCGTCCGCGACGGCAATCCGATTCGCGCGGTAATCCTCGGTTCCGCGGTCGAGAACGACGGGCGGCGCAAGGTCGGCTACGCCGCGCCCGGCTGGGAAGGCCAGGTGCGGACCGTATCCCGCGCGCTCGAGCGCGCGGGTGTCGCGAGTACCGATATCGGATACGTGGAAGCCCACGGCACCGGTACCCCGATCGGTGATCCGCTCGAGGTTTCGGCGCTGGCCGAAGCGTTCGGGCGGCACCGCGACGGTGCGGCGACACCCGGCGACTGTCTGCTCGGTTCGGTCAAGTCGAATATCGGGCATCTGGACGCCACCGCGGGCGTGACCGGCCTCATCAAGGCGGTACTCGCGCTGGAGCACGGAATCATCCCGGGCACAGTGCATTTCCGGGAGCCCAACCCGAACTTCGAGTGGGATCGCTCCCCGTTCGCCGTCAACGCATCGGTGGTGGAGTGGCCGAGATCCCGCGCGCAGCGCCGCTGCGGCGTAAGCAGTCTCGGTATCGGCGGCACCAATGCCCATGTGGTGCTGGGGGGTTGGGCCGAAACCGCACGCCCGCGCACCGAACGTTCGTCTCATGTGGTGACGTTCTCGGCGCACTCCACTGCCGCCCTGACGGCCCGGACCAAGGACCTGCGCACATATCTCGAGACCAACCCCGACACCGATCCGGCCGATATCGCCCGCACCACTCAGGTCGGCCGCAGTGCACTGCCGCACCGTCGTTTCGTGATCGCACACAATCGCTCCGAATTGGTGGCGGCACTCGCCGACACCCCGGCCGTCGGCACGCCCGCGGCGTCGAAGGCGAAGGTGGCGTTCCTCTTTCCCGGTCACGGCGGACAGTACCCCGACCTCGGCGCTCGGCTGTGGCCCGACTTCGAAGTCTTCCGCGATGCGCACCAGGAGTGTCTCGAGCTGCTCGACGCCGCCTCCGATCGACCACTGAAAACGTTGTTGTCCGAAGCGGACCGGATGGACGACACGCTGGTCGCGCAGCCCGCACTGTTCGCGGTCGAATACGCGCTCGCCCGCACCTGGCTGCACCTCGGAGTGCGTCCGGCGAGCATGATCGGCCACAGCCTCGGCGAATATGTCGCGGCGGTGATCGCGGGCGTGCTGACCGTCGAGGATGCGGCGCGGCTGGTGCTCGCCCGCGCCGAGCTGATGCAGGAACTCGCGCCGGGGGCCATGCTCGCCGCCGCCATCAGTGAGGAAGACGCCGCCCGGTTCGTGGCCGCGGGGGCGGATCTGGCGGCCGTCAACGCCGCGAAATCCTGTGTGCTTTCCGGGTCCGTCGAGGTCGTCGACGCGATCGCCGAGGATCTGACCGCCGCGGGCATCCCCTTCCGACGCCTGGCGGTGTCGCGGGCCTTCCACAGCCGGATGACCGACAGCTGCCTCGACGGCCTGCGTGCGCAGTTCGCCCGAATCTCCTTGCGGCCACCCGACATTCCCTTCGCATCCAATGTCACCGGCAGCTGGATCACCGACGAGCAGGCGACGAGTCCGGACTACTGGATCGAACAGACACGGCGCACTGTCCGGTTCGCCGAGGGTTTGGCCACCGTATTCGCGTCGGGTCCGAATACCGTGGTGGAATTGGGGCCCGGCCGGGCCTTGAGCAGGCTGGCACAGCGCGATCCGGCGCGGCCGGAAGGCGTTCAGGTCCTCGCGGCCCTGCCCGCACCACCTGACGAGGAATCCGAATCCAATTGTCTGTCAACGGCATTGGCAGCGGCATGGACCGCGGGCGCGCCGGTAGACTGGTCGGCGCTGTGGGAAAGCGACGGGCCGTCGGTCGCGATCGACCTGCCTGCCTACCCGTTCCAGCGCACCCGTCACTGGCCGTCCGAAGCACCCTCGGAATCCCGCGCCGCACCGACTCCGGTGTCCACACAACCACAGACCGACCCGCAACCGTCCCGCTCGGACACCGCAGAACTGCTCGCGGCGGTTCGCTCCACGTACGCGGATACGATCGGACGTCCGCTCGACGACACCGCGAACTTCTTCGACGCGGGCGGAGATTCGCTGGTGGCAGTGCAGGCGGTACTGGCGCTGCGCGCCGAACTGGGCCGGGAGCTGTCATTGCGCGAATTCGTCGACAACCCCAGTATCGAGCAGCTGGCAACCCTGCTGGCCGACCGCACAACCGCCGTCCCCACATCCCGGCCAGCCGTGACGACACCTGCCACCGATCCTTCGGCCCAGACATGTGCGGTGACACCGACGGTAACCGTGCGCGACAGGGCCTCCGCCGCGCCCGGACCGCGGTCGGGCCCGCAGTTCAGCGTGTTCTTCTTCTCCGCCGACTCCGTCGAGGGCGACCGCTACGGGCTGATCCTCGACTGCGCGCAGCGCGCCGACGAACTCGGCTACACCGCGATCTGGACACCGGAACGCCACTTCCACCAATTCGGCGACCTGTTTCCGAACCCCTCGGTGCTGGCGGCGGGAATCGCGACCCGCACCAACAGGATTCACCTACGTGCGGGCAGTGTTGTCGCGCCACTGCATCATCCGGCACGGGTCGCCGAGGAGTGGGCGATCGTGGACAACCTCTCGGGCGGCCGGGTCGGACTCGGATTCGCGCCGGGCTTCCTTCCGTTGGACTTCGTCTTCGGCCAGGCCGCCTACGAGCGCAGGCAGCAGATCCTGCTGGACCGTGTCGAGAAGGTGCGCAAGCTGTGGCGCGGCGAATCGATCGATGACGTCAACGGTTTGGGTGAGCGGGTGCGTCTGCGCACCTTCCCCCGGCCGGTCCAGCCCGAACTACCCGTGTGGCTCACTGCGGCCACCAACCCCGCGACCTTCGCCGCGGCGGGACGGTCGGGCTACAACGTGCTCACCGCGCTGATCAACCTGGACGTGACCGAACTGGAAGAGCGGATCGTCGCCTATCGCGCCGGACGCGCGGAGGGCGGCCTCGACCCGGCCGCGGGCATTGTCACCGTCATGGTGCACGCCTACCTGGGCGCCGGTGACGACGACGCGGTGCGCGCGGTGGTGGAGCGACCCTTCCGCGATTACCTCTGGGCGAATTCGGAAATCATCAAGTCCGCGGCCAAGGCGGTGCTCGGCGACCTCGATCTGGATCAGCTCACGGCCGCCGACCGGGACACCCTGATGGACTTCGCTTTCGCGCGGTACTGGGGATCGAGCGCGCTGCTCGGCGGCGCGGATACCTTCCGAGCCAGGACACAGCGACTGGCGGATATGGGCGTCGACGAGATCGCCTGCCTGGTGGACTTCGGTCTCGACCGTAGCACCGTAGTCGCCGGTTTGGAGCGCATAGCCGAAACGATGGCGCTGCGGGCCGTGCCCCGGGTATGACGACGCGCCCGCCCGCGCACGCATCGACCGGCCAACTGCGGCTCTTTCTCGGCGGACAGGCGGTGTCACTGCTGGGCGACGGGCTCGCACTGTTGGTGGTGCCGCTGCTGGCCCTCGAGCTGAGCAGCAGCCCGGTGGTTTCCGGCATATCGGCGGCCTCGGTGACCATCGGCTACCTCTGTGTCGGCGTGCCCGCCGGCGTCGTCGTCGACCGGTTCGGTCCGTGGCGGGTGCTCGTCGCGATGGACGCACTGCGCGCCGTACTGTTCACCGCGCTCTACGCGCTGGCTGTAACCGATCTGCTGACGGTGCCCCTGCTGCTCACGCTGGGTCTGCTGGCGGGTGCTGGCCATGTGTTCTTCGAGACCGCGGTCACGGTGGCGGTGAAGGACCTGTGTGCCGATCGTGATCTGCTCCGGGCCAACTCGGTGCTCGAGGTGAGCAGTCAGCTGGCCCTGGTACTGGGACCGGTCACCGTCGGTGCGCTGGCGGCCACGGTCGGTCTGGATGCGGCGTTGCTCGCCGATGCCGTTACCTTCCTGGTGTCGCTGGCGAGCCTGCTCGCCGTGTGGTCGCTCCGGTCTCCGGTGCGGCTACCGGTGTCGCAGCTGCGAATCGGTGATATCTGGCGCGAATTCCGTGCCGGCTTGCGGTATCTGCTGTCGATCCGGATCCTCGTGGTGTTGACCGCCCTGCAGATGGTGGTGAATTTCGGTCTGGCCGTGGAGAAGCTGCTCTTCTTCTACGCCAAGGACACACTCGGACTGGCCACCTCGCTGGTGAGTGTGGTGGTGGCCGCCGGTGGTGTCGGCGGACTTGTCGGCGCGCTGACAGCGCCATGGTTCGGATATCGGCTCGGACATCTGCGGGTGTTCGCCGGTGGCGTTTTGCTCGCCGGAATCGCCACGGCCGCTATGAGTCTGGCGCATACGTGGCTGGTGCTGGCGGCGGCGAACGCGGTCTACCTCTGGGCATTGGTCACCGCGAGCCTGGTGAACCGCACCCAGCGGCAGCTGATGGTGCGTAGCGATATGCTCGGGCGGGTGACCAGCACCGTGAAACTGCTGTTCCTGGCGGTGGATCCGATCGGCGTATTGGTCGCGGGCAGTCTCACGCTCGCGCTCGGCGGCGATCCTCGGTTCGTATTTCTCGGTGCGGGAGTGCTGGTGGCGGGTGCCGCGATCGCGGCGTGGTACTCCGGACTGCGGAGCTATCGCCGCGCCGAAATGAGCAATCTGCGGTAGTCGCGCAAGGTCGGCGTCATGGTCCTTGCCTCCGAAACCAATACTTGCGCGGCCTCGGCCCCCAGTTCCGCGACCAAATCCGGTTCAGCATCGATGATCCGGTCGTACACCGCGGTCTGCCGCTCACACCAGCCCGCGGGTTCCCGGCAGCTGAGCACCTCCCACCCCGCCGCCGTCAGCAGCGTCGCATAGGACAGATAGCTCGGCTCCCAGGTCGAGATCACCCAGCGCGCCCCCGGCTCGAGCAACCGCGCCACTTCCCGCATGGCGGCGGCCTTGTCGAGGACCATCCACAGCGAATCGATGCTCACGGCGCCCTGGAACGAGCCCGCGGGCAACCCGGTATCGAGGAAATCACCGACGACGAAGCTCGCCGTCCCGCCCGGATAGAGTGTCGGAGCGCGCTTTTGGGCCGCGGCGACCGCTTCCGGGAGCAAATCCACGCCGACCAGATCGACCCCGGCGTGCCGGGCGATCCACAGGCCCGGTCCACCGCGTCCACACCCCACATCGACGATGCGGTCGCCCGGACCCACGTCCAGCCAGCGCCGTAAAGACCCCAGTTCCCCGGCGGAACTGAAGCCCAACGGTTCCAGCCCGTCCGGGAGGTCCGCGCCATAGCACTCCTGCCAGATCGCCGTGAGTGTCGGGCTCCAGTCCCCCGCGGCGTACACCGGGCGGTACCTGGCCTCGTCCGCGAGCGGAGCATCCGGCTCCGACGCCGCGGATTCCGTTGTCACAGTATCGCCTTGGTGAGTGGTGCCTCGAGATCGGCGGCCGCGCGCACCCGCGTGGTGCACGTCTGCGACAGCGGCACATAGTCGTCGGTGGAATAGCTGCCCGACCCGTGCACGACCACCTCCGCCCCCGCGGGCACCAAACCGCGATCGATGGCATTCATGACGCCGGTCAAGGCCATCACCAGCGACCATTCCCGCAGTGCGGCGGTGGCGACGGGCAGCGCGATATCCACTGCGGCCAAGCGGGCCCGCAACTCGTCGTACCTGGCCAGGCATTCCCGCCGCGATACCACGATGCCGTCACCCCCGTGCCGTTCGATGATCGCGTTCATGGTCGGCGACGTCGCCGGTCGGCGCGTATAGAAGGTGCTGTCCAAATCCTCGGTGGGATTGTCGGTGACCGCCGGAAAGTGCGGATCATCCTGCTGCACATACGCTTTCGCGGATTCGTCCCGAACATAGCGCGGCGGGAAATCGCCGTCGGACCGCGCACGAAGCAGGCTCGTCACCATATCGGGCGTGCGCAAATGTTGCACCAGCAGGAATTGCGGATGGTCCGGATCCGTCTCGGGGTGGCGCACTCGCCTGCCGAGGTGGTATCCGAGCAGCCCGAACGCGCTCGATACGGCGTGCGCGTGCAGTCGTCCCCGCGGCGGTGCCGCACCCGATACATCCGCTTCGAAGAAGGCGCGCGCGGTGTCGGCGACAATGTAATTGGCCAAATCCATTGTGTACCAGAGCCGAACGCCCCGATCCCGCTCGAAGGAGTCCGCGGCCGCGTGCACGAAGTCGGCGGCCAACGCCTTGACCCCGTCCGACCGCTCACCGTCGTAGAGCAGAATCGGATTGCGCCGCAACAACTCCGAATCCTCGGACAGTTCGGAAGCCCACAACTTGGGCAGCGACCCCGCGGGTACGACCACGGCGATACTCAACTGCGCGGGCGATACCAGACCGAGGCGGATCGCCCGCAGCACCGCATCGCGCAATGCGGTGCCCTTGTTCGCCGATGTCGGCGTCACGATCATCACCCGTTCGCCGGTTCGCTGGATATGCGCCACCGCCCTGGCCACGATGAGCACCGAGGCGAATGTTTTCGTGGTCCGCGTGGACGCGGTGCAGCGCAAATCCAGCAGCCGCAGCTCCCGGCCCGCGTGCGAACCCAGCCCGACCATCCGCATGCGAGCGGTTCCCAGCAACCGCGCCAGCGGCTCGGTCAGCTCGGGAAGCTCCGGATCAATCGGCAACCCCGGTGTATTCGGAGTTCCGTTCTCGGACCGGTAGAGCCGGGCCGCGGTGCGCAGGTCCTCGTAATAGCGGACCAGCACACTGTCGCCGTCGATATCCACCGGAAGTGCGGTCTGTTCGATCACCATCGGTTCTCCAATACGGGCGACAACGCTGTAATGCAGCCTCCCCGAAAGGATATCGACGCGAACCGGCGCGGCGCCGAGTGAGTTCCCGGCAGTGGAAAACTCAAAAGGTATTGCGCCGCAGCCCAGTTGGTCACCGTGCGGGCAATGCTGCCTGAGCAGCGGCGAGCACCGCCTGCGGTAGTCCCTGAGCTCGAGCCGCCGCCAGCGCTCGTTCGGTCGGTCCGCCGGGCGAGGCCACCGCTCGTCGCAGCGCGCGTGTGTCGTGTTCGAAGTCGGCCAAGAGGGCCGCCGTACCGCGCAGTGTTTCGGTTGCCAGCGACAGCGCCAGCTCCGCCGGAAGTCCGGCCTGGACGGCGGCATCCGCTTGCGCTTGCGCGAACATCGCGACCAGTGCGGGTCCCACACCGGCCAATGGAATCAGCGCGTCCACGTGATGTTCCGGGAGTCGGACGACCGCACCCACCCTGCCGAACAGCTCCGCCACCGCGGACTCCACTTCCGCGTCAACGCTCTGGCCGATCGGCAGCGACACGATCCCCGCGCGGACCCGGACCGGCAGATTGACCGTTACTCGTACCACGCGCGAGCGGCGGTACACCGCCTTGAGCTGTGTGGATGTCACGCCGGACAGCACCGAGACCACCACGGCCCGCGTCCCGTCGAGTTCTCGGCCCACCTCGGCCAGCTGTCCCGGCTTGTGGCACAACACGATCACGTCCGCGCGGGCGCCGAGTTCGGCATTGGTCGCCACGGCGACGCCGCCCGTCTCCGCGGCTAGTTCGGCCGCGCGTCCCGAGCCGTTGTCGGTGCACAGGATCGGCGTACTCCACCCGGTTGCCAAGGCACGTGCCATATTTCCCGCCCCGACGATGCCGATCGTCGCGAAGGTTCGCGCACCGTTCTGGTTATCGGTCATCAAGCGTTCCTGCCCTCGACGAGTTCGGTCAACAGCTCGCGCACGCGTGCCGCAATGCGATCAGCCGCATCCGGATCGTCGCCGCGCAACTGCACCCGGCCGATCACACCACCCGCCTGTTCGGTCACCTCCAGCAGCCGCATGGTGTGACGCTCGAGGATCGGCAGTTCGACCGGAGTCGCCTCGACACCGTCGAGCAGCAGCGGTTCCGCGGCGGCCGGATGCACGAGGACGCGATTGGCCAACATCGACGCGGACAAACCCAGCTCTCCGCACAGAAGCTCGACCGGAATCTCCGCGAACGCGGCGGCCTCGCCGAGTCGGTCGGCCGCCGTCCGCAGCAGCTGCCGCAGCGAATGCCCGGCGCCGATATCGACCACCGCGGGCTCGGATCGGGCGAAGGGGCCTATCACCGGTTCCCACTCCGGCGCGGGTCGACGCAATACCGTGGTACACAACGCAATTCGGTCCAGGTCGGCTTCTTCGTCCGCTAGCGCGACAGCGAAGGCGGTGCGCAACACGGCCGGCAGGTCGATGCCGAGCGACCGGGCCTCGGCTCGCAACGGACGAACCACGGCCGGTGACAGCGACAGCCCCGCCGACGACACCGCGTCTGCCGTGTCCGCAGGCGGATCCACCGCACCCAGTCGGGACTGCCAGTACCGCAACGCCTTATCGGCGTCCGCTATCGGGTCCTGCGCACGGGCGTACTCCGGATAGTCGGCCGCGGACTCCGCGTGGCTCGCTGTGCCGCGCACTCCCGAGTACAGCTCACCGAGCTCACGGACCAGGATGTCGAGCGAAGGCTCATCGGCGACGAGACGGTGACAGCGCACCAGCAATGTGCACGCCGCTTGCGACGGGTGTTCGTACAGGGTCACATCGATGACCTGCCCACGCGTAATGTCCATGCCGCCGGCACATGCCAGTGCGAGCTCCACGGCCATCGTGTCGGCGGGTGCCGTCACGGTCCGCACCGCGATGCCGGCCCGGTGCCGCACGGTCTGCCCCGGCTGTCCCGACGGTGCATCGAATGCGCAGCGCAGCACCGCATGTGTGCGCAGTATCGTCGCCACCGCACCGGCGAGCCGATCCCGGTCCGGCCTGGTGTTCAGCCGGAATGCGCGCGCCACTACCGGTGGCGCTTCGAGTGAGGCCAACTTCCACACACCTCGCTGCACCGCCGACAGCGGATACCGGGTTCCGGTCCGGCGTACCAACTCATCTATCGGCCGCGCGGCGACCGCCCGCTCCGGCACGTTCGCGGCGAGCAGAGCGACAGTGGGGTTGGCCAGGATGCGCTCCGTGGTGAAATCACGGCCCAGATCGGCGGCAAGGCGGTTCGCGATGCGCGCCGCGAGCAAAGAATGCCCGCCGAGATCGAAGAAGTTGTCGTCGCGACCGATCCCCGGCACATTGAGCACGTCCGACCAGACCGCGGCAATGGCTCGTTGCACCGCTGTGGCCGGGGCGAGATCCTCGTCCTCCGCGTTCGACCGGCGCCCGCCGAACGTGGGCTCCGGCAGCGCGGATCGGTCCACTTTCCCGGTGGCTCCCAGGGGCAGCCTTTCCAGGAATACGTACGTCGCCGGAATCATATGGGCCGGAAGCAGCGTTGCCAGGTGTGCGCGCAGCCCGTCGCTGTCGAGAACCACACCCGCCGTATCCTTTTCACCGACGATATAGCCGACCAGGACGATCCCGTGCGTCGGGCGGCGATGACCGACGACGACCGCGGCACGGACGGCCGGGTGCCGGGTCAGCGCCAACTCGACCTCCGCGGGCTCGACACGGTGGCCCCGCAGGTTGATCTGCCGGTCGCGCCGACCGAGGTACTCCAGCGTCCCGTCCCCGAGCAGGCGTCCCAGATCGCCGGTGCGATAGAGCCGCGCTCCGCGTCCCTCGGATGCCGACGTGAACGGATCGGCGATGAACCGCGCCGCCGTGCGGCCAGCCGCTGCCAGATAACCTCTGCTCACTCCTGTTCCGCCGATATGGATTTCGCCGACCTCACCGCGGCCGACCGGCTGCAGCGCACTGTCGAGCAGGTGCACCGAGACTCCTGGCAGCGGGGTGCCGATCACATCGGCAGCGCCGACCGCCACCGCAGTCTCCGCGTGCCGGGTGGCGATGAGTGTGGTCTCGGTGAGCCCGAAATGATTGACTACATGTCCGAATCGGGCAAAGGCCGCCGCATGCGCACGCAGCGGCAGGAAACTCTCACCGCTGACCAGTGTGGTCTCCAGCCGAGGTGGTTCGGCGGCGAATTTCGGCGATGTGATCAGGCTCGTGAGCAAAGCCGGTGTGGCACTGAGCAAATGGGTCACGCCGTGTGACCGCGCAGCGGCCAGCAGTTGCTCGGGGTTGCGGCGCACGGACTTCGAGGTGACGACCACCCTCGCCCCCGCGGCGAGTGGCATCAACGCATCGCGCAGCCAGGGATCGAAGGTGAACGCCGCCACCTGCAGCACCACATCACCCGCTCCGAGCGAGACGTACGACGGTAGCGCGGCGTGGTAGGCGGCAAGGCTTCGATGTTCCACGGCAACACCTTTCGGCGTCCCCGTGGAACCGGACGTGAACATCACGTACGCCAGGCTCCGAGCATGAACAGGGCCCCCGAACCGTCCCTCGCCCGTGCGGGGCGGTTCCGGTTCGGACCCGTCGACAACCACAACCTCGCCCCCGACGAGCCCGGACAGTCGTTTCTGCTGCTCGGGCTCGGTAATCACCAGGCGCACACCGGATCCGGCCATCCAACTGCGCATCGTATCGTCGGGAAAGTCGGCGTCCAACGGCAGATAGGCGCCCCCGGCGGCCCACACCGCCAGCACCGATACGATTGCCACCGCGGGTTGCCGGACACAGATCGCGGCCACGGTCTCGGGTTCTACTCCGTTACGCCGCAACCGATCCGCCATGGTGTCGACCCGCTGGCCGAGCTCTCGATACGTCAGCGCGCGCCCGTCGTCGACAAGAGCCACGGCGTCGGCGAAGTTCTCGATCCCGCGCCGGATCCGGTGGTACAGACTGTCCATCCTCCGAGCGTCGCCCATGAGCGCGCCGCCACTATTCCCCTAGTTGGCAAGATGCGTGAAATAGCCCGAGCAATAACATCATTGGACTCACTCACGCGGAGGGCAGGCGGATCACATGCACCGTGACGACGGGTACGACGACGATGTGTCCAACACCGTGGTGCACGGACGGGTGTTCCAGTGGTCCACTCGCACACCGGATTCGGTGGCAATGGAGTTCGGCGAGCGCCGCTTCGGCTACGCGGAACTCGCCGACACCGCCCGCCGCGTCGCGGCAGGTCTGCGCCGTCACGGTGTGGGACCCGATATCCCTGTGGGCGTTCACCTTCCGCGTAGCGAAAAGCTCGTCACCGCGCACCTCGCCGTGCTCGCCGCAGGCGGCGCCTACCTGACCTTGGATCCCGCGCAACCCGATAAGGCACTCGCCGATCAGATCGCGATCGCCGGGGTGCCCGTCGTGATCACCGACCGCGCCAGTCGCGACCGGCTGCCCGGCACCGTCCGAACGTTGCTGTACGACGATCTGGTCCGCCATGCCGCGGAGCCGCTTCCCGATTCCGTCGGACCGGATCACTTCGCGTGCATCATGTTCACCTCCGGCTCCACCGGAAAGCCCAAGGCGGTGGCCATTCCGCACCGCGCGGTGGTCAATGTCGTCACCACCCAGAACTACATGAAGGTGGGACCGGAACAGTGCTATCTGCTGCACACCGCGCCCACCTTCGATCCGTCGATATTCGAGACCTGGGGCGCCTTGATCAATGGCGGCAGGCTCGCGATCGCGCCGCCCGGCCCACCTTCGGTGGGCGAATTCGCCCGCCTGGTTCACGATCACGGCGCGACGGCGACCTTCCTGACGCCCACCATGTTCCGGCTGATCCTGGAGGAACAACCACATGCGTTGCGCCCCTTGCGCGATCTGCTGCTCGGCGGCGAGGCCATCTTCCCCGCCCACCTCGAACTGAGCGCGCGGCACCTGCCCGACACCTCGATAATCGTGGGCTACGGCCCCACCGAATCGACCGTCCTCGTCACCGCGCACGTCCAGACGAGTGCCGATCCGCTGCCGCCGGTCGTCGTCATCGGCCACGACATCACCGGCGTGCGCACCTATATCCTCGACGAGGACCTGAATCCGGTCCCCGACGGCGAACCGGGCGAATTGTGCATCACCGGAGCGGGACTGGCCTGTGGATACCTCGGCGCACCCGATCTGACCGCGGAACGATTCACGCCGGACCCGCACGCACCCCGACCTGGCGACCGGCTGTACCGAACCGGCGACCGGGTGCGCACGATCGGCTATGGCGGAATGGAGTTCCTGGGGCGCCTCGACAACCAGCTCAAGATCCGCGGCCGCCGCATCGAACCCGCCGAAGTCGAGCAGGCGATGCTGAACCACCCGGACGTCGTCGCCGCCTATGCGACCGCGGAACAGAACGACCGCCGCGGCAAATACCTTGCCGCGTATGTGACGCTGCGGACCGGGTCCACCGCCAACGAGTCGGACCTGCGCAACCACATGGCATCCGCTGTCCCCGATCATCTTCGACCCGACGTCTATGTCCTGCGCGCCGAGGCCTCCGTCACCGCCAACGGCAAACTCGACAGACGCCGCCTTATCGACGGCGCGGCGACGACGTCCAAGACACCGAGCATCAGCTCACCGCTGCGCACAGTTGTGGTCAACGACGACGACCAGTACTCGATCTGGCCCGCACACCGGCCCGTGCCCACCGGCTGGACAGTGGTCGGCCAACCCGGAACCGTGGACGAGTGCAAGGCACTTGTCCGCCAGCTCTGGTCGGATATCCGCCCCGCCCACCGACGGCACGCCGTTCAACCCTCGTAGGCGCGGAGTTCGATCAGTCCGCCGCCGACGGCGCAGTGGGAGCACCGATTGCCGGTGCGACCCATTTGGTGAGATAGTCGCGCAGATCTGGACCGCGGCGCGGCGGGCGGCCGGGGTCGATGACGAAGGATTGGACGATGCGCAGCATGTGCTCGACAAGTTCGTCCAAGCCCGCGTCGCCGATGCCGGCCTGCGTCCAGTCGACCGCGAACCGTTCGAGTATCGATCGGCCGAAGGTGAGCGCGGTGTCGGAGGTGACCCCGGCGGAGAATCCCCCGGCCCGGCCCGGGGTGAGTAGCAGGCTCAGGTATGGGTCTTCGGACAGCCGTTCGAGGGTGTAGGCGATACCTTCGACAACCGCTCGGGCCGGGTCGCGGATCCCGGCGAGGTGCTCGGCGAGGACGTCGAGAAAGCGTCCGGTTTCGGCGATCGCGGTGGCTCTGAGCAATGCATCGGCGTTGGGAAAGTAGCGGTAGACCGTCTGTCGGGTCACGCCGAGATCGCGGGCGATTTCGGCCATGGTGAACTCGCCGCCGCGGCGTTCGATCGCGGACCGAGCCGCGGTCAAGATGCGCTCGACGGCTTCGACGTCGTCGGCCGGGGCCGTCCCCGACCAGCCGTGCGTGCGCATCAGACCTCCTCGCAGCGAGCACCGGTGGCCAGCCGAGCCTATCGGTTGCCCACCGCCTGTTGTTCGACGGCGAGAATCCCACCGACGGCACGATCCGAAGGGGTGACCGGTCAGATGAGACTCTTGTTCTTGCGGATGCGTCGCCGCAGGTCTCGCATCAGCGCGTAGGTGGGGGCGAAGCGCAGGAACCGCGGAATGAAGCGATTGACGAATCCGACAAACAGGAAGAGGTGTTCGAACCGGCGTTGATCGGCATCGGTCCACTCGACCTGGAGTTGTTCCTTGAAGTACGGCGCCAGGAAGCCGATCGTCAAGAACTTCAACAGGTTTCGGAACGGCAGCCGCAGATACCAGTGGATCATCCGCAGATTCAGCAGATCATCGAGGTAGGCGCGGACCTTGTCGTCGAGAACGGCGTGCCTGCTGGCCTCGTTCCAGTAGACGTCGAAGTCCTTCCTGGTGGCGGGCCACATATCCTTGGTGACCTGCACCCCGGTGGCCAGGGTGGCAGCGGTCTGATAGAACTGCTCGGCCTGCTCATCGTTCATCCTGCCGTGCAACAGCTGGTAGGTGTCTTCGAATCCGATGAAAAGGCAAGCGGCAACCCACTTTTGGAGATCACGGTGGAAGGCGTTGTACTTGACCGGGCTGTCCGGACCCGAACGCACCTGACGGTGTGCGACATTGATCGCCTCCCGGTAGGCATCGATCTCGTCCTCGGTGCCCAGGATCGCCACCGCCAGATACTGTGTAGTGGTCCGGGCCCGCTTCCACGGGTGCACCATGAGCGCGCCGGATTCGACGCGACTCTCCGAAACGCCATAGCCGACACCGGGGCGGGCCATCTGCATCACGACATTGGCCGCGGCCCCCGCGAAGTTCCAGAAGTCCAGTGCGTCGGCGAGTTTCAGCGGCCGCTTGGTCTGTGAACGATGGATGGCCGGAATGTGGATTCGGGTTTCCGCGGTGGTCAGTGGCGCCAGCGTGGGTTGCGGCAGCGGTTGTGCGGTGGCGGTCATCGGATTCCTTCCGTTGTCGGATTCGGTAGACGTCGAGTGCGATGAGCGAGCCCCAGCCACGCCGACCGCACGGACAGGAGGGCCAGACCGACGGCGAGGAGCACGATGACGAACTCGAAGACCGTCAGCTCCACGCCGAGAATCCCGCTGAGGGCCTTCATGTTCCGAACCCGACGCATCGCAACGGGACCGGTGCGACCGATCGGCAGGACTCGGGTGAATGCCGGGCGATCCCACCCGGCAACCGCATTGCTCGTCATCTACCCCTCCTCCAGCGGACATGCGGCCAGCTTCTCGATGAATTCAGAGTAACTTATCGGCGCGAATAGGATGGGAGATACGCCATATCAGCGGCTAATACCCGAATGCCATTCGCAACTTCATTGGACAGGCGATCGATCAGTCATGAATAGTCAGTAACATCATGAGCGGAGATCGGCAACGACCGACACCCGCCGGGCAGCCGCCATCGGCTCCATGACAACCGCCATCACCCCGAGGCAGCGCAGCGGTGCCGACTCACTCCGGTCCCGCGGCGATCACCGTCATCGCATCGTGCGGCACTGCTCGTGTTCCGCGTTCCGAGCGTGCGCGGCACACCACTGAGCACGACAACCCTCGATGTGGATCCGCTGGATCGCCCAGTCGACGCAGGTCGCCGGATGCCGCTTCACCTACGCGATCGACAGAGCGGTCGCGGCGTGCGCAACAGACGGGCACAACCGATATCGAGTTTCATGCGCGGGCTCGGTCAGTGGCGCAGGAGGTCCCGGTAGGCATCGAGAATGGCGCGGATGGATGGCGTGACGAGCAGTTCTCCGTCCAGGGGTGCCCACACGTAATCGGCGTGGGTGGACAGGACAATGGGGCTGGTGGCGGCCACTTCCACGGCGAAATGCAAGCGCCGCACCGGCTTTCCGGCTGGCGACAAATAGTCGAAGTCGCCGACGTGGTGGCCGATATCGGTGACGATCAGCCCGGTCTCTTCGTGGACGCCGCGGATCAGTGCGGCGGAGACCGATTCGCCCGGTTCCACGGTGGCACCCGGCAACTTGCGGGTCAGCGGGAGCGGCCCGGTGCTGTGGGCCTCCAATAGCAATACTTCCCCACCTCGGTCGATGATCGCGCCGACGCGCAGACCGACACCATCACGTTCGCCGCGCGGAAGCGCCTCATCGAACATCGATACCGACATCGGCGGACTCACCAACCTTCGGTCGGGCGGACACGCCGCATTCGTAGGAAAGCAATCGCCCCAATATTAACGTGACAGGCCTGCCGCACGACAGCAGGTACCAGAGGTGTGTTCGCGCAATTGATTTCGCCCGATTGCCCCTGCCGAGCAGATGACCTCAGCCGCCCGCCTCTGACGTGCAGGTTTCAAGTATTGAACACAACGGTTTCGATCGGGGCCGACGGCGTCCCGACCGATGTTCGCGATGACCGCAACAGACGCCCACATCGAGTGGGTGCGGCGAACCTGCCGCTTGGCGGTAGCTCGGTATTGTCTGCTTCTGTATCGTCTTGTCTGCACTTACCGTCGGTGGTGCGGACGTTTCGATACCAACGGCCGTGCAGCGGATGGTGCCGGGAGGGTTCGGATCGGTCGTTCGGTTCCACGAAGTGTTGTCGCGCAACGGTAGCTCGGAATGAACGAGGAGAGGGGCGTAGGTGGCAACAGCTGCGCAATTGCGAGCAGTGCTGGCGGTATTGCAGGCCGACGCGGAGGACACCGTTTCCGGCCGGTTGGCCGAGCCGCCAGTCGAACGCGCCGAGCTGGCAGGTCGGCTACACGGTTTACTCGGCAGTGAGCTGCGGGACTTGGTAGTCGAGGCGCCACTGGGGCACTCCATGGGGCACTGGTCGATGGCCGCGACCGCGGAGCAGGACGCGGTAGGCGATGTGTCGGCGCAGGCGCAGTTCGACGCACGGTGGCTGCGCCATCACATCGCCACACTGGCCTCCCGCAATGCCCCGACTCCGGTGCCCGCGCTCCTGGCTGCGGCGGTTCAGGCCGTCGACGCCGCCACCATGTTGCTCGCGCTGGCCCGTGATCCCCGCGGCGACGGCAGTCAGGCTGCGTGGCAGGCGGTAATCGATGATCTCGCGATCGCATTCCACCTGGTCAACGATGAACACCACGCCGTCACGCAGCCGATACACTGAGCGATCGCACCACCGGTTCCCCTGACCGTCACCGGTTCCGTGCGCCACCGACAATCCGGAACCGGTGACGACGTCAGTCGTCTTCCGGGGTGTCGGTATAACGCTGCAGGTACAGTTGCTCGCCGAGCTTCTCGATCAGGTCGAGTTCGGTCTCCAGGTAGTCGACGTGTTGTTCCTCATCCTCGAGAATGGACTCGAAGATGCGCGCGGAAGTGACATCACCGCGTGAGCGCATCAGCTCGATGCCACCGCGCAGCCGGTCCACCGCCTCCATCTCGATCTTCAGATCGGCCCGCAACTGCTCGGGGACGGTCTGGCCGATGCGCAGCGGGTTGAGCTTCTGGTAGTTCGGCAGCCCCTCCAGGAAGAGGATGCGATCGGTCAGCACCTCCGCATGCTTCATCTCATCGATGGACTCGTGGCGGGTGTGCTTGGCAAGTTTGGTGAAACCCCAGTTCTCCTGCATCTTCGCGTGCAGGAAGTACTGATTGATGGCCGTGAGTTCGGCTGTCAGCTGCTCGTTGAGCAGCGAGATGATTTCCTTGTCGCCTTCCATGGCTGTGATCGTGTCACAGCTCACAACCGGCGAACCGGTAAGGACGTCCTATCGTGTCGGACTATGCCGCGGACGTCTCGACCTCCCGGACGGGCGCCCCGCAAGCCTGGCCGACCAGCTCGGAAAGGCGCCGGGTGCAGCTGCCACAGCCGGGCTTCCAACCGCACGCCTTTTTGACCTGCGCGGTCGAGCTGGCGCCTGCGGCGACACAGCTGTGCACGTCCGATTCGGAGACGGCGTTGCAGATACAGACGTACACGATGCCTCATTGTGCGAGCGGGACACTTCACGAGGTTAGCCTCATCTAAAGAGGTAAGCCTCCCCTAATGTATAGCACCCGCATGCCGATGCCTGTCAATAGCCACTGGGCACTATTCCGCTCCCGACGCGAATCGCGGGCATCCGGCCAGGTCGCGGGCTTCGGATCCGCCGGACCGCTCGGCGGCCCGAGCACGCGCGGGAGTTCCTGGCCGCTGAGGCGCGGCTGTTGCTCGGAGTCCGCCGAGGGCGACCGCCTACCTGATGCGGCGGATGAGGCGGGCTAGCTCGAAGACGCCGAGCAGTTGCTGTACCTCCGCTTCGGAAAGCTCCGGTGCCGCAGTGAGTACGTCGGCGACGTCCAGTGCAGCTCCGGTCGGCAGCTGGCTCACCCACCGGCACGCGGGCAGATATCCGCGGTCGAGGCGCACGGTCGTGGTCGAGGTGTCGCGGAAACCGTAGGCGGTCAAAGAGATTCCGGCGGTGTCGGCGTCGGCGGTGTCGACATGCAACGCGCATTGTCCGGCTCGGACAAAGGTGGTCCCGGGGGTCACGGGCGACTCGGGGACCGGCGAGCGGACCAGATCCTCGATGCTGATTCTGGCGACCGCGTCATCGAAGGCATCCTGACCGGCCGTGAGCCACTGCGTGCCGTCGAGGTCGTATACCGATTCGCGCCAGTACGGTTCGCGGAGCAGTTCGTTGCGGAGCGAGGCCAGCAGGAAATCCAGGCGTAGTGGTGGGATCAGCAGGATATGCAGTGAGATCGAATCGTGGTCGGAACTGGTCTCATGCCAGTATCCGCGCGGAACATGCAGTATCGCACCGGGTTCGAGGCGGTATTCGGTGGCGTCGTCGGGGATCTCGGACGGTGGCTCGGCTTCGCCGTAGATACGCATGACCGCGGGCACCGGATCGTTCGGCGCCCAGCCCTCCAGTGGTGCGGGCGCGAAGCGATTGGGCGCGACTCGCCAGGTCTTGCAGCCGGTCAGCTGGACCGTGATCACGTCGATCGGGTCGAAGTGCACGGAAGTGACTGCCCCTGGGCGATTGCAGAACAGTTGGCATTTCGCCGATTTGGCCGAAACCCCGAAGGCTTCGGCGGCTTCCCTCGCCAACGGTGCGAAGTCGGCGACGTCCTGATAGAACAGCGTGGTCCCGGCTTCGTAGAAGGTGCGCGCGCTGTCCGGTCGGATCACCGCCGAGCTGATCGTGCCGTCCAATCGCGGAAACCACGCCGATACCTGCCGGACCCGCTTGACGAACAGGTCCTCGACGGACTGGGTGCCGAGTGCATCGCGCAGCCGTTCGGCCAGATCCGCGCGCGGCTCGGTGACCAGCACCTCGCGGCCGAGCACGCCGTCGCGGAATTCCGCCAGGTCGAGCGGCGTGAACCAGTCGGCGAAGCCGAAACCTGTTGATGTGCTGGTCATTTGTCGTCCTGCTTACTGCGGAAAACGAGGTCTGCGGGACGATTGACGAACTCGTCGATCAAGCCGTCCACGACTGCTACCGCAGGCATGCTGATCGGACGCACCGTCACGTCGCCCTCCCCCCGCCGAGGGCTGATCACGAGCTGGGCCGGACGATTCACGGACTCGTCCACCAGGCCGTCCGCGACTGTTACCCCGGGCATACCGATCGGACGCACCGTCGCGCCGTCCTCCCCTTCGGGAAGGGCTTGCGACCTGATGATCAGTCCCGACGGTCGATCGAGGAATTTATCGACCTGTCCAGCCATAACAGTGACCTCGACATTGCCGATCGGGCGAACGGTGACATCGTCGTCCCCATCGCGAACGGGTTCCGGCTTCTGGATCAGCCCAGCCGCACGGTTGAGGAACTCGTCGACCTGTCCGGCCGTGACGGCCACCTCAACCTCGCCGATCGGGCGAACCGTGACATCGTCGTCCCCGTCCGGAACGGGTTCCGAGTTCGCGATCAGCCCGACCGCGCGGTTGAAGAATTCGTCGACCTGCCCGACCGTGACGATCACCTCGACCTCGCCGATCGGGCGAATCGAATAGTCCTTCGTGCTGTCGTCTTCGACCCGAACATGAACGGCGGGCGGGACTTCGGGATTGTCCATGATGGCCATCGGCTACTCCGTGATACGGCGTTGGAAGCGACTTCACCAGCGATGCAACATCTTTCAGCGATCGCGGCGACGGTCTGATGTGCTGCGGTCAATGCTGCCCCCGGAGGCGAGCGAGCGTCGAGGTCAGGGTCCGCTGAGCGAACCCGCAACAGCGGACCGCCCGCGCCGGACCGCCCGGTTCGCCCAGCGGACTGTGCTCTGGACGGGCACTTGCCTGCACAGCCACTGTGGACGGGCACCGACATTCGAGGAGTAAGCCGATGCCGATCATGGACAATCCCGAAGTCCCGCCCGCCATACATGTTCGGGTCGAAGACGACATCACGAAGGATTACGCGGTCCGTCCGATCGGTGCGCTCGAGACAACCGTGGCAGCGGGGCTCGTCGACGAATTCACCAGTCGGGCCGAGCGCCAGATCGTGCGGGCGGCGCGGGTTCCCGACGAGGGCGAACCTCCGGGCAGCCTGCTCGACGAGGGAGAACCGCCTGGCAGGTGATCCGCCCCGCAGCACCGTGAGACGTCGGTGAAACGCGGGTGAGAGCGGGGAGTCGCAGGCTTCTCACTATCTGCACGGGAGGACAGACAGTGAGCGAAGCGAGCACGGCGAAAATGGGGGCCATCGGCGGACGCGACGTGCTCGAGGGGGCATTCGCCCTGCTCGAGGCGCTCGCGCATGGCAACGAGATGGGTTTGACCCGGCTGGCATCGGCGGCGGGATTACCGAAGGCAACGGCCTACCGGCTGCTCAACCAGTTGGTCGCGGAGGGAGCCGTGCAGCGGCGCGGTGGTCGCTACCAGATAGGTCCCCGAGTGTTCCGGCTCGGCCAGACATGGCAACCCGCACAGCTGCTCCGATCGGCCTCGGCACGGCCGTTGCGACAGCTCACCGCGGCATCCGAGCGTGGCGGCTTCAGCCTCGCCGTGAGCGACCGCGGGCACACCATGCTCATCGGCGGCATCGGACGCGAGATCGACGAGATCTTTCCGCTGCGACCGGGAGTGCTACTGCCGCCGGGCACGGCCGCCGAACAGGTCTTGGCCTTCGGCCAGCCGAATCCCACACCGCCGGACGGTTTTTCGGCGCGCGAGTGGCGCCGCCACGTCACCACGAGCCGCGATGCGGATCTTGCCTACGACACCGACATGAGCCGGTTCCGGCTCGCCTGTGTCGCCGCACCCGTGCACGGGCCCGGGGGTGAAATCGTCGCGGCGCTGGCGGCGACCGTGGCCGAAGTCCGACGCATTCCGGCCGTGGCCGAAGCGGTTAAGCGGGCGGCGGGTTCGGCGAGCACCAATCTCACCAAACTGCTCAGATCGCACCGAGCGCTGACACTCTGAGCGCCGCCGCACCACCGTCACATGCCAACGGGTACGGCCGACAGCCGGGCCCGCGCCGTCTCGTATTCGTCGATGAGGCGTTCGATGACGGCGGCGGCCGGGCGCACCGCGTCGATGCTGCCGACGCCATGACCGGCACCCCATACATCGCGCCAGGCCTTCGCATCCGTGGCGCTGCCGTCGGCGAAATTCATTGCCGTGGAGTCGGATCCGGGTAGGGCGTCGGGGTCGAGTCCAGCAGCGATGATGCTGCCGCGCAGGTAGTTGCCGTGTACGCCGGTGAACAGGTTGCTGTAGACGATGTCCGAAGCGGTCGAATCGACGATCATCTGTTTGTAGTCGGGCGCCGCGTTCGCCTCGTCAGTGGCGATGAACATCGAACCGATATAGGCGAAGTCGGCACCCGCCGCCTGGGCGGCCAACACCGAGTTGCCGTGCCCGATCGATCCGGACAGCACCAGCGGTCCGTCGAACCAGCTCCGGATCTCCTGGATCAATGCGAATGGTGACTGGGTTCCCGCGTGCCCGCCCGCGCCCGCCGCCACAGCGATGAGTCCGTCCGCGCCCTTGTCGATGGCCTTGCGGGCGAAGACATTGTTGATCACATCGTGCAGCACGATGCCGCCGTAGGCATGGATGCGTTCGTTGACCTCCGGCCGCGCACCGAGCGAGGTGATCACGATGGGAACCCGGAATTCCTCGACAACGGCGAGATCGTGGTCGAGCCGATCGTTGGTTTTGTGCACGATCAGGTTCACGGCGTACGGCGCACTCGGCGTCCGTGGATGTCGGGCGTCGTATTCGGCCAGCGCCTCGGTGATTCGGGTGAGCCAGTGTCGCAGTTCGGATTCCGGCCGCGCATTGAGTGTGGGAAACGACCCGACGATGCCCGAGGTCGACTGGGCGATGACCAGCTCCGGATTCGACACGATGAACATCGGGGATGCGATAACGGGCAGACGCAGTCGGTCGCGCAGGACGGGCGGCACGCTCATGGAATCTCCTCGAACACGGCCGGAAGTCGGGAATGCGCTGATAGTGACGGCCGCGACGAAAATCAGGATACTTTATTGCGCGACCGAACCGCCGACGTCGTACCGAATCCGCGCATATCCGCAGGTAGCAGCGGTCACAGCAGTGAATATCCGCCGTCGACGGTGATCGTCGTGCCCGTGACATAGGCGGAGGATTCGGCGGCCAGGAATAGATAGATGCCGGGCAGGTCGGCGGGAGTTCCCCAGCGCCCGAGGGCGGTGTGGCCGACGATATCGTTCTCGCGCTCGGCATTTCGGTGCCAGTGCGCTCCCATCCCGGTGTCGAACCAGCCCAGCGCGACCGCATTCACGGTGATCGCGCGCGGCCCGAGTTCCTGCGCCAAGGCCTGCACCAGCGCGTGCGCACCGCTTTTGGAGGCGGCGTACGCGGCGAGTCCGGCACGCGGCCGCTGACCGATGACCGAACCCGTGACGATGATCCGACCCCCCGCCCCCATCACCGACGCCGCCGAGCGCGCGCCGAGGAAGGTCCCGGTCAGATTCACATCGACGATGTCGCGCCACGCGGCTGGTTCGGTCCGCGTCACCGTCGAAACCTCCGGCGACACACCGGCATTGCAGATCCACACGTCGATGCCACCGAAGCGTTCGAGCATGCGTTCGGCGACCGTATCGTTGAACTGTTCGTCACGCACGTCGCCTGCGCACACCAGCGGGTCGCCGCGCAGGGAGTCCGCGACCTCGCGCAGCGCGTGCTCCGACCGCGCGGCCAATCCCAGCCGCGCTCCGGCGGCGTCGAAGGCAGTGGCGAGCACCCGCCCCAAGCCGCGTCCGGCGCCGGTAATGACTACCCGTCGCCCCGATACGTCGGCATGCCCCATACCCATTGCATCTCACCGTCTATCCATCGATAAATTCTTCGACCGGTCGGTACACTCTATTGGGAACGTAGCACATAAACGGAGGCATCGAATAGTGAGCAGCAATCCAGCACCCGCCAAGGTCGGGCTCGAGCCGCATCCCGCCGACGAGCGACTGGCCGTCCTGCGCATCGCGCGCCCTCCGGTGAATGCGCTCGATCAGCAGATGTGGGATCTGCTCGAAACCGTTACAGCGGAGCTGCACGGCAACAGCACCTATCGGGCGGTGGTGGTCACCGGCGGCGAACACTTCGCGGCCGGTGCCGACGTGAAGGAAATGCTCGGGCTGCCCCCCGAGGCGTTCGGACAGCGCAACCGAGTGCTGCAACAGGCATTTCACGCCCTTGCGACGGCTCCGCAGATCACGATCGCGGCGATCGACGGCTATGCGCTCGGCGGCGGCTGCGAGCTGGCGCTGGCCGCCGACTTCCGCATCGGCGGCCGCGGCGCCGTCCTCGGCCTGCCCGAGATCACGCTTGGAATCATGCCCGGATCCGGTGGGACGCAACGCCTTTCACGGACCATCGGAATCGCCGCCGCGAAGGATCTGATTCTCACCGGACGCCTCGTGCGCGCGGAGGAGGCCTTGCGCATCGGCCTCATCGATCAATTGCTGGACGACGCTGATGTGTTCGATGCCGCCGTTGAGCGAGGCCTCGCGTATGCCCGCGGCCCGCTCGCGCTCCGATATGCCAAGCAGGCGATCGATAACGGATTCGATATGCCGATCGAGGAGGGCCTGGCGCTGGAAGCCGACCTGATCACCCGATGCTTCGCAAGCGCGGACGGACAGCACGGTTTGCGCAGCTTCGTCGAGAACGGCCCACGAAAAGCGACCTTCCAGGGTCGATAGCACTCATTGTGTGTACTGACCGATTGGTCTAAAATACCGTGACCGGGGCCACGGATCGACAATGAAGTACGACAGGAGTCGCGAATGAGTGAGTGGAGTTTCGAGGGCCGCGTCGCGGTGGTTACCGGCGCGGGTCGCGGCATCGGGCGGGCCCACGCCCGGCTCCTGGCCGAACGTGGGGCGAGCGTCGTCGTCAACGATCTCGGTGGATCGATCGAGGGCAACGGCGCCGACACCACACCGGCCCAGGCGGTCGTCGACGGCATCATCGCCGACGGCGGTTCGGCCGTGGCCGACGGCAACGACGTCTCGACACCCGCTGGGGCTCAGGCGATCATCGACACCGCGGTGGACCGGTTCGGTCACATCGACATCCTGATCAACAACGCGGGCATCGTCAGGTACGCGGGCCTGCCCGATGTCGATCTGGACAATGTCGAGCGTCATCTGGCCGTCCATCTCCTCGGCTCGTTCAACACCATGAAGGCCGCGTGGCCACATTTTCTGAACCAGGGCTACGGCCGGGTCGTGCTGACCACCTCGAGCGGAATCTTCGGCATGGATGTCAACCTGCCGTACGCGACGGCGAAGGCGGGCCTCATCGGCCTGGCGCGCAGCGCGAAGCTGGCCGGTGCACCACACGGGATCAAGGTGAATCTGCTCGCGCCCGCGGCCTACACCCGCATGGCCGGTGGCGATCCCGACAGCGACGAGAACGCCGCGGCCGCCGCCGCGGCCATGCCATCGGAGTCGGTGGCGCCGATGGCCGCCTTCCTGGCCCACGAGAGCTGCCCGGTCAACGGCGAGATCTACACTGCGGGAGCGGGCCGCTTCGCGCGACTGTTCCTGGCCTCGACGGAAGGCTATCTGGCCCAGGGTCCGGCCACGATCGAGGATGTCGCCGCACACTGGGCGGCGATCAATGACGAGACCGGCTACTACGTGCCGACGGATCTGATGAATTGGTCCGGCACATTCCTGAAGCATCAGTTCGCTCAGATGAGCGCAGACGCGACGTCATAACGGCGATAGGCAGCAGCCCGTCGCTTGCCGCACCCGGTGGGAGAGGTGCGGCAAGCGACGGGCATTCTAGTGTTCGAGCCCCTTCGCGAGCAGCACACCGAGCACCGAACGGCCGTGCGCCAGTTCGGCTTCGGCCTGCGCCTCATCGATCCGCTCGAGCAGAATTCCGTTCAAGAAGATCTCGCAATAGAAGCGGGCGAGCTCGTCCACCTGGAGATCCGCGCGCCGACCCACCCACTGATATGTGTAGTTGTGCAGGTTCAGGTACGCGAGGGTGGTGAGCTCCAGATCCCGCACCCGCAAGTTGCCCTGCCGATGCCCGTCGGCGAGCACGTCGCGGATCTGCGACTCGAAACGCTGGCGCTTGGCCCGGAATCGCATGCGGTATTCGCCCTGCAGTTGATGATGCTCGTGCAGAAATACCCACACATGATCTTGCCGGTGCACGATCTGGCGCAGTAGCGATTCCGAGAGCAATCGCAGGCGGGTCTGAAAACCGATATCCAGCCGGACGATCGCCGAGGCCTCGGTGAGCAGTGGATCCATCACGCGGTCGTGGATCTCGGCCAGCAACTCTTCTTTGGAACCGATGTAGTAGTACAGCGCACCGCGGGCCAGTCCAGCGGCGGTGCCGATATCGGCGACCCCGGTGCTCGCATAGCCGTACTTCGAGAAGAGCTCGACGGCGACATCCACCACTTGCTGCCGCTTACGGTGGTAGCGGGCGGTTTTCGCGCGTTCCGTGCGCGTTACAGGCATCGCGGCGCTCCCTTCCTTCGAGCGAAAACAGTTTCGGTGCAGGTCAGGCATAGCGCCTCACCTGCACCGAACCGAATCCGGAATCCAGCAACCCGCGTCAGACGGTCGCGACCGGGGTCAGCGGGCTCCCCATCGTCCCGGGCAGACGCAGTGGCGGCGCCGTCAGCAGGAAGCGGCTGCGCCCGTGTTCCCGCAGCCAGGTCGCCAGTTCCTCGGTGTACCAGAGCTCGCCGAGCGGGATGCCGAGCTTGAACAGGCACAGGTTGTGGATCGGCAGCAGCGAGTGCGGCGTCTCGCTGTCGGGCGCCCAGCCTTCGACCGCGTAGTTGTCCGAGACGAGCGCCGAGATCTGCGATTCGGCGATCCACTCCAGCAGCGACTCATCCGTCGCGTCGAGGTAGGGGTACATGGCCTGGATCTCCGGTCCCGGATTCTTTTCCCAGGCGAGAACCTGGGTGGCGAAGCCGGTGTGCAACAGGAGCATGTCGCCCGGTTCCACGACGACGTCATCCTTCGCCATCATGTCTTTCAGCATCTTCAAATCGACCGGCTGCCAGTCGCTTCCGAGGTGCGAGACATCGATCAGGACGCCACGGCCCTGCATGCCGTGCGCGGCCATGTGCTCGCAACCGAGGTGCTTGGCGAAGGAGACACTTCCGCTGCCGTCACCCTTGGCGTCCTCTTGGGGACCGACGATGTCGGTCCCGGGGCGAAATCCGTTGTAGTACACCGGTTCCGCGACACCGTCGCCATCCGCGTCGAACAATGCGCCCTGATGTGCCAGCGAGTCCCACTGCGTCGAATACTGCAGCCAGAGCGTCACCACATCGTCGCTCCACATATCGATGAAGCTGGGGGCGATCTTGTCGCGCGCGACGACGTTGTAGAAGGTGTCCTGGTTGTGCGCCAGATCCTCGGTCGGCCGAAGGATCGGCGGATACCGGCGCTGGTTCAGCGCAGTACCGCCCGGGTAGTCCAGCGGCAGGCTCAGGCTGAAGGTGATGCCGTGTTCGACCTCGCGTACTCCCTGCAGAACCTTCTCGGGGGTGAGCAGATTGACCCGCCCCAACTCATCGTCGTCGCCGAAATCGCCCCAGTTCGAGCCGGGCGGGCGTTGCTTCCACCGCTTCGTCACGGGTTGCTCCTAATCTCTCTCTTACATCACGTATGTGGTTTTGCGGTACTGGAAACGCCATGCGCCGCCGTCGCGACGCAGGGTGTCCTCGTAGCGGCCCGCGATCAGCACGGCCCAGCCCGATTCGCCGCGCTGCAGGAAGACCAGGTCGCTGTTGGCGGTCGCCTCGTCCTCGGTCCAGGAGGTGAGGACGGTGTTGGCCACCAGGTGTCGCTGCGGTTGGGTGGGCAGCAATCCGACATAGACCTGGCGGATGGCTTCGTGGCCCTCGAAGGTGCCGACACCCATGATCTCGCTGACGCCATCGGGGCTGAACAGCGCGACGATATCGTCGGTTCGTCCGTCGTCGAGCGCGTGCGCGTACGCGGCGATGGCGGTGTGGACCCCGTGCGCGACCCGCGCCTGGGTGGACTCGCTCATTGATTCTCCAAAGATGTTCTGGTTCCGGCGGATTCGACGCTTCTAGGTCAGGTACGTTGTCTTGCGGTGCTGGAAAAGCCAGGCTCCGTCGCTGTGCCGCAGCGTGTCCTCGTATCGACCGACGACCTGCACCGCCCAGCCCGCCTCGCCGCGCTGGAAGAAGGCCACGTCGCTCACGGCCGTCGCCTCCTCCGCGGTCAGCGCGGTGATCAGGGTGTTGGCGACGAAGTGACGCTGGGGCGCCGTCGGCGCCCAGCCCTCGAATGCCGCCCGCAGCGCGTCGTGCCCGCTGATCGGGTCCATGCCCGGAATCTCGAGCACCCCGTCGGGCGCGTACAGGGCGACGATTTCATCGGACTGTCCCGCGTCCTGCGCCTGGGTGTGGGCGCCGATCGCCGCACGCACGCCGGCCGCGGTGCGGGCTTCGTTGGATTCGCTCATTTTCTCTCCATCATTGAACGGAACTGCCTGCTCGATCGCTTATTACGCGGCCGCTTCCTCGACCTCGGACAAGATGAATGCCGAGTACTCGTTCGCGGCGAGTTCGGCGATCAGCCGCTGCAGGTTGGGCCGCCCGGTCGGATTCAGCAGCTGCTTGACCGCCTTGCCAGGAATGTTCGCCCCGTAGAAATAGCTGCTCTCCAAGAACAGCGACCCGCTGCCGTTGACCGTTTCGGTCCACTCCGCCTCCGCGGCGGGGTCCACCTCGATGACCTCGTAGCCGTTGTCGCGCGCGTGCACCAACGCCCCTATGACACAGTCCACCTGGTCGCCGGCGTAACGCGGGTTGTTGCCGAGTGCGCCGTGCGGCCCACCGGGGAAGAAGAAGTTCGGGAAACCGGCCGACGCGATGCCGAGATACGTGTTGGGTCCTTCCGCCCAATACTCCTCGAGCGCAAGGCCATCGCGGCCGCGGACGCCGAGCCGATTGAGCGCACCGGTGCCGAAGTCGTAGCCGGTCGCCCAGATGATGATGTCGAATTCGCGCATGCCTTCGGCCGTCTCGATCCCGGTCTCGGTGATGCGGACGATCGGGGTCTCTTTGAGCGCGACGAGCGAAACGTTCGGGTTGTTGTAGGCCTGGAAGTAGCCGGTCACGAAGGGGGGACGCCGACCGGCGTAGATGTGATCCTTCGGGATGAGTTTGTCGGCTGTCGCGGGATCGGTGACGATGCCGCGGATCTTGTCCGCGATGAATTCGCAGAACTCCTTGTTCACTTCGGGGTTGGTCGTGAAGTCGATGTAGTTTTCGGTCAACTTCGTGAAACCCGGGCTGTTCCACATCTTTTCGAAGAACGCCTGCCGCTGTTCGGCCGTATCGTCGGTCGAAAAGCGGCTGGGCAGCGCGTGCAGGAATCCGCTCGGCGAGGTGTTCAGGGTCGCACGGATCCGTTCGAAGTCGGCCTTGATCTCGGCCCGCTCCTGCGGGGTGAGCGGCGCGTTGTTCAGCGGCGTGCACCAGTCCGGAGTCCGCTGGTACACCGTCAACGAGGCGACCTGGTCGGCGATGGCCGGAACGATCTGCACGCCACTGGATCCGGTGCCGATGATGGCGACGCGCTTACCGGTGAAATCGACCGGGGTCTTCGGCCAGCGGCCGGTGTGATGCTGCTCGCCGCCGAACAACTCGCGTCCGGACACCTCCGGAATGAACGGCACCGAGAGCACTCCGGTGGCGGCGACGAGAAAGCGTGCGCGATGCTCGGCGCCGTCATCCGTGCGCACCGTCCAGATACCGGCCGACTCGTCGAATTCCGCGGCGGTCACCCGGACGCCGAACCGGATGTGGCGGCGCAGATCGAATCGGTCGACAACGAAGTTGAAGTAGCGTTCGTTCTCCGGCTGGCCGGTGAACCGCTCCGACCACTCCCACTCTTCCCACAGTTCCTTGGAGAACAGGTAGCCGTAGGTGTAGCTCTCGGAGTCGAAACGCGCCTCGGGATAGCGGTTCCAATACCACGTCCCGCCGACGCCGTCGCCCGCCTCGAGCAACTGCACCGAGAATCCCTCCTCACGGGCCCGGTACAGCTGATAGATGCCCGTCACGCCCGCGCCGACCACCAGGACGTCGACTGCGTCGGCCGTCGTACCAGCGACGTTCGTCGATCCACTCATCTGCTCTCCAATCTCGAATGGGTCGCCTGCTGCACGACGCCAAAGATATTTCGACCGGTCGGTCTATGACGTTGGTCACGAGACTAGAGCCGAATCCGATCGGAATCAACAGCGCCTCCGTCCGAACATTTCGCTCGCGCGGGACGCCGCCCAGTCATTGATTGTACCGACCGATTGTTCTAACATTGCCGAATTCAGCGGCACAACGGAATGGGATGGGAGTCGCGATGACAACCAGCAATACCGACTTGCGCACCGAAGGTCTCGCGGCGATGCGCGCGGCCCTACCCGGCGTCTTTCCCGAGGGCGACATCGATCTGCGTGACGGTCGGCTCGGCGAGGACCTCCTCGACATCGGCCTGGTCAACGTGTGGGCCCAACTGTGGGCCAGAAAGGGGCTCACCCCACGCGATCGCAGCCTGGTCACGCTCGGCATCCTGATCGCACTCGGGGCCGAGAGCGAGCTCAACACCCACGTTCGGATCGGCATGACCAATGGCCTGACCGAGGACGAGATCGCCGAGGTCATCTATCACTCCAGCGGCTATGCCGGATTCCCGCGCGCGACCGCGGCACGAGCCGCCGCCCGGGCCGCCCTGAGTTCCCCACTGGGCGAATAACTCTGCCCGGCAACGATTTCGACGCAAAGGAACGAATATGTCACTCGCCGGAAAGATCGCCGTCGTCACCGGCGGCGGTAGCGGCATCGGCCAGTCCATCGCGACCGTACTCGCGACCAAGGGCGCCGCGGTCGCGATCTGGGATCTGAACCTGGAGAACTCCGAGAAGACCGTCGCCGCGATCCGCGAGACGGGCGGTACCGCCATCGCGGTCGCGGGCGATGCGGCGAATGCCGACGCCGTCGCCGCATCGGCGGCCCGCACCCGCGCCGAACTCGGCCCCGTCACCGTGCTGGTCAACAATGCCGGAATCACCTCTTACGAGCCCTTCGCGAGCCTGAGCGAGGATTCCTGGGATCGCATGATCGGGATCAATCTCAAGGGCCCCTTTCTGGTCACCAAGGCGCTGATCCCCGATATGCTCGCGGCCGGATGGGGCCGGATAATCAATATCTCCTCGTCCTCCGCGCAGACCGGAGCACCGGGCATGGCCCACTATGCGGCTTCCAAAGGCGGCGTGATCGGCCTGACGAAGGCGTTGGCGGTCGAGTTCATCGAACAGGGCATCACCGTCAACCACGTTCCGCCCGGTTTCATCGATACCCCGCTGACCCGCCAGTCCATCGACGTGGAAGCGGCGGCGGCGCATATGCCGATGAAGCGGGCCGGGCAGCCGGAAGAGATCGGCCACGCGGTCGCCTATCTCGCCTCCGACGAAGCCGGTTACGTCACGGGACAGACGCTCAGCGTGAACGGCGGACGCTACCTGTTCTGACCACTGGATCCGCCGATGAAGCCGGGTTCGCGGCCGGATGGATTCGCCTCCAGGTGGAAGTGCTCGGCACTCCCGCTCCCCGGCAACGGCGCCGGTGCTGGTCCCCGATGATGTGGATCTGGAGGCGAATCCGGCCGCAGAAAGAGCTGGACCGGAGGCGACGAACTCCTTGAATATGCGGTACCTCTCTCGTCCATCGATGCGCTGATGGCAATCCGTTCAGGGATCCGCACCCAAGGTTACCTATACCGGTCGGTCCAGTTTTGGGAGATGAGGGTACTGATTGCTACCAGGCAACCGGCAACTCGTAGATGCCGTAGGCGAGCGAATCACCCTTGAACCGCAACTGATCGAAGTCGACACCCAGCCGCAACGTCGGGATGCGGCGGTAGAGGGTGCCGAATACGACCTCGAGTTCGATGCGGGCGAGCTGCTGGCCGATGCACTGGTGCGGGCCCCAGCCGAACGCATGATGGTGGCGCGCTTCGCGCAGGAGATCGAGCTTCTCGGGCTCAGGGAAGGCCACCGGGTCGAAGTTGGCCGCAGGCAACGAACTGATGATGCCGTCCCCCGCGCGGATCGTGTGGCCTTCGACCTCGATATCTTCGGTGGCGATGCGCCGCTGAAGCAGATGCGGGATGGTCAGATAGCGCAGCAGTTCCTCGACCGCGCTCGCGATGACCTTCTTGTCCTCGGTTGCGCGCAGCAGTGCCAGTTGGTCCGGGTTCTCCAGCAGTAACGCGGTCGCGAGCGTGATCATATTGGCGCTGGTCTCGTGACCGGCGATGAGCATGATCATGCCCATGATGGTGGCGCCGGGCATATCCAGCTCGCCCGCCTTGACCCGCGCCGCGAGGTCCGAGACCACGTCTTCGTCGGGATTTTCCATCTTGGCTTCGAGCAGCTTGCCTATATAACCGCCGAGCGCCGCATTCGACGCGTTGCTCTCCTGCGCGGACACCTCCCGCCCGTTGGCGATCTTGGCGTGTTCCTCGAAGAATTCGTGATCCTCGTACGGCACGCCGAGGAGTTCGCAGATCATCAGCGACGGCAGCGGCAGCGACAGCGCCTCTACCAGGTCGGCCGGATTCGGGCCCGCCAACATGTCGTCGATGAGTTCGTCGGTGACCCGCTGGATCGCGGGACGAACCTTCTCCATCCGCCCGCGCGTGAACGAGTTCGTCAGCATCCGGCGCAACCGCGCGTGCTCGGCGCCGTCGGTGTCGAAAAGCGTCTTCGGCCGCTCGTGGATCGTCTCGGCCAGGCCCTGGGTCAGAAACGGGAATCCGGGCAGGTGGTCGTTGGCGCTGACCCGCGGATCGGCCATCACCTGTCGCTGGGCGGCGTGCGACGCGATGAGCCACGGGGTGTGGCCGTCCCAGGTGCGCACCCGCGAGAGCGCGCGACCGGCGGTGTGCAGTTCACGTAATTCCGGTGGAGGCAGGAACGGGCACTTGGCATCTCGCGGCGTCGGGTATTCGGGGATATCCACGGTCTCGGTCATGATCGGGTCTCCTTGAGTCGACATTTCATTCCTCGATGGAGATCGCCATCGCGGGACAGACGGCCGCCGCCTGACGGACGTCCTCGGCCTGTTCGGCCGATGGGTGCTCGTTCAGCAGCACGACGATGCCGTCCTCGTCACGCTGGTCGAACACCTCGACAGCGGCGGCAACGCATTGTCCGGCCGCGACGCATTTATCTTCGTCGATGACAACCTTCATCGGGTCTCTCCTGGTCTTTCGGTGAATTCGGCTGGGGCAGAAGGCGATCAGGGCCGAGGGCTGTTTGCCGCGAGACTCGGGAGCGCATCGACGATCTCCTGTCGGCGCAGGCGAGTCTGCTTGGGCATATTCCAGCCGAGAACTCCGGTGACAACACCCGCCTCGCGGTACCGCGCGACGAACCGTCCGGCCGCCGGGTCACCGTCGACGATGTCGACCTCGGCGCCGATGGGGAGCCTGCCGTGCACCTGGATCTTCACGTCGAATTGATCGGTCCAGAAGTAGGGCACCGGCACATAGGGGTGGCCCTCCCCCATGATCACACCGGCGACAGCCGCGCCCTGCTCGGTGGCATTGGTCCGATTCTCCAGCCGGATCAGCCCGCCGAACTGCTCGTGATGCCACCGGGCCAGATCGCCGGCGGCGTATATTCCCTCGGCGGCGCGGCAGCGCGAATCGCAGACCACACCGTTATCGAGCTGCAGCCCACTGTCTTTCAGCCAGTCGGTCGCCGGGGCCGCGCCGATCGCGACGACCACCACATCGGCGGGCAGTACCTCGCCGGTGTCGAGCCGCACGCCGGCAACCCGACCGTCCGCGCCGTCCAGGCCGACGACACCGGCGCGCAGACGCAGCCGCACACCGCGCTCGGTGTGCAAGTCCGCCAACAGTTTCGACACCATCGGGCCGACCTGCAAAGCCATGGGGGCCGGCTGCGGACCAGTCATCGTCACGTCCAGCCCGAGTGTGCGTGCGGTGGCAGCGATTTCGGCACCGAGGACGCCCTCGCCGACGACGACCAACCGCGAGCTGATCAGTAGATCCGCTCGTAGCGCCAGCGCGTCGTCGAGTGTGCGCAATACGTGCACACCGGTCAGGTCATCCTGTCCGGGCAATGTTCGCGCCCGCACCCCAGTGGCGAGTACAACCGCGTCCGCCCGCAATTCGTGTCCGGCGGCGGTGCGTACGGTTCGAGTCCGCGAATCCAACCCCGTCGCCGCAGCCCCGAGTACGAATTCGGCATCCAACGCCGCCAGCATCTCCTGCTTGCGCAGCGCGGCCCGATCCGGTTCCCACGCGCCCGAAAGCACCTGCTTGGACAGCGGCGGCCGATCGTAGGGTGCATGCGGTTCGTCGCCGAGCACCGTGATCGGTCCGGCAAAGCCCTTGCGCCGCAGCGCCTCTACCGTCGACAGTCCGGCCGCCGACGCACCGACCACCAGCACCTGCCCCGGCGCGGTCATGCGACTGCCTCGCGAACAAACCTCATCTGCGACTCCCGTTCGACTGCCTCGTGCCGGCAACAGTATCGAATGTTATACCTATCGGTCGGTACAATCAATAGTCGCCGCTTCCGGCTAGGGTCGGGTTCGGCCGCGGGTCGATCGGCCGAACCGACAAAGAGTGAACCCCGATGGAGGGTGTACCTGGCTATCACCAATTCCGACTCATCGGACGGCCACGCGGCGACGGGGGTATCTGCGGCATATCGGCGACTCGGGGCAGGTGGACGGGAATATCGCGGCGGCCGTGTGAGCGACTCAGGCAGGACCGTCGCGCAATACGCGCTTGAGCACCTTCCCGGAAGGGGTTCTCGGCAAGGCGTCGATGCATTCGATCGCCGCGGGCACTTTGTATTTGGCCAAGCGGGTGCGACAGAAATCCTTCAGCGCCTCGGCGTCGAAGTGGCTACCCGCACGCAGCACGACGAATGCCTTCGGCACCTCGCCCCAGCGCGGATGGGGCATGCCGACGACCGCCGCCTCGACGACGTCCGGGTTCTCGTACAGCACCCGCTCGACCTCCGGGGTGGCGATATTTTCCCCGCCCGAGACGATCATGTCCTTCTTGCGGTCCTCGATGTAGAGGTAGCCGTCTTCGTCGAGGCGGCCGATATCGCCGGTGTGGAACCACCCATTGCGCAGGGCCGAGCGGGTGGCCGCCTCGTCCCGCCAGTATCCGGAGGTCACCTTGGGCCCGCGGATGACGATCTCGCCGAGTTGTCCGGCCGGAACACGGGTATCACGCTCGTCGACAATGGCGACCTCGACATCGGCCACCGGCCGCCCGACCGAGCCGACCTTCGATCGCATGTGCTCGGCATCGTTGACGGTATCGCCGGAGACGGTTTCGGTGAGGCCGTACGCATCGGCGAACCAGGCACCCGGGAACGCATCGGCGATCCGGTCGAGCAGGGGTATGGGCATCTTCTCGCCACCGCCGGTGATGAAGCGGATCGATGAGGTGTCGCGGTCGGCGATATCGGGCATTTGCAGCAGGCCGTTCATCATCGACGGCGCCAGCCAGACATTGGTCGGGCGCAGCTGTTCGATCGCGTCCATCACCGCGGCGGCGTCGAAACGGCGGATCAGGCTCAGTCGGCCGCCGGCGTGGAAGGTGGCCAGACCCGGCAGATCCATACCGCCCACGTGGTAGAGGGGGCCGCACACCAGGGTGTTGTCCGCGGCGGTCAGCGAGAACTCGAGGATGTGCGCGAGGTTCTTCCAGGTCAGATTCTGATGCGAGATCATCACCCCCTTCGGGCGCGAGGTCGTGCCCGAGGTGTACATGAGTCGTTGCAGCGCATCGGGTTCCACGTCGACGACTTCGGTCGTCCGGCCGATATTCGGTCCGACCAGCGCGTCGTATTCCAGCCACGACGCATCCGGTGCGGCATCCAGCGTCACGCGATGCCGCAAGAGCGGCAGCGACGGCGCCAATGCATCGATCCCCGCCGTGAACTCCGACTCCGTCACGATGGCGCGGGCGTTCGAATGCTCGAGAATGTACTGCCATTCCGCCGGGGACAACCGATAGTTGAGCGGCATGGTCGCGGCGCCGATGTGATTGGCCGCGAGCATCGTTTCCACGAATTCGACCCGGTTGTACAACAGCACGGCGACGATATCGCCCGCGCCGACGCCCAGTTCACGCAGTGCGAGGGCCAGCGCGTGCACTCGGGTGCGCAGCTCGGCGTAGGTCAGGGCCCGGTCGCCTTCGGACAATGCGATTTCGGCTGCGTATTGTTGCGCGTTCCGGTCGAATACGGCGGCGAAGTTGAACATTCACGGGCCTTCGCTGTGAAGAGGAAGCTGAAAGTTTTCTGTACCGGTCAGACTAATCAACTGCGGCGCGGCAGACAACCATCGACGACGATTTCGCGACATCACGGCAACGAGTAGCCGCCGTCGACGACCAGGGAATGTCCGGTGACCCAACGGGATTCATCGCTGGCGAGATAGACGACCGCGCCGGTGATGTCGGCAGGTGCGCCGAATCCGAGCGGATGCTTGGCCTCGATCGCATTCATCGCCTCGGCGGGCAGGCCGTCATGCACGGCCGTCGGAAAGGTGCCGGGACATACGGCATTGACCCGAATCCCCTCCTTGGCGTACTCGAGTGCAGCGACCCGGGTCAGGTGGATCACTCCGGCCTTCGACGCACAGTAGGGCGCGGCATACGCCCAAGCGGTCAGCCCGCTGACGGAGGCGATATTGACGATGGAGACATTCGCCTTCTTGCGCAGTGCGCGGGCGACAGCTCGGATGCCATGGAAGGTGCCGGTCAAGTTGACCGACATCGTGCGCTGCCAGTCCTCGGTGGACAGATGGTGGATGCGGGCGTTCGGCGAGACGATGCCCGCGGTATTCACCAGCACATCGACGGTGCCGCTGCGCTCGACGGCGGACCGGATGAGCGCGTCGAATTCGTCACCGTCGGCGACGTCCAGCCGTTCGGTTGCCACGGCAATCCCCTTGGCGCGCAACGCATCCGCCAGCGATGCCATGGCATCGACATTCAGGTCGGCGAGGACGAGATCGCGAACCCCCTCCTCGGCACAGCGCAGTGCGACCGCCGAGCCGAGCGCGCCACCCGCGCCGGTCACCACCGCGGTCTTGCTTTCGAGCCTCGAACCCATGCCAGCCTCCCGGGTCGGGATAGTGAGTTAATTAGAACGCTCGGTATACAAAACCAAAACCGCAAATCTGTCAAGGTCTCGCGCACAGACCCCGGTAACGCCGAACGCCGCGTCGGACAACACGTGGTTGTCGAACGCGGCGTTCGGGTCGGTCAGATGCTAGGCGGTACTCGCCGCTGTCTGCGCCTCGACCTGCGCCTCCAGCGCCTCGAGATCGCATTCGCCGTCGGCGAAGCCATTGAAGAGTGTGTGGCAGTAGGACTTCGACAGGAATTTCGCATCCCATCGCTTGTCCGGATCGAGCCACTGATAGGTGCGGTTGTGCATATTGAGAAACTGCAGCATGGCCAGCGTCGGATCGGCCTTGCGCAGCGATCCGTCGGCCATCGCGTCGACCAGCAGCGACCGCACGACATTCTCGACTTCTTTGCGCTTCTCGAGCATGCGGGACAGATTCTCGCCGGTCAGTTGGCGATAGTCGTGTTCGTACACCCAGATATGGTCCAAGCGCTCGAAGATGACGTTCAGCAATTCCTCGGACAACAACCGAAGTTTGACCAGTGGCGGCGCATCCAACTCCTGGATACGCGTGGCGACGACCAGCAACGGATCGAGCACCCGCCCCTGGATTTCGACGAGCAGATTTTCCTTCGAGCCGATGTAGTAGTACAGCGCACCCTTGGCCAAGCCGACCGTGTCGCCGATCTCGATGATCCCGGTCGCGGCATAGCCCTTTTTGGCGAACAGCGCCGCGGCCGTATCGATGATTTCCTGTCGCTTGACTTCGTAGGCGGGTCCGTGTCCTGGTGGTCGAGCCATCTCATCCCTCCCGCGGTCGCGTGCGAACCGAGTATACGCAGAGTGAACGGTCGGTAGAAACTACCGTGTCGGCGTCTGTCACGGGTGGGCGTCCAGCGATTCGCGGATCGCGGCCTCGATGCGTGCCTGATCGGGCAGCCAGATCTGCTCCAGCACGGGAGTGTACGGCGCGGGTGTCGCTCCGGCGGTCACCCGGATCACCGGCGCGTCCAGGTACCAGAATCCCTCGCGGACGGCACGCGCGGCCAATTCGGCGCCGACGCCGAATTCACCGACGGCCTGGTGCACGACCACCAGACGATTCGTCTTTCGCAACGAGGTCAGTACGGTATCGAAGTCCAGGGGACTGATGGTCCGCAGGTCGATGACCTCGACCTCGATGCCCTCGGCGGACAGGCGATCGGCGACGGCGAGGCAGTCGTACATCATCTTCGAGTACGACACCACGGTCGCGTCCACACCCGGACGTCGCACGATCGCTTTGCCGAGTGGCACAAGGTGATCCGTCGAAGGCTCGGGCCCCTTCTTGCCGTACAGCAGGCGGTTCTCGATGAAGATCACCGGATTGGGATCTTGGATCGCGGCCCGCAGTAAGCCATAGGTGTCGGCCGGAGTCGACGGCATCACCACCGTCAAGCCCGGGATATGCGCGAGCAGACCCTCCAGACTCTGGGAATGCTGACTGCCGGAGGATTTGCCCGCGCCGAACTGGGTGCGCACGACCAGGGGCATGGTCACCGCGCCGCCGGTCATGAAGCGCAATTTGGCCGCCTGGTTCATCAATTGATCCAGGCAGACACCGATGAAGTCGAAGTACATCAGTTCGACGACCGGGCGGTAGCCCGCCATCGCCGCACCCACCGCGGTCCCCATGATCGCGCTTTCGGAAATCGGGGTGTCACGGACGCGGCCCGGGAATTTCTCGGCCAGACCGCGAGTCAGACCGTAGACATTGCCGCCTTTTCCGACATCGATACCCGCCAGGAAGACGGTCGGATCGTCTTCGAGCTCGCGGGTCAGCGCATTGGTGATGGCATGCATGATCTTCAGCGTTCCGCCGGTCGGCGTCGCCGGTTCCGGTATTTCGGCGCGTGGCGTCGTGACGAAATCGCCGACCGTCTCGGCGGCGGGATACGGTGCGGCGGTGGCCTGCTCGACCGCGCGCTCGATCACCGCATCGACCTCGCGCTCGACGGCAGCCAGTTGCTCGGCCAGCCCGCGTCCGCGCATGGTGTCGCCGAGCAGGATCAGCGGATCGCGTTTCTTCCATTCGGCGAGTTCTTCGGCGTCCCGGTAGCTTTCGGGATCGCCCTCGTAGTGCCCGTGCCAGCGGTAGGTGGTGGCCTCGACGATCATCGGTCCCGCCCCGGCGCGCAGCCGCGCAACCAACTCGCGCTGTAACGCCGCGACCTGCACGACATCGTTGCCGTCCACCCCGTGGTATTCGACGCCGTAGCCCGCCGCGCGCTCGCGCAGGGTCGCCCGGTGCTGGTCGGCCGCCGCGGAGAATTCGGAGTAGCCGTTGTTCTCGCAGAAGAAGATGACGGGCAGGTCCCACACCGCGGCCAGGTTGACCGATTCATGGAACACACCCTGTGCGATGGCGCCGTCGCCGAAGAAGGCGACGACCACGCCACCGCCCCGGCGTAACTGGGCGGCGGTACCGGCGCCGACCGCGATCGGGAGGCCCGCGCCCACAATGCCGTTCGCACCGAAGATCCCCTTGCGCGGATCCGCGATGTGCATGGAGCCACCGCGGCCCTTGCAGGTTCCGGTCTCCTTGCCCATCAGCTCGGCGAACATACCGTCGACATCGAGGCCCTTGGCGATGCAGTGGCCGTGGCCGCGATGGGTCGAGGTCACGACATCCCGGTCGTCCAATGGCCAGCAGGCGCCGACCGCGGATGCCTCCTGACCGATGGAAAGGTGCAGGAATCCGGGTATCCGGCTGTCGCGGTAGAGCCGAGCGGCGCGCTCTTCGAACCGCCGAATCGTCAGCATTCTCCGGTACATCTCGGTCAGCGTCGCCGCATTCCCCGAGTCCGTTGTCCGCAAGTTGGATTCAGTCATTGTCATGGATTTCTCACCGATCGCTCGACGGCCTCGCACTCGGTGCGACGGTTGACGTGCGGCACCGATGGTCAATATTATACCGAGTGTTCGAAAAAACAAGAGTCGCTGTTGGCGACCAGATGACAGGACGGACTCGCCATGGATCTAGACCTGCCCGCCGAGGCGATCGAGCTACAGAAGCTGTGCCGTGACTTCGCCGAACGGGAGATCGAGCCGCACGCCGGGTCCTGGTCGGAGCAGGAACGATTCCCGTCCGAGGTCTTCTTGAAAATGGGCGAGTTGGACCTCACCGGGCTGCTCGTCGCACCCGAGTACGGCGGCACCGATGCCGGGTTCGTCTCCTACGTGGCCGCCATGGAGATGATCGGCGCGGCGGATCAGTCACTGGCCGCCTGCTGGAACGCCCACTCCACCATCGCCTCACTCCCCCTGGCCACCTTCGGCACCACCGAACAGAAGGCCAAATGGCTGACACCGCTCGCGAGCGGTACCCATATCGGCGCCTTCGGACTGACCGAACCGACCGCGGGCTCGGATGCGGCCGGCATCCGGACCACCGCAAAGCGTGACGGTGACGGATGGCTCATCAACGGCACCAAAATGTTCATCACCAATGCCGGCACCGAGATCAGCCTCGGTGTCACGATTCTCGCGGTGACCGGCACCGACGATGACGGAACCAGAAGGTACGGAACGTTTTTCGTGCCGACCGGCACGCCGGGCTACAGCGTCGGCCATCCGATGAAGAAGCTCGGCTGGCATGCGATGGATTCGCGGGAGCTGATCTTCGACGATTGCTGGATTCCGGGCGAGAACCTGATCGGCGACGAGGGCAACGGGCTGCGGCAGTTCCTCGATGTGCTCGACGGCGGCCGCATCAGCGTCGCCGCATTGGCACTATCGCTGGCCCAAGAGGCGCTCGATCTCGCAGCCACCCACGCCTCCCAGCGCGAGCAGTTCGGCAAGACGCTCTCGGCGTTCCAGGCGGTACAGCACAAGCTCGCCGATATGGCCACCGAGGTCGAAGCGGCCCGTGGCCTCGTCTATCGCGCCGCGTGGCTCGCCGACCAGGGCAGGCCGTTCGGCCAGGCGGCGGCCATGGCCAAGTTGTACGCCTCCGAGGTGGCCAATCGCGCGGCCAGCGCCAGCGTCCAGATCCACGGCGGGTACGGCTATATGCGCGAGTCGAAGATCTCGCGCTTCTATGCCGATGCCAAGATTCTCGAAATCGGTGAGGGCACCAACGAGATTCAGCGCAATGTGATCGCGCGGTATGTGGCGCGCTCGGCCCGACCCTGAAAGCGGTGGGTGGGCAGCCGACCACTGCCCACCCACCCGGTCAGAACGTCGGCAGTTGGGGGCGCTTCTTGACGTAACCTCCCGCGTCGACGCGCATCTGCATGCCGGTGACCCAGCGGGATTCCTCGGAAATCAGAAAGAGCACGGCGTCGGCGATGTCCTCCGGCTCGACGTAGGGGTTACCCATGCCAGTGGTCGCGGGGAAGGAAACCAAGGCGTCCTCGCGCGTCGGATTCTCCAGATCGGGCCGGAACGAGCGGTACATCAGCTCGTTGTTGAGCATGTCGGTATTGACGTTCGTCGGGTGCACCGCATTCGCCCTGATCTGCCGGGATGCCAGCACGGTCGCGAGATCGTGGATGAAGGCGGCGACGGTGCGCTTGGCGAAGGAGTAACCGAGGCCGCCGGGACCGTTGGCCGGGTTGTCGACACTCGCGGGAATCAATGCCGCGATCGATCCGGTCGCGACGATCGAGGCACCGGCCTTCAGATGCGGCAGCGCGGCCTCGACGGCGTGGACGACGCCGTTGAAGTCGACAGTGATGGCATCGATGAAGGCCAGCGCACTGTCCTGCGGCCCCAACGGGGCGATACCGGCTTGTGCGACCACGCCGTCGAGCCGACCGAACTCGGCCACGCCCTCGGCCACCGCCGCCTTCAGCGCGGCGGGATCGCGCACATCGGCCTTGCGAGCGACGATGCGCCGCCCGAGCTTGTCCACCAGGCGGGCGGTTTCATCGAGATCGTCCTGACTCGCCAATGCGTAGCCGTTGGTGGCGATGTTCTCGCACAGATCCACGGCGATGATGTCGGCGCCCTCTTCCGCCAGCCGCAGCGCGTGTGCGCGCCCCTGGCCGCGGGCGGCTCCGGTAATGAAGACGACTTTGTCCTGTACTCGACCCATCGTGGGGTTTTCCTTCCATCGACTCTCGCGGCGCGGCGGGAGTCCTCGAATGCGGGCGCGGATCCACTCCGGCGCTGGGCGTGGACACGGCGCGGCCGCACGATCCCGGCGAGCTGGTGCCATGAGCATAGTGAGTTCAGTCGGAAATGGGTAGACTGAATATTCCCTGATTAGTTGACAAAGGCATAGTTTCCGCTGAGTGAGAAGTAATCAGGTGTACACAATATACCGAGTGATATAGAGTTTGTGGGCCAGCGCACAGCTGGCTTTCGGCTCTGCACTGCGTGTGTCGAGGGCGGAGCAAGCCCCCTCCGGGAGGCGGTTCCCCGGCGCGCCGCGATCTGGACGAGGGAGCACAACGATGCCATTGCAGCCATGGATGAAGCTGCTGTCGACCGATGACCACCTGATCGAGCCCCCGCGGCTGTGGGTGGACCGGTTGCCAGCGAAGTACCGGGAGGCCGGTCCGCGGATCGTGGAGCAGGCTCGGGCGGGCAGCGCCGCACCCGCGGAGGTGTGGACCTATGAGGACCGCGTCTATCCGTATATCGGCCTGAATGCCGTCGCGGGTAAGAAGCCCGAGGAGTTCGGCACCGAGCCGACCCGCTACGACGAGATGATCCCGGGCTGCTACGACCCGAAGGCCCGGCTGCGCGATATGGACCTCGACGGCGTCTGGGGCGCGCTGTGCTTCCCATCGTTCCCGCGCTTCGCGGGCACGGTATTCCTGGAGGGCCAGGACAAGGAACTCGCGCTGCTGTGTGTACAGGCGTGGAACGACTTCGTGCTCGACGAGTGGTGCACGGCCGGTCCGGCTGACCGCCTCATCCCGCTGAGCATTCTGCCGCTGTGGGATGTACAGGCGTGCGTCGCGGAGATCCGCCGAGTCGCCGCCAAGGGTTCGAAGGCGATCTCCTTCCCGGAGAATCCGGCGCCATTGGGATTGCCGTCGTTCTACAGCGATTACTGGGATCCGATGTTCTCCGCGCTCGAGGAGACCGATATGCCGCTGTGCCTGCACTTCGGCACCTCCGGCAAACCGCCGAAGACCTCCGAGGAGGCCCCGTTCGCGGTGACCATCTCGCTGTTCGGCTGCAACTCCATGTTCGCCACCGCGGACCTGTTGTTCTCGCCGGTGTTCCATCGGCACCCCAAGCTGAAGGTCGGTTTGTCCGAAGGCGGCATCGGCTGGATGCCGTACATGTTGGAGCGGATGGACGGAACGTGGGAGCGGCACCGCTTCTACCAGAACATCAATCAGGATGTACGGCCATCGGACCTGTTCAAGAAGCATTTCCACGGCTGCTTCATCGACGACCGGTTCGGCATCGAGGTGCGCCACCACATCGGCGTCGAGCGCATCACCTGGGAATGCGACTACCCGCACTCGGACTCGTACTGGCCCAAGAGCCGTGCCTACGCGGCCGAAGTGCTCGCCGACGTACCGGACGACGAAGTGCATCAGATGGTCGAGCTCAACACCCGTCGGCTGTATAACATCCCCGCATGAGTCGCAAGCCCGAGTCGGAGCGCTCCGACTGGACGGAACTGGACCTGCTGACCCGCGAGGAGGCCTACGGCCGCCTGCGGGAGGAGATCGGCGAGGTGGAGGCGCGGCTGCCCGAACTCGGTGCGGCCGACGCCGCCGAGCGTGCGCTGCTCGAAACCCGGCTGCGCGCACTGCGCGAGGCCGCCGCCGACCTGCTCGGCTGCTGACCGGCCACGTCGGTCAGATACGCGGAAAGCATTGCACAACAAAGGAACTGAGGTTGGTATGGGGCGTGTAGAGGGCAAGGTCGCACTCATCACCGGAGCTGGGCGCGGCCAGGGCCGCTCGCATGCGGTGCGGCTGGCGGAAGAGGGGGCCGCCGTCGTGATCACCGATGTCTGCCAGGAGATCAGCAAGGCGCTGCCCTATCCGCTGGCGACGAAGGAACAGCTCGAGGAGACCGCGAAACTGGTCGAGGCCGTCGGCGGGCGATGCGTCACCCTCCAGGCCGACGTGCGCTCGCTCAGCGATATGCGGGCCGCGGTCGACGCGGCGACGGCCGAATTCGGTCACCTCGACACGATTGTCGCCAATGCCGGGGTGATGAGTTCCGGTAGCGCGTGGGAATTATCCGAGGAGGAATGGGACGTCACCATGGACGTCAACCTCAAGGGCGTGTGGAATACCGTGCGTGCCGCGGTGCCCGGCATGATCGCCGCCGATGCCGGTGGATCGATCATCATCACCAGCTCGGCCGCGGGTATCCGTGGGCATGTGCCCTACGCCCACTACGTGGCGAGCAAGCACGGTGTGGTCGGCCTGATGAAGGCGCTGTCCAATGAGCTTGCCAAGCACCGGATTCGGGTGAACACCGTACATCCCACCGGCGTCAGCGACACCGGCATCACGGTGGGCGTGCCGATGGAGGAGCTGGCCGAACGCGAGCCGCTGTTCGCGCTGGCCGCGATGAACACGCTGCACACGCACGTCGAGCCGCGGGATATCTCCAATGCCGTGCTGTTCCTCGCCTCCGACGAAGCGCGGTACGTGACCGGACTGCAGTTCACCGTCGATGCGGGGTCGACCACCAAGCCATGAGCGAGCGCAGCCAGCGAACAACCGACGCGGTAGGGATCGAGGACAGCGCCCTGCTCGAAGCCCTCGTGGTCAGCGCCGACGGCAATGCGGGCCGTCATATCGCGGCCGTCGGCCGTCCTGATCAGTGTGCCGAAACCGTCAGCCCTTTCCTACGCAAGGATCTGGTGGCGTGCCAGCAGGTCGCGGCCGAAGCGGGCGTCGACCGCTCGGAACTGCTGGCCATCGCCTACACCGGGCCGATGGATCTCGGCGAAATCTCTACTCTCGAGAACGGAGTTGTTCGATGAAGATCACGATCGACAGTTCGCTGTGTTCCGGACATGCCCGGTGCGCGGCCGCGGCACCGGAGTTGTTCGAACTCGATGACGACGGTTACGCGCTGCCCTTCGCAGGTGAGGTGCCCGCGGATCTCGAGGATGCGGCGCGCGAGGGCGAAATGGCCTGTCCGGAGCGCGCCATCACCATCGAGTGACACCGTTCCCATACTCAAAACCTGCCGCAGGTCTCTGGACGGGGCGCTCGTGCTCCCGCTAGGCGTTATTGAGGAATGCGAGTACCGCCAGCACCCGGCGGTGTCCGCTATCGGTAGTCGGCAGGCCGAGCTTCTGGAAGACATTGCCGATGTGCTTGCTCACCGCACGTTCGGTGACGACGAGTGTCTCGGCGATGGTCGCGTTGTCGTGTCCGGCCGCCATCAGTTCGAGCACCTCGCGCTCCCGCGGAGTCAGCGAGTCCAGGGGTGAATTCCGGCGGCGGGTCAGCAGTTGACTCACCACCTCCGGGTCGAGTGCGGTGCCGCCGGCCGCGACCCGGTCCAGCGCCTCCAGGAATTCGTCGACGCGCCCCACCCGATCCTTGAGCAGATAGCCGACCCCGCTGGCCCCGCCGCCGAGCAATTCGGCGGCATAGGATTCCTCGACGTACTGCGAGAGCACGAGCACCGGCAATCCAGGCAATTCCTTGCGCGCGGCCAGTGCGGCGCGCAGACCCTCGTCCCGGAAGGCCGGTGGCAGCCGGACATCGAGTACCGCGATATCCGGGCGGTGGGTCAGCAATGCGGGCAGGATCTCCGGTCCGCTGCCCGCCACGGCCACGACCTCGTGTCCGGCCGAGGTCAGCAATAGGACGAGTCCTTCCCGTAGCAGGGCATTGTCCTCGGCCATCACCACGCGCACGGCAATTCCACCTCGATTTCGGTAGGGCCCCCGACGGGGCTGGTCACAGTAAAGGTTCCGTCGAGCGCGGCGACCCGACGCCGCATGCCGAGCACACCGGACCCCGCCGCCTCGAAACCGTTGCCCCGCAACATATCCTCGACTCCGCCTCGGCCCTCGTCGCGCACCGACACGCGTAAACCGTTGTGTATCCGGATGATTCGGACCTCGGCGCGCTCGGCCCCGCTGTGTTTGGCCACATTGGTCAATGCCTCGGCGACGACGAAATATGCCGCCGCCTCCACCGCCGCCGGGGCGCGCGGCCCCTGCGACATCTCGTCCACGTCAACGGTGACATCGAGACCGCTGTCGGTCGCGAGTGCCAGGATGGCTCCGGCGAGACCGCGGTCGGTGAGGATCGGCGGATGGATCACCCGCACGATGTGGCGCAGTTCCGTCAGGGCTTCCTCGGTCAGTTGCTGTGCCTCGTCGAGCAGCTTGCGCGCGTTCGCGGGATCGCGGTCCATGGCGCGCTTCGCCAGACCGATCCGCATGGACAGCGATACCAGCCGTGCCTGCGTGCCGTCGTGCAGATCGCGTTCGATCCGGCGCAGTTCGGCGCCGTGTGCGGCGATCGCACTGGCGCGGGTCTGCGTCAGTTCGTCGACCCGTGCCGCGAGCCATGCCTTGGGCGGGGGTCGCAACAGCGACCGCGACCATTCGGCGTCCAGATCGGCCAGTCGACCGATCATGGGGAGCACCAACGCTTTTCGGCCGAGCAGACCGCACCACACGCCGTCGGCGGGTAAGCCGATCAGCCACAGCGGTATCGCCAGATAGGCCAGGGCGCCGTAGAAGTAGTAGGCCAACATCCAGCGCAGGTCGGCGAGCGTGGTCGGGTCGCGCACGACAGCGCGCAGGCTCTGCCGTAGCGAGCCACTGATCGGCGAATACGCCTCCGGGACGGGGCGGCCGGTCCACACCGCCACCTGGCGCCGCTTGCTGCCCGCGAACTGGCGCACCAGCTGGACCGTCACCGGCACCATCCCGATACCGACCAGCGACAGCGCACCGGCCAGCGTCAGCAACAGCATGGCGATGAACAGGTACGAGCCGAAGGCCAGCGCCGCGGCATTGGCCAGCTGCACGGTTGCCCGCGCCGCCTGTCGCACCGTTTTCCGCATGTGACCAGGCTATGCGACGCGGCGCCCGCCGACGGTGTAGCGCGGTACCGCCGAGGGGTGTAGCCAGGTACACCCCGACTTCGGGACCGCGCTCCCTCGTTGCGACGAGCGGCAGCCGGAATCGTTGACGCCAGACGTTAACCGATCTCGAAGGAATCGCCATGAAGTCCGTACAGACGCTGCTCTCCGCGAAGCCCACCCTCTGGTTCCTGTTCCTGTTCAACCTCGCCATCGCGCTGGCGGTCGGCTTCGAACCGGTGGCCGACAGCCTCGGCCTCGATGGTGTCCAGCAGATAGTCACCTGCGTCGGCATGGGTCTGGTCTCGCTCGGTGCGGGCGCCGCGCTGCTGCGCAGGCGCCTGCAGCTCGTCTGACCCAACCACGAGAAACTACGAAAGAGAGTCAGCCATGCATGTACCCGAGAGCGTACTGGTAGTCGGCGCCTCGGCGGCCGGACTGTCCACGGCGGAAGCCTTGCTGCGCAACGGATATCGGGGCAGCATTACTATCCTCGGCGCCGAACCCGAACTCCCCTACGACCGGCCGCCGCTGTCCAAGCAGATCCTGGCCGGTGTCTGGGAACCCGAGAAGGCGCAACTGCGCCCCACCACCCACCTGGCCGCGATGCCGATGGACCTGGTCCTCGGCGAGACCGCGGTCGCCCTCGACCCGGTGAACCACATCGTGCACGCCGAATCCGGACTGTCCGTACAGGCCGACGCCGTCGTAATCGCCACCGGAGTGCGCGCCCGCACCCTGCCCGGCGCGGATGCCCTGGCCGGTGTGCACGTGCTGCGCACCCTCGAAGACGCGATCGCCCTGCGTGCGGATCTGCTGCGCGCCACTCGGCTCGTGGTCGTCGGTGAAGGCGTGCTCGGCTCCGAAATCGCCGCCACCGCAAGGACAATGGGCGTGGACGTCACAGTGGTCGGCCCACTGTTGGCCCCCATGGCCGGACAGCTCGGCCCGGTGATCGCACCGCTGCTCGGCGATCTGCACACCGAACACGGGGTGCGGTTGCGGCTCGGCACCGGCGTCAGCGAGTTCATCCACGACGGCGCCCGGGTCGGTGGCGTGCGACTGGATACCGGTGCGGAACTGCCCGCCGATGTCGTGGCGGTCGCGGTCGGCGCGGCCCCGGCGACCGATTGGCTGACCGACAGCGGACTGACGCTGGACAACGGCGTGGTGTGCGACTCCTATTGCCGTGCGGCTCAGGGCGTTTACGCGGCCGGCGATGTCGCCCGTTGGCACGACGACCACGTCGGCGGCCTGGTCCGGATGGAGAACCGCACCAACGCCACCGAACAGGCCGCCGCGGTCGCCGCCAATCTGCTCGGCGCCGAACAGCGCTACACCCCGGTCCCCTACTTCTGGACCGATCAGTTCGACACCAAGATCCAGGTCCACGGCACCCTCCCGACCGGAGCGGACGTGGAGATCGTGGACGGTTCCACCGACGCGCGCAGATTCGTCGCCCGCTACACCCTCGACGGCCGGGTCACCGGCGTCGTCGGCTGGAACATGCCCAAACAGACCCGCCTGCGCAGGCAGGAAATCATCGACGCCCGGTCGGTATCGACCAGTCGGCACTGACAGCGAGGAGCATTCCATGAAAGTCACCATCGACGAAGACAAGTGCGTCGCCTGCGGGCAGTGCGTAGCCGTCGCCCCCGATGTCTTCGACCAGCGCGACGAGGACGGAATCGTCATCCTGCTCGATGCGAACCCGCCCGAGGACCAAGCCGCCGACGTCCGGCAGGCCGCCGCGGTCTGCCCGGCACTGGTCATCACCATCCAGGAATAACCGTCCGCGAAAGGAAAACCCATGTCCGAGTCCATAATTGCCGCGGACCCACCCGAGTTCCCGATGGCGCGGACCGCGGGCTGCCCGTTTGGGCCGCCGCAGCGGCAGCGCGAACTGCAGGCCGCGAAACCGCTGTCGCGGGTGCGGATCTGGGACGGGAGCTCGCACTGGTTCGTCACCGGCCACGCCGAACAGGGGGTGGTCCTGTCCGATCCACGGTTCAGCGCCGACGAGCGCCGTCCCGGCTTCCCCCATCAGAACCAGGGCATGGCCGAAACCGTCGACCATCGCCCGCTGCCGGTGACCTGATCGACGATATGTTGGCGGGCCCGAACACGTCTACGGCACGCTCTACCGCCGCATCCCGCCCTGCGGCTGGCGACCACCTTCGACGACATCGAATTCAAAGAAGACCACTTCGCCCATGGCGTCCACGCACTACCGGTCACCTGGTAGCTCACGAAAGGCATCGATCACCATGACAAGGGAACTGACCGGCAAGGTTGCCATCGTCACCGGCGGCGCATCAGGCATCGGGCGCACCACCGTCGACAAATTCGTCGAGGAGGGCGCTCGCGTCGTCATCGCCGATATCAACTCCGAACAGGGTGCCGCCGTGGCCGCCGAGTACGGCCCCGAGGTGCTGTTCAAGCAGACCGACGTCGCGGATTCCGCGCAGATCGAAGAGCTGATCGCCTACACGGTGGAGCAATTCGGCGGACTGCACATCATGTTGAACAACGCGGGTATTCCGACCGTGATGTACCCCCACTTCCTCGACGATCCGCTCGACGACTTCCAGCGGGTGATGGCCGTCGATCTGCTCGGCGTCATGCTCGGCACCCAGCACGCGGCCCGGTATATGGCCGCCAACGGCGGCGGCTCGATCATCAACACGACGTCCATCGGCGGCATCCAGGCGGGCGCGGGCGAGGCGACCTATCGCGCGGCGAAGGCCGGGGTCATCCACTTCACCAAATGTGCCGCCATCGACCTCGCCGCCCACGGCATCCGGGTCAATTGCATTGCGCCGGGCGCGATTCCGACCCCGATCATGGGCAGCACCCTCGCCCATCTGGCAGACGCCGACGAGATGACCCAGCAGTTGCGCGAGGCCATCAAGACCATCCGGCCGCTGCGACGCGAGGGCTCCGCCACCGATATCGCTGAAGCGACCGTCTTCCTCGCCGGTGATCGGTCCGGGTACATCACCGGGACCGTCTTGCCGGTCGACGGCGGCATCGTCGCGGGCCAGGCGATGAATGCCCTCGCCGATATCGTGGAAACCCGCGCCGACGCCCGCACGGCGTGACCGCTTCGCCGGGGCAGCATTACCACGGCGGTGCCGCCCCCGTGCATGCTCGTCAAACCCGGCACGAGGCGCGGGTGTGGGCGAAAAGCGTTGTCGATCACCATGACTTGATCGCGGTGGAGGATTTCAGGCCGAGGTTTCTGGCCAAATCCACGATGGCCCGCAAGGCCGCCGACGCGGCTATCGGCGCGACGAAGACCGAACTGATCAACCGTGGCGTGCGGGCCGGCCGGAAGGTGGTGTTGGTGCGGCCCGCCTATACGACGATGACGTGTTCGAGGTGTTTCGCGAGAGCCAAGCAGCCCCTCGAACTCGCCGAACGAACTTTCCGATGCCAGGCATGTGGGTTTACCGCGTGTCGGGACCGGAACGCCGCCAGAGTGATTCTGGCTGTGGCAGAGCGCGGCCACATGTGTTGACGACGTCAGACAATCCGATCACCTCCCTCGGGTAGTTGGTGGGGTTGCGGTCCGAGCGTGAAATCTCCCGCCTTCAGGCGGAAGAAGCGTTAAATCGAGAACGATCTTTCCGGTGGTGCGGCGTTCGGCCACATCGGTCAACGCGGTGGCGATATCGGTGAGTGGATGGACGTGGGAGACGAGTGGACGCATCCCGTCGCGAACCATCGCGGCGAGCGCCCGATCACCCTCTGCCACAGCATCTTTGGCGTACTGTCGCAACATCCGGATCTCGAAACCCCGCACGGTCGCTTCCTTGAGCAGTACGAGATTCAGCGGAATGCTGGGAATCTTTCCGTCGGCGTACCCGACCGTGACGAACCGGCCACCGCGCCGCAGTCCGCGCAAGGCGGCCTCCGAGTAGTCACCGCCCACCGGATCGATCACCAGGTGGACACCTTCGCCGTCGGTCACTTCGCGTAACCGCTTCTTCAGATCCTCACGAACGTAGTCGATTCCGGCCTCGGCGCCGAGCTTGCGCGCGACCACGAGCCGATCCTCGCTCGACGCGGCCGCGATCATATGCAACCCCAGCCGGGTGCCGACATCGACCGTGGCCGAGCCGACCCCGCCCGCGGCGCCGAGCACCAGCGCCCACTCCCCCGCTTTTCCCTGGCCGATGGTGACCAGCGAGTGGTAGGCGGTGGCATAGGTGACGTGGAACGCGGCGCCATGGACCATGTCGAGACCGTCCGGAATCGGACGCAAACCCGCGGCGGGCGCCACGACCTGTTCTGCGAACGCACCGCCCATCACGGCTCCGGCCACCGACGAACCCACCGGCGGGCCGGACACTCCTGGACCCAAAGCTGTTACAACACCGGCGAATTCACTGCCGGGAGTGAAGGGCAGCGGCAGGGACACCTGATATTTGTTCGCGATGAGCAGTACATCCGGATAGTTGACCGCGGCGGCATGCACGCGGACCAGCACTTCGCCGGGACCGGGCGCAGGATCGTCGAGTTCGACGACCGAGAGTCCACCGGGCGCGCCGTACTCGGTGCAGCGCGCCGCCCTCATCGGGTCCGCCCAACCGACGGCATCGCCGGATCGCGCGGCAGGCCGAGCACCTGTTCGGCGATGGTATTGCGTTGGATCTCCGCAGTTCCCGCGCCGATCGTCGAGGCTCGGGTGCGCAGGAAGCCCCACACCCAGCGCCCGCGCTGTACGGCGTGCGGATCGCGCCGACCGAGCACACCGTAGGCGCCGAGCATATCGACGGCGAATTCGTGTAGGTCCTGTTCGAAGGTCACGATGAACAACCGCGATGTGGACGACGCGGGCCCGGGCTCGCCCTTGACCATGATGTCGGCGATCGTGCGCATGCCCGTCAGCCGCATGATCGATACTCGGATCTCGAAGTCCGCCAAGCGATCACGCACGAGTGGATCCGCGGTCGCCCCGCGCTCATGCGCCAGCTCGATCAGCTCGTCGAGTACGCGACGATACATCGCGGCCTGGTTCATCGCCCCGGCCGCGCGCTCATGGCCCAGGCTGGTGCGCACCAGTGGCCACCCGCCGTTCTCCGTGCCGATCCGGTTGGCGACCGGCACCCGCACATCGCTGAAGAAGATCTCGCAGAAGGGCTCGTCGCCGGTCATGTCGCGCAGCGGCCGCACACTCACGCCCGGCGCGTGCGCATCGATCAGCAGATAGCTGATTCCCTCCTGCCGCGATCCCGGCGGGCCGGTGCGGACCAGGGTGAAGATGATGTCGGCGATATCGGCCGCGCTGTTCCACACCTTCTGCCCGTTGACCACATACTCCGCATCGGGATCATCGGGACCGCTGCCCTCGAGCCGCGCCGAGGTGCGCAGCGCGGGCAGATCCGATCCGGCGCCGGGCTCAGAATAGCCCTGCGCCCAAACCATATCGCCGCGCAACATCGGAGCCAGGAAGCGCTGCTTCTGCTCATCCGTCCCGTATTTGATGATCGTCGGTGCGGCGATGCCGAGCCCGGTCCCCAGCGGACCCGGGACCCGGGCCCGCGCGTACTCCTCCTGATAGATCACCTGGCGGCCGAAGCTCAGGCCCATCCCACCGTATTCCCGCGGCCAGCTCGGACCGGCGTATCCGGCGTCGAAAAGCGTTGCCAGCCAGGCCTGCTGCCAGGCCAGCCGCTCGGCCGGATCCTTGGGCCGACGGCCGGGATGATGGTCGGTCAGGAATGCCCGCAGGCGCGCCCGGAACTCCTCATCGGTCTCGACCTGCTCCTCGGTGGACGTGAGAGTCACCTGGCTCCTCCATGGTTGCGATCGATGCGGCGGTCAGCGCGGGGCCATGCGGATGGCGCCGTCGAGCCGGATGGTCTGGCCGTTGAGGTAGGGGTTCTCCAGCATCTCGATAGCGAGGCGGGCGTAGTCGTCACCGTCACCGAGGCGCTTGGGATGCGGCACCGTGGCGGCCAGGCCTTCGCGGATGTCCTCGCGCAGCCGGGCGAGCATTGGGGTGTCCATGATGCCCGGCGCGATGGTGTTCACCCGAATCTGCCAGCTGGCCAGATCCCGGGCCCCCACCAAGGTGATACCGTGCACGCCCGCCTTGGAAGCGGTGTAGGAGGTCTGCCCGATCTGGCCGTCGAATGCGGCAACCGATGCGGTGAGGACGATGGCACCGCGGTCGCCGTCGACGATTTCGTTCGCCGCCATGCGGGCGGCGGCCAGGCGCAGCACGTTGTAGGTGCCGATCAGATTGATCCGCACGACCTCGGCGAAGGTCGCCAGATCACCGGGGTTGCGATCGCGGTCGATGATCCGGACCCGGTCCCCGCCGCGGCCCGCGCAGTGCACCACGAAACGCAGCGGACCGCTCTTTTCGGCGGCATCGAGGGCGGCGGAGATCTCGGCCTCGTCGGTCACATCCGCGCGCACGAACTTTGCCGCGTCGCCGAGTTCGGCGACGGCCTTGGCGCCCTGCTCCTCGGAGATGTCGGCGAGGACGACGCGGCCGCCGCGGTCGATGATCCGACGTGCGGTGGCCAGGCCGAGCCCGGAAGCGCCGCCGGTGACCAGCGCCGAGGAACCGTCGATGTGCATACCAAACTCCTTATAAGCCAAGGGATTTACTGATAATGGTCTTCATGACCTCGCTGGTGCCGCCGTAGATGCGGCTGACCCGGGCGTCGGCGTAGAGCCGGGCGATCGGGGATTCGAGGATGTAGCCGTAGCCGCCGTGCAGTTGCAGGCAGCGGTCGACCACACGGCCCTGCATCTCGGTGCAGAACAGCTTGGTCTTGGCCGCGTCGACGGGACTCAGCTCGCCGGCGACCAATGCCGTGATGGCCGCGTCGAGCATGGTCTGGGCGGCCTCGACTTCGGCGGCGATGGCCGCGAGTTCGAATTTGGTGTTCTGGAAGTGCGCGACCGGTTTACCGAATACGGTCCGGTCGCGGACGTAGGTGATGGTCATCTCGAGCGCGGCCCTGGCCTGCGCGACCGCGCCGACCGAGATGGCCAGCCGCTCCTGCGCCAGATTGCGGCCGAGGTAGGAGAATGCCTCGCCCTCCGCGCCGAGCAGATCGGCGACGGGGACGCGCACATCGGCGAAGGACAGTTCGACGGTGTCCTGCACGGTGAGACCGAGTTTGTCGAGTTTGCGGCCGACGGTGAAGCCCGGCATCCCCTTCGCCACCACCAGCAGGGAAAGGCCCGCGCGGCGATTGTCCGGATCGGTGCTGGTCCGCGCGACGACGATGACCAGGTCGGCGTGGTAGCCGCCGGTGATGAAGGTCTTGGCTCCGTTGAGCACGAAATGGTCGCCGTCGCGAACCGCCTTGGTCGCGACACCCGCCAGATCCGAACCGGTACCCGGTTCGCTCATCGCGATCGCGGTGTAGAGCTCCCCCGAGGCCAGTCCGGGGAACCAGCGGGACCGCTGGGCGTTGTCGGCCAAGCCGAGGAAGTACGGTACGACGATGTCGAGGTGGGTGCGCAGACCGCCGAGCGTCACGCCCGCCCGTGCGCATTCCTCCTGGAGGACCACGTTGTAGCGGTAGTCGTCCTGACCGCCACCGCCGAATTCCTCCGCAATAGCGGTGCCGATGATGCCGAGCTTGCCCAGCGAGGTGAACAGTTCGCGTGGCACCAGGCCCGCCTCGCGCCACTGCTCGTACTCCGGGACCACCTCGCGGGCGAGGTAGTCGCGGACCACGAGGCGAAAGTCCTCATGGTCCTGGGTGAACAGCGTCCGGCGCATCCGGTTACCTCCTCGTAGCGAGCGCGTCGCCATGGCCGCCAAGGGCCGCCGCGACGAATTCAGTATACGCATTAATTCGGAAAATTAACCAAATTAAGTATACTGTTCTGGAATCGAACGGCCCGTGAGCGGCGCCGATCGACGGCCAGCGCGAAGGAGAAGATGTGTCGGACGAAGTGCTTGTCGAGCGCCGTGGCGCGGTCCAGGTCATAACGATCAATCGCCCGGCGGCGAAGAACGCGCTCAATGCCGGGGTCGCGGCCGGGGTGGCCGCCGCGGTCGATGAGCTCGACCAGTCGGACGAGTTATGGGCGGGCGTGCTCACCGGCGCAGGCGGGACGTTCTCGTCCGGAATGGATTTGAAGGCGTGGCTGCGCGGAGAGAGCCCCGCGATCGAGGGCCGTGGCCTGTGCGGGATCACGATGACACCGCCACGCAAACCGCTGATCGCCGCGGTCGAGGGTTGGGCCGTCGCCGGTGGCTTCGAACTGCTGCTGGCCTGCGATCTCGTGGTCGCGGCCCGCACCGCGCGCGTCGGTGTGCCCGAGGTGAAGCGGTCGCTGGTCGCGCGCGGCGGGGCAGCGCTGCTGCTCCCGCGTCGGGTGCCGTACGCGATCGCGTTGGAATTGCTGCTGACCGGTGATCCGATCGGCGCCGAGCGGGCGGCCGAGATCGGCCTGGTCAATCGGCTCACCGAGGAGGGCGGCGCGCTCGAAGGCGCCTTGGCGCTCGCCGAAACGATTACGGCGAACGGACCTTTGGCCATCGCGGCGACCAAAGAGATCGCCCGTTCCAGCTCCGACTGGACCCTGGAGGAGGGCTGGGCCAAGCAGGTCGACATCGCACAGCCGGTGTTCTCCTCCGCCGACGCCGTCGAAGGCGCCACCGCCTTTGCGGAAAAGAGGGCACCGATCTGGACCGGTCGCTGATGCCCGGCGGTCCGCTGGCGGGCTGCCGGGTGGTCGAACTCGGCGGCATCGGCCCCGGTCCCTTCGCCGGGATGTTCCTCGCCGATCTCGGGGCCGAGGTCGTCCGAGTGGATCGGCCGGAACGCGCCGATGAGCCGGACGTGAGCGGCCCGACCAATGTGACCGATCGCGGGAAGCGTTCGGTGGTGCTCGATCTCAAGCACCCGTCGGGTCCGGCCGCACTGCTCGACCTGATCGAACGTGCCGACGTATTGATCGAAGGATTTCGTCCGGGCGTCACCGAGCGTCTCGGTATCGGGCCGCACGAATGCCTGGCTCGCAACCCCCGGCTGGTCTATGGCCGGATGACCGGTTGGGGCCAGGACGGCCCGCTGGCCGCCGCGGCCGGGCACGATATCGGTTACATCGCCCTCACGGGGGCGCTGGGTGCGATCGGGTCCGCAGGTGGACCACCGCAGATCCCACTCAATCTGGTCGGCGATTTCGGAGGCGGCGGTTGCTATCTGGTGATCGGGGTGCTCGCCGCGCTGTACGCCGTCGAGCGGACCGGCCGCGGCCAGGTCGTCGACGCGGCCATCGTGGACGGCACCGCGCATCTGCTCGCGAGCACCTTCGCCAAACTCGCGCGTGGCGCGTGGACCGACGAGCGTGGGGTCAATCAATTGGACGGCGGCTGGCCGTTCTATTCCGTCTACCAGACCAAAGACGGTCGGCACATGGCGGTCGGTGCGTTGGAGGCGAAGTTCTACCGGCAGCTGCTCGAACTGCTCGACCTCGACATCGACCCGGCACAACAGCACGATCGGGCGACCTGGCCGAAGCTGCGAAATATGTTGGCCGAACGATTCGCCGAGCGCACCCGCGACGAATGGGCTCAGTTGTTCGAGGGGACCGACGCCTGCGTCGCCCCCGTCCTCGGCCTCACCGAGGCGGCAGCCCATCCGCATCTGGCCGCACGCGGCAGTGTGATCACCCGAGACGGTGTGGTCCAACCCGCTGCGGCACCGCGGTTTTCGGCCACCCCGGCGCGACCCGGCGCGACCGCACCAGCCATCGGCGCCGATACCCGTGCGGTATTCCAGGATTGGGGCATCGGCAGCGGCGACGAACTCGTGCACAGCGGTGCCGCCAGGCAGGCGAGCCAAGAGGCAACCAACACCAGATCGGGTCGCCACCGTGCCGACCCGCAGGACTGAGGAGGTCATATGAGAGACGCTGTCATCGTCGATGCGGTCCGCACCCCGATCGGTAAGCGCAACGGCACGCTCGGGCCGGTACACGCGGCCGATCTGTCCGCGAAGGTGCTCAATGCGCTGGTGGAGCGCAACGGGATCGATCCCGCCATCGTGGACGACGTGATGTGGGGTTGTGTCACTCAGATCGGCGACCAGTCGAGCAATATCGGCCGGTTCGCCGTACTCGCCGCCGGATGGCCCGAACATGTGCCCGGCGTGACGATCAACCGGGCCTGCGGCTCCAGCCAGCAGGCCATCGACTCCGCGGCGCACGCGGTCATGGCCGGACAATACGACCTCGTGGTCGCCGGCGGTGTGGAGACGATGACCCGCGTTCCGCTCGGCTCGCACCGGACCACGGGACAGCCATACGGCCCCGCGGTGCTGGCCCGCTATGACAACTTCGACTTCAACCAGGGCATCGGCGCCGAGTTGATGGTCGAACGGTGGGGCTTCACCCGCACCCAGCTCGACGAGTTCGCGGCGAGCTCGCACGCCAAGGCGGCCGCGGCGATCGATGAAGGCGTCTTCGACGACCACATCGTGCCGATCGAGGTCGACGGGACCAAGTTCACCGTGGACGAGGGACTGCGCCGCGGCACCACGGCAGAAAAGCTGGCGGGGCTGAAGCCGTCGTTCAAGCCCGACGGCGCGATCCACGCGGGCAATTCGTCCCAGATCGCCGACGGTGCGGCCGCACTGCTCATCACGACCACCGAACGGGCACGCGAACTCGGTCTCACGCCGATCGCGCGCTATCACTCCGGTGCGGTGAGCGGCGCGGACCCGATCCTGATGCTGACCGGGCCGATTCCGGCGACCGAGAAGGTGCTGCGCAAGGTCGGACTGTCCATCGACGATATCGGCGCGTTCGAGGTCAATGAGGCGTTCGCGCCGGTACCGCTGGCCTGGCTGGCCGAGACCGGTGCCGATGCCGAAAAGCTCAATCCGCTCGGCGGGGCGATCGGCGTCGGCCACCCGCTCGGTGGTTCGGGTGCCATTCTGATGACGCGGCTGCTGGCACAGCTGCGGCGCGAGAACCTGCAGTACGGACTACAGACCATGTGCGAGGGCGGCGGCACCGCCAACGCGACCATTATCGAGCTGCTGCGCTGAAATTCGAGGAATCCCACATCATGACTTCGTCCGCCCCGGATCGCCCGCTTCCGCAACCGACACTCGCGAGCGCCGAGTTCTGGCGATCCGGTGCCGACGGCGTACTCAGGATCTCGCACTGCGCCGACTGCGGGCGGTTCTTTCATCCGCCGATGCCGGTGTGCCCGTCGTGCCGCGGGCGCGCGGTGTCGCTTGCGCCGACGTCCGGGAAGGCCGTAGTCGTCGGGTTCAGCGTGAACCATCAGGCGTGGTTGCCGAAGTTCCCGCTACCGTACGTAGTGGCGGTGGTCGCGCTCGCCGAGGACGATCGGGCGCGACTGACCACCAACATCGTCGGATGTGAGCCGGACACGGTGCGTGTCGGGATGCGGGTGCGAGTGCGTTTCGAACAGGTCGATGATCTGTACCTTCCTTTGTTCGAGCCGGACCCGGAATCCGAGGGGCCCGGGCCGCTGCCTGAGCCGCGCGAGGTCCGAAATGCGCTGCGACCCATGGCTTCCCCTCGCAAGTACGAGGACAAGGTCGCACTCACCGGGGTCGGGCAGTCGCGAGTGGGCCGACGGCTCATGGTCGACCCGATCTCGCTGACCGTCGACGCCTGCCTGGCCGCAGTGGCGGACGCGGGACTCGACCTGAGCGAGATCGACGGGCTGTCCACCTATCCGGGAGCGGTCCCCGGTGGTATGAGCGAGGGCGGCATCACGGCGCTGACCGAGGCGCTGCAGCTGACGCCGACCTGGGTCAACGGTGCGCGCGAGGTGCCGGGGCAGATCGGCTCGATCACCGCCGCCATGCTCGCGGTCGCGGCCGGACTGTGTCGGCAGGTGCTGTGCTTCCGCACGGTATGGGAGTCGTCGCACAGCGCGCTGCTGCGGTCGGGCGAATGGCATCCGGATGGTGGCCGCGCGAACGGAATGATGGAGTTCCGGGCCCCCTTCGGTGCCATGTCGGCCGCGCAGTGGATCGGCTGCAATGCCTCGCACTACATGCACCGCTACGGCGTCGGGCGCGAAGCGCTCGGTGCCATCGCGGTCACCGCACGCGCCGGCGCGGTCCGCAACCCGGAGGCCCTCTACCGCGACCCGCTCACCATCGATGACTACTTCAACGCCCGCATGGTGACCACCCCCTTCGGGCTCTACGACTGCGATGTCCCGTGTGACGGCGCCATCGCGGTTGTGGTCTCGGCCATCGAGACCGCCGATGACCGCCCGCACCCACCGGTGCTGGTCGAGGCCGTCGGCACCGCGATCCTGGAACGGCTCAGCTGGGACCAGGACACCCTGACCCACACCCCGCAGTCCCGCGGCCCGTCCGCCCACCTCTGGACCCGCACCGACCTCACCCCCGCCGACGTAGACGTCGCCCTCCTCTACGACGGCTTCACCTTCAACGCCCTGTCCTGGATCGAAGGCCTCGGCTTCTGCGGCCCCGGCGAGGCAACAGATTTCATCACAGGCGGCAAAACCATCGCTCTCGACGGCCCCCTCCCCCTCAACCCCCACGGCGGACAACTCTCGGCGGGTCGCCTACACGGCTACGGCTTCGTTCGCGAGGCCATGCTGCAACTGCGCGGGGCTGCCCACGGGCGTCAGGTCGATGACGCGCGAGTTGCGGTGGTAACCGCAGGCGGCGGTGTCCCTTCCGGAGCGATGCTGCTGAAAAGGGCATAGCAGTCATCTCCAAACCGGCGGGAAATACGGCAGCGGTCCTGTCGCGGGTTGCGGCCCGGACATCGACGTCGCCGTGCTCCACCAGTTGTGTCAGCAATTCCTTACCGATATTGCCGGTGGCGCCGGTTACGAGAATCGTCTTCGCGGAAATTTCGGAGTTGATCATGCGCCTGACGCTGAAACCTGAATGCGAGTTCAGGTCAAGCGACCGAAGCCGGGTCGGCTATCGAATCACCTTGGCGCCCATCGGGTCCGGCGTCGCAATTCGTCCGACCAGGCGCTGCCAACCATCAGCTAATTGCCCTCGCGCGTCAGCGGTATCCGCTGCGGTCGTGGTGTGCAGGTAGAGCAGGACGGGGGCTTCCAGGGCCGCGGTCAGCTGGACGGCGAGGATGTCGGTGTCGGGGAAATCGACGTGCGCCCGGTTCAGCAGCATGCGGATGTGGAATTGGGAGATGGTGGCCGCACCGACGGGGATCGGCTGGTTGGTGTCCAGGGCTGCGCGGGCGATCGCGATGTGGTCGAACAGGAAATCCAGGCGAGCTCGGCCGAAGGCGATCAATCGCTGGATCGGGTCGGCGCCGGGGCCCAGTGGCGGTGGGCCCGACAGTACCGACTGCTGGAAGGCTTTTTCGTCCTCGTCCATCAGAGCGTGGAAGATGCCCGCCCTGGTCCGGAATCGGCGGAATACCGTGCCCTTGCCGAGTCCGGCACGTTCGGCCAGTCCATCCATGGTGACTTTTTCGACGCCGAGTTCGTCGACCAGTTGCCGCGCAACATCCAGCAGATGTCGTCGATTACGTGCGGCATCGCCGCGTTCGTTACGCGGCAGGCCAAGGTGCAGGGCGGTCGGTTCCACGAGTTCCAAGTTACCGCCGGGAATGAAAGCGGGGTAAAGTCCGGTTTGATTCTGTTCGTGTTTGCCCGCTCACCGCCCTCCGGTCGAGCGATTGACTAGGAGTTCTCGATGAACGTCTTCCTCTGGATCCTCCAGGGCCTGCTGGCCGTGGTCTTGGTGGCCGCCGGCGCCACGAAACTCGCCCAGCCGCGCGAAAAACTCGCCGCCAAAATGTCCTGGGTCGAAAGCTTCACCGACCAGCAGGTGAAGGCGATCGGCGCGGTCGAGGTGGTGGGCGGACTCGGTCTCGTGCTGCCCGCGCTCACCGGAATCGTCCCGGTACTCACCCCGCTCGCCGCGGTCGGCGTCGCGATCATCATGATCGGCGCCGCCCTGACGCACGCGCGCCGCAGCGAATGGGCCGAAATCGCGCCAAGCGTGGTGCTGTTCGTACTTGCCGCCGTGATCGCGTGGGGCCGGTTCGGCCCATACTCGTTCTGACGCCACCAGCTGATCGCGAGCGGATCCGCGGATACCGTTAGCCGCGCATCCGCTCGCGCAGCACGAACTTCTGCACCTTGCCCGCAGCTGTTCGGGGCAGTTCGTCGACAATGCCGAGCCGCTCGGGCGTCTTCTGCCGTGCCGAACCGGTTCGGGCGAAGCGCCTTCCGATTTCGTCGAGATCCAGCGCGCAATCCGCGCGTAGCGCGACCACGGCGCAGACCCGCTCGCCGTAGCGCTCAACTCACCGAGCGTCGCCGAAACCGTCTGCTCAGCTCCAGCGAAAACCACCGGCACTCCCCCGTGCTCGGCCGCGCCGCGCTCGATCTCCGAAATCAGCGTCCGGATTTTGTCGGTTGTCACCGGGATTCCCGAGGTAGTCCGAGCCCCCGCTCCGCGACCTGGGTTCGCAGGATCTCGTTCGCACCACCGGCGATCGTGTAGGCACGCGAATACAGATGCGCATCCTGCCACCAGCCCGCCGCCACCGCATCCTGGTCGGCCTCGGTCAGCAGCCCGTCCGTGCCCTGCAGCCGCATCCCGAATTCGACCAGGTCGTAATTGAGTTCGCTGAAAAAGATCTTCCCGATCGGCGCGTCGGCGGGCTGTTCGGTGTGGTGCAGCATTCGAGACTGGGCGAGGCCGACCATTGCCGCGTTGACATACACCCGCGTGGCGAGCTCACCGATCACCTGCCGCGTGGCGGAATCCTCCAATGCGGGCCTGCCGCCGACCGATGTCGCACCGGCCAGCCGCAACAGGTCGTCGAGCGCGGCGAACAACTCCACCCCGCGCGCGGCCACGCCGGAGCGCTCGTGTCCGAGGCTGCTCATCGCCACCCGCCAGCCGTCGTCCACCCGACCGATCACATTCGCGCCCGGAATCCGGACACCGTCGAGGAATACCTCGTTGAAGTCCGTGGTCCCGGTGATCTCGCGCAGCGGCCGGATATCGACGCCCGGACTGCGCATATCCAGTGCAAATGCCGTGATGCCCTTGTGTTTCGGCGCATCGCGGTCGGTGCGTGCGAGCAGATATCCCATATCGGCGTGCTGCCCGTTGGTGGTCCAGACCTTCTGGCCGTCGATGACGAATACCGCGTCATCACCTTCGCCCTCGAGCCGCGCCCGCGTCTGCAATGCCGCCAGGTCGCTGCCCGCACCCGGCTCACTGAACAGCTGGCACCACACGTCTTCGCAGGTCCGGATGCGAGGCAAGAACCGTGCCTTCTGCGCCTCGGTGCCGAACTCGATCACCGCGGCCGCGGCGAGCGCGGCCGCACCGATGGGCTGCCAGGTGCGGGCTCGGGTGATCTCTTCGACGACGATGAACGGTTCGAGCGGATGCGCGTCGGGCCGACCACCGTATTCGGCGGGCCAGTTGATGCCGAGGAAGCCCGCGTCGAACAGCTTCGCGGTCCACTCGCGGATCGCGGGCATGAGTTCGGGCTCGGGCGCGCGCACGCCGGTGCGGGTCTTGATTCCCGGCGCGTAGTCGGCGACGAATGCCCGAACCTTCTTCCGGAACGCTTCGAGTTCCGGCGTGGACTCCAGCTGCATCGCTATCTACTCCTCATCGTCGGGCACCACGACCTCGCGATGGGGCCACTCTAACCCAGTGTTAAACCAAGGATTCGCGACAATAGCCGCGATACGCCTTGATCGAATACTCAAAAGAGTATACTCCTTATCATATGAAAGGATCTGCGATGAGTACGACCCTCGAGCCCGAGCAGGTATCGGCGGACCACCCGCTCACCGGCCGCCGCGCCGTGGTGACGGGTGCGGCCACCGGAGTCGGCGCCGCGGCCGTCGCCGCATTCCTGGACGCCGGCGCCGATGTCGTCGGCCTCTTCCACCACACGCCACCGCCGGATGAGCTGAAGGGGCGCTGCGACTGGTTGTCGTGCGATGCGCGCGACCGCGCTTCCGTCGACGCCGCCTTCGAATCGGCGACGGCGATCCTCGGCGGACTCGATATCCTGCTGCACGCCGCGGGCGTCTGGCAGCCGAGCACGCCGGAGACGCTGACCGACGAGGAGTTCGATTTCGTCCTCGACGCCAATCTCCGAACCACGATCCTCACCAATCAGGCGGCGTTCGAGCACCTGCGTTACACCGGCGGGCGAATCATCAATCTCGGTTCGGGCGAGGCGATTCGCGGAAATCCGCTCGCGCCGCACTACGCGGCCGCGAAGGCCGGTGTGCAGGCGTGGACCAGGTCCGCGGCCGCGGCGTGGGGAAGGTTCGACGTCACGGTGAACGCACTCGCACCAGCGGTCGAGACACCCGGCACCGAACGCTTTCGGGAGCATCTCGGTCCCGCGGGTTCGGCCGCGCTCGCCGAACGCCTGCGGGAGACCATCCCGCTGCGTGGCGAACTCGGTGATCCGTACGCGGACCTCGGGCCCGTCATGGTATTCCTGGCCGGTCCGGGATCGCGCTATATGACCGGCCAGTTGATCGCGGTCAGCGGTGGATTGCAGATGCTGGGCGCTTGACGCCCGGTGAGTGAGTGACAAACAGTGGCCCTAATCCCATCGCTCACCACTTTCCCCCCGCACGTCGCACGCACTTGTGGCCAACCGGCCAGTAGACTGAGGATCCGCAAATCCCGCATTGAGGAGTTGGCCCATAGTGACTGCCGTCGACGTCGAGCCCGCCGACAGCGAGCAGGACTCCGACCTCACCACCGTCGAGACCGACGCACCGGTCGGCAAACTCGCGGCCCAGATCGCCCATCGTATCGAGGCGGATGTGATGCGCCGGGGCTGGCCGGTCGGTGAGTCCCTGGGATCCGAGGTAGACCTGCGCGAGCGCTTCGGGGTCAGCCGCGCGGTGCTGCGCGAGGCGGTGCGGCTGGTCGAACATCACCAGGTCGCCAAGATGCGGCGCGGTCCCAATGGCGGCCTGTTCGTCTGCGCTCCCGATGCGGGCCCGGCGACGCGAGCCATGGTGATCTACCTCGAGTACGTCGGCACCAGTGTGTCGGACCTGCTCCAGGCCCGGTTGTTGCTCGAGCCGATCGCCGCGGGTCTGGCGGCGGACCGGATCACCGAGGAGGGTATCGACACCCTGCGCACCGCCCTCGAATACGAGTCCCGGCATGCCGACGCGACCGAGGTTCAGTCGCAGGATCCGCTGCATCCGATGCTCGGCGAGTTATCCGGAAATCCGGTGCTGCACTTGTTCATCGATGTGCTGACCCGCCTGACCGCTCGATACGCGCACACCTCGCGCCGACTCTCGAAGGCCGAGATTCTGAGCTCCAAAGAGACCTCGCACATCGAACATCGGGCCATTATCGATGCCGTCATCGATGGCGACGGCGCGCGGGCCCAGACGGATCTGACCGCACATCTGGAGTCGGTGGCAGCCTGGATCGAGAAGCATCGGGTGCGCCGCGGACCGCGGGTCGCGGGCAACGTGATCGAGCCCGAGATGGTCGAGGGGCCGCGGGCAAAGCTGGCCGAAGTGGTCGCCGCCAGGATCCACGACGATATCGCCGCACGCGGCTGGCAGGTCGGCATGGTGCTCGGCTCGGAAACCGATATGCTCGCCCGCTACGGGATCAGCCGGGCGGTGCTGCGCGAGGCCGTCCGCCTGCTCGAATACCACGCGGTCGCGCAGATGCGCCGCGGACCGGGCGGTGGACTGGTCGTCACCGAACCCGAACCGCAGGCCAGCATCGACACGATGGCGCTATTCCTCGAATACGAGGGCGTCACCGCCGACGATCTGCGAATCGTCCGCAATGCCATCGAACTCGGCATCGTCGCCCGGGTGACCGCCCGCTACGCCGACGGCGATAACGAAGTGGCGCAACGCCTCGCGGCGGCGGTCCGATGGCCGACCGAGGGGCCGGCCGACGACCCGCGCAAGGCCGACCTCTTCCACACCGAATTGGCCGATCTGGCCGGCAATCCGGTGCTTTCGCTGTTCCTGTCGATCATCACCGAACTGTTCCGCCGCCACGCGGCCGGACACGATCAGCCGCTGCCCGGTGACACCGCCGCCGAGGAGGTCGAGCACGTGCACCAGCTCATCCTCGACGCGATCGTCCAGGGCGATGCCGGAATCGCCCGGCACCGCATGCGCCGCCACCTCGACGCACTAGCTCCTTGGTGGCACTGAACCGCCAGGCGGACCGAATTCCGCAGCACCACTGAAGTTTCGACGACCGGGACGCCGTCCGCTCCATTGTCCGCGTCCCGGCCGCCGGGTCCGGATCAACCGCTGACGCTGAACCGGGCCAGTTCGTGGGCCACCATGCCGTCCAGATCCGGGGCGGGTGGCGCGGGCAGTTCGACGGCGCGGTCCCGTGTCGGCAACAGCACGACGGCGGTACCGGGTGTGGTGATCTCACCCCGCTGGTTCTCGCAGCGCACCTCGAGGTGAATCTCGTTGCGCCCGTCCACCTGTCGCTTGTCGACGACCGTGCCGCGCACCCAGGTGGTGTCGCCGATGTAATTGAATTTGCGGTGCTCGCAGCGCAGTTTCCACAACCAGCCGTCGTCGCCGACCCAGTCGGTGAGCAGATGACACAGCCAGGTCTCGCGCATGCCGCCGTAGTCGTAGGAGTTCGGTAGCCCGAGTTCCTGCGCCCGCGCGGGTTCCCAGTGCAGGCGCTGCACGGTATCCGGAATGTTCAACCCGTTGGCCGGGTACAGGCCCGGGGCCTTGCGCCGGATATTCGCGGCGATCTTGAATGCCCCTGGCGGAGTGAGCTGCATACCCCAACCAAGATGCCAGACGACCACATCGGTGGTGGTCAGCGGTCCTTTCACCTTGGGCGGCACCACCTCGCCGACCGCCACGTCCTCCCAGCACCGCGGTTCGGCGCCGCGCCTGGTCTCGGCCACGTACGCCGCGTCGATCTCGGCGAGTTGTGCTGGCGTATAAGGGGTTTGCTCCAGTTTCTCTTTGGCACGCCTACTAGAGGTGTGCCGCTCGGCATTGATCCAGGTGCCACGCCGCACGGCGTGCATCTCGCCGGATCCGTTGGTGTACAGGTAATCCTGGGTGACGTGCGCGGTGCGGCCACCGAAACTGCTGCGCTTGGGCTGGACGCCGACCTGAGTCTGCAGCACCCGGCTGCGGTCACCGAGGCGCAGGGGCTGCCACCACTCGAATTCCATTACCGCCTGATAGGAGCCGAGCCCGGCGAAGGGGTCGCCTTTCAGCAGTGCCTTGGTTTCGGCGTCGGGCTTCGGTGCGGCATCCTCGCCCATCGTGTAGAGGAAGGTCGGCGGCGCGATCAGGGAACCCCAGCGGGTCTGCGCCGCGTAGTCCGGATCGCAATACAGCGGGTTGTCGTCGCCGTAGCCGAATGCGAAGTGGCGCACGCCATCCCAGGTCACCTCGTAGTTGTGCGGCGGATTGCGCTGCGGATTCGGTATGCCGAGACGGCGGCGGGACCGCTCGATCGCCTGGTCGGTCAGCACACCGAATTGTTCGGCGGGCTTGTCCTCGGTGCTCGTCACAGATCCTCCTCGATCGTTGCGGTCAGGCCGTTGTGCGTTCGGCGAGTCGGGCTCGCACGATGTCCAGTAGCTCCACGCGGCTCACCTTGCTCGACGGTGTCCGCGGCAATGCGTCGACCACGACGATGTGCGCGGGCACCTCGTAGGGCATCAGCTGAGTACGGCAGAGCGCGACGAGTTCGGCAACCGCGGGCGGCGTACGTCCGGGTTCGATTTCGACAGCCGCCACCGGCACCGCGCCGAGCCGCGCGTCCGGCAGTCCGGCCACCGCCGCCTCCCGCACCGCGTCGTGCGCTTCCAGCACACGTTGGACCGTCTCCGGCTGCACCTTGAAGCCGCCGCGGATGATGGCGTCATCGGCGCGACCCTCGATCCACAGGAAGCCGTCCTCGTCGATCCGAGCCAGATCACTGGTGCGAACCCACACCGTGCCGCCCTGCGCGGTCTGCTCGGTGCGGACCTCGAGCCGTCCGCTCTTCCCGGTCGGCAGTTCGGCGCCGTTCTCGTCGGTCACCCGGAGCTCGACGCCGTCCAGGGCCCGCCCGGTACTGCCGACCTTGCGATCCCACCACTGCTCGTGCATCGGCAACGTCCACCCGGCGACCGCACCGGCGAATTCGGTTGCGCCATAGGTCATCAGGACGCGCAGACCGTATTTCTGAAAGAACGCGTCGGCGAGTTCGGGCGGGCAGGGTGCGGTGCCGGAGGTGACCACCTGCAGGCTCGCCAACCGCTGCTTCGGCACATCCGCCTCGAGCACGGTACGCAGGGCCGCGGGCACCAAGCTCACCGCTCGCAGTTCGTGGCGTTCCACCGCGCGCAGCCACGGCTCCAGCGCGAATTTGGGCATGAGGATCATGCGACGCCCGGTGGCCAGACAGGCCAGCGCCCGCCAGAGCCCGCCGATATGCACCAACGGTGCGGATACGAGTGCCGCGGACCGCGTCAGCAACCGACCCGGCTTCGGGGTCTGCCCGCCCGAGGCGAGCGCCTGGGCGAGTTGTCCGACCCGTAGGTGCACCCGCTTCGGCGGACCGGTCGTGCCGGAGGTGAGCATTTCGACGGCGACTCCCGGATTGGTCGGTGCGTCGGAGGCGGCGGTACCACCCGCCGGACGCAGCGCACCGTCGGTGCCGAGTTCCACGGCGAGACCGTGCGCGGTCACCCCGGCGAGTACGCCCGCACGGGCCAGCGCCTCTGCCCCGGCGATAACGACGGGGAGCTCACAGCGGGCGATATCGGCCGCGAGTCGGGCTGCGGGCTGCAGCGGACTGAGCATCACCACACACCGCCCGGAGGCGATCACGGCGGCGACCACCGCGACGTGTTCGGGCCGGTTCTCCAGCACCACGCCCACGCGGGCGTCGGCACGCAAGCCCGCGGCATCGAGCGCACCGTTCACAGCCCGCGCCGTCTCCTGGACCATGCCCCAGGTCCACCAGCGCTCCTCGTACTCGATGGCCTCGGCATCGGCAGGCGCCTCGGCGAGCAACAGGGACAGTCGGTCGCGAATTCCCATGTGATCAGCCTTTCGGAAGGCCGAGCACCTGCTCGGCGAGAACGTTGGTCATGGTGTTCGACTCCGTGCGATAACGCCGCATCGGGTGCGTTGCTCGGACCACTCCGTGTGCGCGGAGATCGAGCCCACGAGCTCACCGTCGAGATAAGAGTACACTGATTTATTGGACCGAACAGACAACCGGGGAGCCTGATAGATCACATCCGTGCCGTGAACATGCAGATGTCGGCTCCAGAATTCCCCCCTGCCACATGATTCGAGCATTGTTCAGTCAACAGCAACACCGGGTCGAATGGCGGCGAACTGATGCGATACACCAACGCGCTATCGTTCAGCGATCTATTTCAGGGCACCGATATGGCGCGCGACCGATCATCGCGCCGATGCTTGCCTGCGAGTCGCCACGAGAAGACTTGGCACAGTGCGGATTCCGGGCCGGACGAACGCCGTCGACATCTCCGACCCGGACCGCTCAGATTCCGACGAGGTCGGCCAGCCGCGCCCGATGCAAAGCCGGGCCGCCGAACAGTTGCTCGGACGACTTCGCCCGCTTCAGATACAGGTGCGCGTCATGCTCCCAGGTGTATCCGATGCCGCCGTGGATCTGGATGTTCTCCTTGGCCGCATGGGTGCCGACCTGCGAGCAGTAGGCCGCTGCCAATGCCGCGGCCGTCGACAGTTCGGTCGAACCGGCGGACGCGACGGTCGCGGCATGGTAGGCGGCCGAGCGGGCGGCCTCGACCTCGAGCAGCATGTCCGCGCACTTGTGTTTGACGGCCTGGAACGAGCCGATCGGCCGGTCGAACTGAACCCGGATTTTGGCGTATTCGACCGCGGCGTCCAGACATGCCTGTGCCACACCGACCTGCTCGGCGGCCAGCCCCACGACCGCGAGATCGAGCACGCCCTGCAGGTACGCCGACGCATCGGTCGGTGGGCTGATCCGTTGCGCCACAGCGTCGTTCAGGTCGATTCTGGCCAGCCGGCGGGTCGGATCGAGTGTCTCCAACCGGGTTCTGGTCACCCCGGCCGCAGTTCCGTCCACGGCGAACAGTCCGATCCCGGACTCGCCGTTCGCCGCCACCAGCAGCAGGTCTGCGGTGTCGCCGTCGACGACGAACATTTTGGTACCGGACAGGGTCCATGCCTCGCCCGCCCGCGTCGCCACAGTGGTGACGTCCGCGAGCCGCCACGAGCCGCTCTCCTCGGCCAGCGCAAGTGTCGCGGTCAGCGACCCGTCCGCGAGCGCGGGCAGCCAGCGCGCCTCGGCCGCCTCGTCACCGCAAGTGGCGAGCGCCTGACCGGCGAGTGCGACCGTCGCGAAATACGGCGACGGCAGCAACGCCCGCCCCATCTCCTCGAGCACGATGCCCAGCTCGACCGGTCCGCCGCCGGAACCGCCGTACTCCTGCGGCAGTGCCAGGCCGTGCAGGCCGAGTTGCTCGGCCATCTGCTGCCACACCGCAGGATCGTGGCCCGGGTCGGTTTCCATCCAGTGCCGCACCGCCGCGCTCGGCGATTTGTCCGCCAAGAAACGGCGTACGGTGGCGCGGAGTTCTTCCTGCTCCGCCGTAAATGAAAAGGCCATCACCGCGGCAACTTCGAGCGCAGGTAGACGTCGAAATCCGGCATCCGCGACCGATCGACGATCTCGAGCCGCACACCCGAAGGCGACAGGTGATAGGCGAAGATCGACGGCTGGCCGTCGACCACCGCGCAGGCCTCGAAGGCGAAACCCGCCGCCGCCAACCGCTTCGATGTGGTCGCGACGTCATCGCAGAAGTAACCGAGATGGTGCGTCGCGACGTGCGGCGGCGCAGCTGTCCACGGTGTTCCCGGAATCTCCTGCACCAGTTCGATGTGCGGGGCGTCGAGCGAATATGTGAAACTCAGCTGCATCACCCGCTCGCAGTCGGCCAGCCGGACCGGCACTTCGGCGGTCTGGGTCGCGGTCCACCGGTAGCCCGCGAGCGCGGTCATCCGCACTTTCCATTCCTCGATGTCCGGCACCACGATCCCGGTGTGATAGAGATCCGCGGCGCGGAGTATTTGTGTCACAGGGGAAATCGTCATGGCGGTCACCACTCCAATCGCAGCGATTGGATGCCGTACATGTTGCCGTGCTGCGACAGATCCTGTCCGGCCACGATCCGATACTCCAGAATCCGCTTGTGCCACTCCTCGACCGCGACATTCAGCTCCAAGCGCGCCAGATGCGAGCCGAGGCAACGGTGCGGACCCGAGCCGAAGGCGATGTGGTTGGTCGCGGTGCGATGCAGATCCACCTCCAGCGGATTCTCGAACCGCTCGGGATCGCGATTCGTGACCGCCAACGGCAGCATCACCATCTCGCCCGCCTTGACGGGGCAGCCGCCGATCTCGGTGTCCTGCACAGCTTTCCGCGCGGGCACCACGAACGAGTAGACGCGCAGGATCTCCTCGACGCTCGTCGCGATCAGCGACGGGTCGGCAATAATCGCTTCGCGCTGCTCCGGATGGGTCGCGAAGTGATAGAGGGCCCAGCCGATGGAGATCGGTACCGTATCGAAGCCCGCCTGGAACAGCAGAATGCAGAATGCGTGCATATCCGCATCGCTGATCGGCTCGCCATCGATCTCGTAATCCAGTGCACGCGAGAGCAGATCGTCGCGCGGGTCCGCGCGCCGCAGTGCGATCTGCTCGTCGAAGTAGTCCGACACGGCCCGCATCGCGGCAAGCTGTCGGGTTCCCTCCGGATCCTCGTCGTAGGGCAGGTGCAGCATGTCGTGCACCCAGTCCAGGAAGATGGGCAGATCCGCCTCGGGCAGGCCGACCAGCCGCATGAAGATGATGGTCGGGAACCGGCGGGCGAATTCGTCCAGGACATCGGCACTGCCGCTGTCCTTCAGCTGATCGATCAGCTCGATCGCGACCTGTCGGATCTCCTCCTCACGAGCGGCGATGGTCTTCGGGGAGAAGTCGTTGCCGAGCAGTCGCCGCCATTTCGTGTGCACGGGCGGATCGAGCATCTCCGGAATCCACAGGAAACGGGGATTCGGCTCGAGCGCGGTCACCGAGGTATTCGAGAAGGTTCGCCAGTCCTGCAGCGCCTCCTGCACCGCCCGGCCGTCCGTGACGACCCAGTACCCGCGCGCGATGGTGCTGCGGAATCCGGAATGGGTGCGGGCGATTTCATCCCATCGCTGCTGATGACTCAGGACCGGACCGCCGAGCCGGTTGTCGAAGTGATACGCGGGGACACCTTCATAGGTGCCCTCGGGCTCGAGCGCAATGCTCATCGCTGATCCTCTCTGGAAGGCCGTCGCGCCGGGCGCTGTATTCGCGCCTCCGCGGGCCGGTGGGCGTTGCGGCCGCACCCGTGCCGCGTCGCAGCCTCGTAGTACGTCATGCGCATGCCATGACCTGGCATGCCTCGACTCGTCGTGCTGGTCCAATATACCGGCTAGTCCTTATTTCGTAACCTCTTTTGCCTTCGCTTCGACGAAGCCTTGCTCGTCAATCTCTGGAAAAACTCACAATTAGCAGCCTATTTGATGGCCGATACGAGTAGGTGGGAATCCCATGGGATGGACGTTCAGCTTGAAAGAGGACACTTTCCTTCCGCATGCCTGCGATGCGGAAGCGACTAGGTGACCGCGCCGTCGATCTTCAGCGCGATCAGCTCCTCCTCGGTGAGACCGATCTCGAGCAGGACCTCGTCGGTGTGTTCGGCGAATTGCGGTGCCCGTGTAAGAGTTACCGGCGTCTCGTCGAACTGGACCGGGTTGGCGACCAGTTCACGGTCGACCCCATCGGCATCGACGACCGAGGCGATCAGATCGTTGGCACGCAGCGATGGATCCTGACCGACCTCCCACGCGTTCTGCACTGCCGCCCACTGTCCCTCGCCGCCGCCGAGGATCTCGACCCACTCGGCGAACGGACGCGCCGCGATGATCTCGGCGACGAGTTCGGCGGCCTGCCCCGCATTGGCCATCAGCTTCTCGGTGTTGTCGAAGCGCTCGTCGACGGCCAATTCCTCGCGACCGGCCAGCCGGCAGAACTCGGGCCAGTAGCGGCCGGGCTGCAGCATCGACAATTCGAGCCACCGCTGGTCCGAGGTGCGGTACGCCCCGATGAGCGGATTCGCGGCCGAACCGTGCCGCGGCGGCGGATTCACCGGCAGCGGACCGCCGTTCATCAATGCGAGATTGACCGTGAACTGCGTGGCCCAGGCGCCGACGCCGAGCAGCGAGACGTCCACCACCGACGGCTCCCCCGTCATTTTTCGCGAGTAGAGCGCAGCCGCTATACCGCCGGCAATGGTCATGCCACCGATCGAATCGCCGTAGGCGCCCGCGGGCATCCGGGTCATCCGGTCGGCGCCGGGCGGGGTCACCCCGGCCGCGCTGCCGCCGCGCGCCCAGAATGCCGTGCTGTCGTAGCCACCCTTGGTCGCCTCCGCGCCGCGCACACCGAAGCCGCTGCCCCGCACGTAGATGATGTCCGGATTGATCGCGCGCACGTCCTCGAGATCGATCCGCAATTTCGCTCGCGCCTCCGGCAGGAAGTTCGTGAGGAATACGTCGCTGCTGCGGATCAACTCCTCCAACACCCGGCGCGCGGCCGGCTTCTCCAGGGCGAGACCGACGCTGCGTTTGCCTCGGTTCGGTCCCTCCATGATCGGGAAGAACGACGACCCGGCACTGTTCGCCTCGTAGCCGAGCACCCGGACCAGTCCGCGCTGGGCATCACCGCGCTCCGCGTGCTCGATCTTGATCACGTCGGCGCCCCAGTCTGCGAGCACCGCACCCGCCGCCGGCACGAAGGTGAATTGCGCGACCTCGAGTACGCGTACGCCCTGCATCGGTTTGTGCATCGAACCAGCTCCTCTTAGCGTCGATAGTTGAAGAAGAGTATCCGCTATTCAATGGACACCACAAGGTTGTGCAGGGTCAGACCGCATCGGTCACCCCTGGTTTCGGTGCCACGATCCAGGCCACGAGATGCTCGACATCCGCGGCCGTCGGCACCTGTTCGGTCCACAGGAACTGCTCCATGACGGCGAAGATCGCACAGGCGGCGACCAGGGCGTCACGGTCCGGATCCGCGCTCCCACCCGCACCGAGCGGCACCGCGAGCAGTTCGGCGATCCGGCGGCGCAACTCGACACCCCCGAAGGCCGACCGGCCGTCACGGGAGGTATTCCGCAGCACTGCGCGGGTCGTCGCGGCCACCTCGGGATCGGCCGCCTGCTTGAAAACCACCTGAATACAGGCCCTGACCTGGTCGACCGGGTCGGTGTGCCGCGCGCAGCGGCGACGGATACGGCCGAGCAACCGCCTGGCCCCGTCGTCGGCGATCGCTGCCATGAGATCGTCCTTGCTCCGGAACGCCCGGTAGAAGGCGTCGTTGGAAACCCTTGCCCGGCGCACGATCTCGACGATTCGCGGATTCCCGTTCGGATCGGCCCGCATCAGCTCCATGCCCGCGTCGAGCAGGCGGCGCACCTCATCCCGCGCGGTCGCGTACCGATCCCCCGTACGCCGCCGCACCGCGCGGGCCACCAGGGATTCGCCGCCGACCGAGTCGTCCTCGATGTATGGACTCGTCATGTAAAAGAGTGTACTGTTCGGTTATCGATTCACAAGAATCGTTTTCTTGCACGGTGGTATGACGTTCTGTCGAACGGAGTGGGTATGGCCGACGGGTCACAGGTGGTGGGACCGAAGGTCGGTGTTGCCGATCCCGCCGATATCGCGCGTCGCGCGGCCGCGGCGATCGGCCGTCCACTGCACGACCTGACGCAACTGACCGGCGGCACCTCCAGCCTCACCTATTCGGCGGTGACCGACGAGCGGGTTCGCGTCGTGGTCAAGGTCGCCCCGCCGGGTCTCGAACCAGTCCGGAACCGGGATGTACTGCGCCAAGCCCACGCACTGACCGCGCTCGCCGGGGTGCCCGACGTAGCCGTGCCGGAACTGCTCGGTTCCGACATCGGCGCGCCGCCGGAGGTCCCGCCGCTGTTCGTCATGTCCTTCGCGGACGGCGAAGGGCACGAACCCCGCCATAGCGCGCTCGAGCGTCGTCCCGCACCGAACGAGGTGCGCGCGCGGGCCGCCGCGGCCGCCCGCATGCTGGCGGCCCTGCACACGGTCGGTCCCACCGAATTGGGCATCGACGAGCCAACGGTCACCCTCGGCGCCGAGGTCGAGCGGTGGCAGCGGGCGTTCGCCACCTGTGCGCTCGAACCGGATGCGGAACTCGACGAAATCAAGTGCCGGAAACTGCTCGCCGCCGCGGTTCCGAAGCCGCTGCCGCCCGCGCTCCTGCACGGCGACTGGCGGCTGGGCAATATGCAGTGCGTCGGTACCGAGATCCGGGCGGTGATCGACTGGGAGATCTGGTCGGTCGGCGATCCGCGCCTGGACCTGGCGTGGCTGCGACTGATGTCCGATCCCGCCCATCCGACGGCCGTCGCGCCCGCGGCTCCGACACTCGAACCCGACGAACTGCTCGCCGTGTACGAGGCGGCCAGCGGCGCGCCGGTGACGGATCTCGGCTGGTTCGACGCCCTGGTCCGCTACAAACAGGCCGCCGCATCCGCGCTGCTGGTCAAGAACGCCGAGCGCCGCGGCCAGGTCATCGAGCGGGTGGAGCGGATGCGCCACGGCATCCCGCCGCTGCTCATGGCCGCCCGCACCTACCTCACCCACTGATCCCTTCCGGAGGACCGATGCTGGATTTCACGATCGAACCCGAGTTCCAGGCCAAGCTGGACTGGGCCGCGGAGTTCGTGCGCAAGGAGGTCGAGCCGCTCGACCTGCTGTTCCCGCACGGCGGCGACCCGTACGACACCGGTAACGAGAAGGCCCGCGCGATCCTGCGGCCGTTGCAGGAGCAGGTCCGGGCGCAGGGCCTGTGGGCCTGCCACCTCGGCCCCGAATTGGGCGGGCCGGGCTACGGTCAGGTCAAGCTCGCCTACCTCAACGAGATCCTCGGCCGGTCCTATTGGGCGCCAACGGTTTTCGGCACTGCTGCACCGGACACCGGCAATGCCGAGATCCTGGCCATGTTCGGCACCGAGGAACAGAAGGCCCGCTACCTGCAGCCGCTGCTCGACGGCGAGATCGTCTCCACCTTCTCTATGACCGAACCGCAGGCGGGCGCCGACCCGAAGGAGTTCGTCTGTCGCGCATGGCGCGACGGGGACGAGTGGGTGATCGACGGCGAGAAGTGGTTCTCCTCCAACGCCCGGTACGCGTCATTCCTCATCGTCATGGCCGTCACCGATCCGGACGCGCCACCGCACACCCGCATGTCGATGCTGATCGTGCCCGCCGAGACGCCCGGCATCGAGATCAAGCGCAATGTCGGCACCATGGATGAACGCGACTCCCTCGACGAGGGCATCCACGGCTACATCCGCTACCACCAGGTCCGGGTCCCACTCGACGCCATGCTCGGCGCACCCGGCGAGGGTTTCAAGGTCGCCCAGGCCCGCCTCGGTGGCGGCCGCGTCCATCACGCCATGCGCACCGTGGGCAAATGCACTCGAGCCTTCGACATGATGTGCGAGCGCGCGATCTCCCGCCGCACCCAGGGCACCCTGCTCGCCGATAAGCAGGCCGTACAGCAGTTCATCGCGGACTCCTGGATCGAATTGCAGCAGTACCGATTGCTGGTGCTGAACACTGCCTGGATCATCGACACCCAGCCGCACGGCGCCGCCCGCACGCAGATCGCGATGTGCAAGGTCGCCATGGCCAAGGTGCTGCACGACATCATCCAGCGCGCGCTGCACCTGCACGGCTCACTCGGCACCACCAATGAGCTGCCGCTGGCGAAGTGGTGGATGGCCGCCCCGAATCTCGCCCTGGCCGATGGCCCGACCGAGGTGCACCGCACGACGGTCGCCAAGCAGATGTTGAAGAAGTATCGGTCCGCCGAGGGACTGTTCCCCAGCGAACATATCCCGCCGAAGCTCGAGGAGGCGCGAAAGCGCTACGCGCACATCATCAATGACGACAGCCTCAGCGGCGGGGTGAACGCATGACGGCGCAGCTTTTCGATCTGACCGGCAAGGTCGCGCTGGTCACCGGTGGCAGCCGGGGCCTCGGCCTGGAAATGGTGCGCGCCTTCGCCGCCGCGGGCGCGGATGTGGTGATCACCAGCCGCAAACTCGACGCCTGCGAGGTCGCCGCCAAGGAAGTTCGCGAGCTGGGTCGGCGCGCCCTGCCCTTCGCCGCGCACGTCGGCCACTGGGACGACCTCGGCCGACTCACCGACGCGGCCTACGAGGAGTTCGGCAAGGTCGACATCCTGGTCAATAATGCGGGTATGTCGCCGCTGGCGCCGTCCTCGGAGGAGACCAGCGAAGAGCTGTTCGACAAGGTGATCGGGGTCAATTTCAAGGGCCCGTTCCGGCTCGCGTCGCTGATCGGGCGGCGGATGGCCGACGGCGACGGCGGCTCGATCATCAATATCTCCTCCTCGGGGGCACTGCTGCCGCAACCACGATTCGGCCCTTACGCCGGAGCCAAGGCCGCACTGAATGTGCTGACCACCGTCTTCGCTCAGGAGTACGGGCCGAAGGTGCGGGTCAACACCATCTCGGCGGGGCCGTTCCTCACCGATATCTCCAAGGCCTGGGCGGAGGAGAAGCGACACATCACCCGCAGTGCACTCGGCAGGCCCGGTAAGCCGGAGGAGATCATCAGCACCGCGCTGTACCTCGCCAGCGACGCTTCCAGCTACACCACCGACGCACTGATCCGGGTGGACGGCGGATTGTACTGAGGGCCGACCCGATTGCACGAAAGCGCAATTGGCATTCTCAGTGGAGAATAATGTCGATCTTGGACCGAAAGGCGATCTCATGCCATTGACCGAAATAGATGCGCACACGGCGCTGGTCGTCGTCGACCTGCAGGATGCGGTGGTGGCGCTGCCGACCGTGCACTCCGCGAAGTCGATTGTCGAGCAGTCGATCCGGCTGGCCGACGCGTTCCGGGAACGCAACCTCCCGGTCGTGATCGTGACGGCGGCCGGTGTCGCGCCAGGCCGCACCGAGGCGAGCCGCGCTCGCGCAGCGGGCGGACAGTCCAGCTCGGCGGCCGCGAGTTCGGCGGCCGAGGCCGTTGCCCTGCTGTCCGAGTTGGGGCCGGGTGACCACACCGTGGTCAAACGGGTCTGGGGCGCGTTCCACGATCCCACGCTCGCGGGGTGGCTGCGCGAGCGCGAGGTCACCCAGGTCGTCGTGACCGGGATCGCCACCAGCATGGGCGTGGAATCGACCGCGCGTGGCGCGCACGAATACGGTTTCAACGTCACCATTGCCACCGATGCCGTGACCGATCTGGATCAGGAAGATCACGACTACGTACTGCGCAAGGTATTTCCCAAGATCGCGGAAACCGGTACCACCGACGAGATACTTGCCCTATTGGACAGGTCGACGATCGACGCATGAACGTCGCCGAGACCGTGGTCTGGACCCAAGCTCCAAACGATTGGCATGTCCAAGTCCATGAGAGTCTGCCGAAGACAATGCGACGGCGCGTTTTTCAACCACTCGTGCTCGGCTTTGGCTTCGGCAAGTTCCCTCGCCTGCTGCCGGTAATCGACCCGGGCATCACGCCGCCGATATTCACGCCGCTGCTCGAGCGCGGCCGATAACCGCGAACTCGGGATCGGTATTCACACGATATTCCCCGGCGAGCCGACCAACACCACCGAGCCGCGTCCCGCACTGCATACCGCTGTGCGGTACCGGCAAGCCCGCGGCTGAGCTTCGGCATCAGCCCAGCAGTTCCATCGCCTCATCGAGCAATACCGGCAACGCGGGCAGCATGCGTTGGTGCATGTCGTTCCACTGGCCGGACTTGCGGCCGCGTTTGATCAGCAAGGCGGTCGCGGCGGACTCCTTGTATTTGGTCAGCGCCTCGAACCAGGGCAGGTCGAGCAGGGCGGCGCCGCGCGCCTCCTGGTAGGCGTCGACCAGTTCCGCCTTGCCCGGCATGCCGGTCGGCTCATCGGATACCGATGCCGGATGCGCGGCATCGTCGGTGAAGAAGGTCAGCCAGCTCACGTCGATCCGGGGGTCGCCGAGGGACCAGATTTCCCAGTCGATGATCGAGGTGATGTGATCCGCTTCGCATAGCGTGTTGCCGAGCCGGTAGTCACCGTGGGTGAAGACCGGTGTCATGGCGGCGGGCGCGGTGGTGTGCAGGCGGTCCGCGATCGCTTCGTATCCGGTGCGCAGATCGTCCGATACGGTGGTGAAAGCCCTTGTCCAGCGGTCGATCTCAGCGCCGAGGGAAACCACCGGCTCGGTCTCGAGCGCGGTGCGCGCCGGGTTCACTCGATGCAGATCGGCGAGCATTCCGGCCGCGTGGAATGCGCGGGCCCGCACCTGGTCAGCGGGCACCGTGCCGCGCGGCACGAGCACCGGTTCGACGCAGGTGCCGGGCACCAGGTCCATGACGATGAACGGCGGAACCGTCGGTGGTGCGCCCGCATCGTGGAACAGGACCTTCGGCACCCGCACCCCGGGCCGATCCGCCAGTGCTTCCATGATTCGGGCTTGGCGTAGGACATCTCGGTTGCGGACCGGCGCAAGACCGGGAGGTGCTACCTTCAGCACGACGCGCTCGTATCCGGCTGGTGCACAAGATAATTCGGCCACATATGTCAGGCTCGACGTTCCGCCGGTGAGTGGTTCGACACCCACTACCGTCGCGGCGGGTGCCCAACCGCGGACCGCGACAGCGGTGCGCGCGGTCAGCTCCTGCACCAACTGCGAACTATTCGCGACAACGCTCATGCTCACTCACCCTTGCCATTTCGTCGGTACGATCGGCGAACCATATGTGCCGGCCCCGGTTTCAGCACCACTGCTCGCGACGATCTCGTTCGCATCCATGCAATGCTCTTGGGCGAGGAAGCGTTTCGCGCCCGGTACGGTGGCGATCAGATCGCAGGTGCCCTCCGAACGGATGCGCACACCCTTGTATCGGCGATACGATCGGCCGATCATTTCCGCACTGCTCACTCCGGAACCGGAGCAAGCGCTGTCCTCACGACTCATGCAACCGGATCGCCCGGCACACGCAACGCCTGGGCGGTCTGCGCGCGCTGCTCTCCGGTGAAGAATCCGTGGTGCAGTTCGCTTTCCACCGCGATGTAGTCCGCCGGCTCGGTGCGTTCGGCCAGTTGGAGATTCGCCTTCAGGATCCGCAGGGCGGCGCGCCTGCGCGCCGCGGGTTCGCGCACCAAATCGGCGACCTCGTGGTCGAATTCGTCATCGGGAAACACCCGGGAGACGAATCCGATGGCACGGACCTCGTCCGCGCGCACCCATGCGACGCGCCCCTCGATCGTGATGTCGAAAGTGCTCACCCCGCGGTCGGCTGACGATCGGCCGTCAGCGCCGCGGCGATATCCCGGCGCACCAGCTTGCCGGTCGCGGTACGCGGCAGTTCCGGCCAGTACGTGATGCGATCGGGAGTCTTGGAGCCGCGCAATGTCTTTCGCACCTGCGCGCGCAGTTGTTCGGCGTCGACGTCCACCCCGCTGCGCAGGACGACAACGGCCTCGATTCGCTGACCCCACTCCTCGTCGACCACACCGACGACGACCGCGTCGAGCACATCCGGATGCCGCAGCAGGACGTCCTCGATCTCGGCGGGCGCGATATTCTCCGCGCCGCGGATGATGGTGTCGTCGACCCGGCCCTCGATGTAGAGGTAGCCGTCGGCATCCACGTGGCCGTGGTCGCGGGTGTTGAAGAAACCCCGCTCGTCGACCGAGGCACCATGCCCGGCGTATTCGCCCGAGACCTGCTCGCCACGCACCCAGATCTGGCCCGGCTCCCCCGCCTCGGCGAGCGCACCGGATTCGGCGCGCACCTCGAGCTCGATACCTGGCACCGGCCGACCGGCCGAGCCGATGCGGGCACGCATCGCGGGATCATCGCTGGCGACCGCCGCGCGATGCTCGTCAGGCCCGAGCACCGAGATCGTGGACGAGGTCTCGGTCAACCCGTAGGCATTGACGAAATCGACGTGCGGCCACTCCCGCAGCGCGGTCTCGATCACCCGCACCGGCATCTTCGCGCCGCCGTAGGCGAGCGAACGCAATGACGGGACCGAGCGGTCGAGCCCGTCGCCGTCCATGATCCGGGCGAGCATGGTCGGAACCACCATCGCATTTGAAATCCGCTGCTCGCGTACGAGTTCGAGCCAATGCTGCGGCGTGAACTGTTCGAGGGTGAGCACCCGACGCCCGGCATACAGGTTCGTCAAAACGTTGGACACGGCCGCGATGTGATACGGCGGCACGCTCATCAGCGCCGCCTCGTCGGCGTCCGCGCCCGCGAATTCCACCGTGCCGAGCACATACGACACCAAGTTGTGGTGCCGCAGGACCACACCCTTCGGCGCGGATGTCGTGCCGCTGGTGTAGATCAAAACCGCGGGTGTTTCGGGCGCGGGCGCAACCTCGTCACCCTCGTCGACACCGGCATCCGCCGCGGTAGCCAACCACTCGTGCGGGCTCCGCACCGACAGCCCCGCCCGGCGCAAGGCCCCGGCCTGCTCGGGATCGGCGACACCGAATGCGCGTGGATGATTCGCCAACAATGCGTCCAGTTGCTCCGCGCCGAGGCGGTAGTTCACCGGCACCAGCGGCACACCCGCCTGGGCCGCCGCGAACAGCGCGACCGGGAAGGCCGGACCGTTGACGGCGAGGTACACGATCGCGTCGGCACCCGCCGCGCGGACCACCCGCGCCCCACCGGCGGCCAGTTCACGCAAGCGCGCCGGTGTCAGTCCATCGGCCGTCCGCCCGACCACGATTCGGTCGCCGAAACCGTCGGCGGCCATATCCAACAGCATCGCTACGTTCATCGATGCGCTCTCAGTCCGAGGCCGGCAGCGGCTTGGCGTTCTTCAGCGGCAACGCGACACCGTTCACCGCCAGCGTGCCCTGCCCCGCCTTGGTGCAGAGCAGTTCCACACCGAGTTCCTCGTCGGCGTAGCGCTTGCCCAGCTGCGAACCGCCCAGCTGCTCGGGATCGGCGGTGCCGGCGGGGATGGCATCGGGGCCCTTCGGATCGACCATCGCCGCTCCGCCACAGGTGATCTCCAGATCGGCCTGCGGAGCGCGCACGACGATGACCGTCGTCGTGTCGACCGTGCTGGCGAGCGTCTGCCCCACGCGTGGCTTCATCGAAACTTCCTCCGTGGATCTCGTCGTGCCATCTCGCCCCGACCGCCGTCGTCACGAACACATCCGGACAACCGAGACCAGAGAAGAGTATACGACTTATCTAGAATACGCAGCAGCCCAAGGGTCGGGCCGCACGGCACTATTGCTTGTCTACCACATATTAAGCGGTTCGAATCGGACCACGACCAGCGCGGAGCCGAATGTCGCAAGCGGAACAATTTGTTACACTCTAATCCAGCCCCTCTCCGGAGGGCCGCATTCAGCCGACCCACGAACATCGGAGTTTCCGGATGGAGCTGAAAACCGTCCTGTTCGACGTGACCGACCACGTCGCGACGATCACGTTGAACCGACCGGAAGCCATGAACAGCTTCAACCAGGAGATGCTCGAAGACTTCGAGCGCATCTGGCAGCGAGTGAAGTTCGATGACGATATCCGTGTCGTCGTGCTTCGCGGTGCGGGCGACCGCGCGTTCTGCACCGGCATGGATGTCAAACAGGGCTTCGACCGACAGTCCAATGTCTGGTCGCAGACCGATCCCGGGGAGAAGTTGTCGCCGAAGCTCAACCAGGTGTGGAAACCGCTGGTCTGCGCGGTGCACGGGATGGCGGCAGGTGGCGCGTTCTACTGGCTCAACGAGGCCGACATCATCATCTGCGCGGAGGACGCGAGTTTCTTCGACCCGCATGTCAGCTATGGGCTGACCGCGGCGCTGGAACCGATCGGGCTCGCCCGCCGCATTCCGCTGGGTGAGACATTGCGCATCGCGCTGCTCGGCCTGGACGAGCGCCTGTCCCCTGAGCGCGCCATGCAGATCGGCCTCGTCAGCGAGATACTGCCGCGCGATCAGCTCTGGGATCGCGCCGAGGAGATCGCCCGCATCATCGCCGCCAAACCACCGGCCGCGATCCAGGGCACGGTCCGGGCGATCTGGGAATCGCTCGATGCCACCCGCACCCAGGCATTGCGCACCGGCCTGTCCTACACCCAGATCGGCAACCCGATCGGCAAGGCCGACGTCGACCGCGCCGCGGTGCCCCGCAGCGATTGGACGCTGCGCTGACGCGCATCCACCACCGATCAGTCTGTCCAAGAGGAGAATTCGATGAAGTTCGGCATGCCGTGGCCCGGCCGCGACGTCGGGAGGGAGGCCGAGCAGGCCGGTGTGGAAGCCTTCTGCACCGGTGACTTCGTCGACCACGACGCCTACCTCACCGTGGCCGAGATCGTCGCCAGTACCGAACGCGCACTGGTCGGTCCGGCCATCGCCTACGCCTTCGCCCGCACCCCGTACGCGCACGCCACCGCCATGCGGCAGCTGCACGCGCAGGCATCGGGTCGACTGTTCCTCGGCCTCGGCACCGCCGCCTTCCGGATCAACCGTGACTGGTTCGGCGTCCCCGCCGATCGCCCAGTCGACCGAATCGCGGAGACCATCGATGTGGTGCGCGCGTGGCTGCACGCGGAAAACGGCGAGAAGATCCAGTACTCCGGTGAGTTCTATTCGATAGACGCCGATGTCCGGGCCCCAGTGCTCGGTCGCCTCGATATCCCGGTACTGCTCGCGGGATTCAACAGCCGGATGGCCGCTACAGCGGGCCGGGTCGGCGATGGTGTGATCGGCCACGGCCTGTTCACCAGTACCTGGTGGAACGACATCGTGCGTCCAGCGGTCGACCGCGGGGCGGCCGGTAGCAGTCGGAGCCCACTCGAACACGGTTGGATCATCACCGCCATCGATGACAACGCACCGGAACGCGCCATTGCCGACGCCAAGCGCATGATCGCCTTCTACCTCACCGTCAAGACCTACGACCCCTACGTCGCCCATCACGGTTGGGAAAGCCCTGTCGCACAACTGCGCTCGGCATTCCGCGCGGGCGATACCGACGGCATGGTCAGGGCGGTCACCGACGAAATGCTCACTGAGATCGCGCTCTGCGGGACCACCGCGGACGCTCGTGCAGCCCTCGCGCGCCGCGCCGACGCCCTGCCTCGCGATGTCGGCTACTTCGCCCCGCCCTCGTATCTGGTGAGTCCCAAACGTCGTGCCGCGTATGCCCATTCCAGCCTCGCCCTGATCGGCACCACATCCTGAGGAAGGCGGCCGCGTTTGCACGCGGCCGCCCTCGTCTCGATCAGTGCGTCAATACCGGAGCCTCGGCACCCCGCACGACGGGTGCCGGCAATTGCTCGATCTTGCGGGGCAGCAGCGCGGCGAGCAGCGCGCCGATGGCGCAGGCCACCGCGCCGATCAGGAACGCGACCTGGAATCCCCTATCCGTGTAGAGCACCGCGCCATGGGTCATTTCGAGCGAGATCGGCGCGATATAGGAGTTGCGAGCCGAGCACCGCGACGGCGACGCAGGCCAGCAATATCTTCCACTTGCCGTACATATCGGCCAGCTTGCCGAGCAGCGGACCCGTCACCGCCCCGACCAGCAGGAATGCCGTCAGCAGCCAAGCCCCCTGAGTCGTCTGGAAATGCACGGAGATTTCCGGCGCCGCCATCACGACCATCACGTAACTGAGGGTGAGTATCTCGAGCATCAGCACGGTCGAGGCCAGGGAAAGCACCAGCCGCGGCGTCGATGTCTGCGGCATCGGGCGATTCGTCGAATTGCATTGCAGGGCTCATCGAACGAGTCCTTTCGGGGCTGCCACGGAGCTCACGTTTGGCGAATAGCACCGAGCAATCGATCCGTGGCGTTGGTTCGTGATCGCGTTCGCCCTGCTCGGAGTGGGACGAAGACGTACGCGACAGCACACCCCTGTGCGGCGGATCACACAATCGACCTTTCCACTCAGCGGCAATTGGACAAACGACTCGGCCAGTTCGGCTATTCAGTACACTTTTATGGTGCGGTATGCGGGCAGCGCCGCAGGTGAGCCTGTCCAGAAGACCGACGCAGATCCGGCAATCAGGAGACCGAACATGACCACGGCGTACTCGTTCTCGACGCAGCTCTACATCGACGGACGCCGCACCGACGGCGAGTCGGACGAACTCGTCAGTGTGAGCAATCCGGCGACGGAGGAGGCGATAGCCGACGTCCCCCAGGCATCGATCTCGGATGTGCGTCGCGCGATCACGGCCGCGCGCAAGGCATTCGACGAAGGTCCCTGGCCGCGGATGCAGCCCGCCGAGCGGGCCGCGGTGCTGCTGCGCATGGCCGAGGAGATGGAGCGCCGTCTGCCCGAACTCGTCGCCGTCAATATGGCCGAGGCGGGATCGGTCCGCACGTTGGCGGAGACTCTGCAAACCCGGGTGCCGGTTGCCCATCTGCGCGATATGGCGGAACGGGTCATGCCGACATTCGCGTGGGAGCGCCCGATGGAACCCACCATCGCCGCGGGGATCGGCATCTCCCAGGGACAGATCCGGCGCGAGGCCTTCGGGGTCTGTGCGCTGATCGCGGCCTACAACTTCCCCTTCTTCCTGAGCATGATGAAGGTGATCCCCGCCCTCGCCGCGGGATGCACCGCGGTGCTGAAGCCCGCACCGACCACCCCGCTGGAATCCTTGTTGATCGGTGACTTCGCCGATGCCGCCGGTCTGCCGCCGGGCGTACTGAACATCGTGACCGGCGATATCGACGCGGGCCGGGAGCTGACCACCAATCCCATGGTGGACCTGGTCAGCTTCACTGGATCGGACACCGTTGGACGGATGGTCTACGCGCAGGCCGCGAGCTCGATCAAGAAGGTCGTACTCGAACTCGGCGGCAAGTCCGCGAATATCGTCCGCGCCGACGCCGACCTCGACGGGGCGGTCCGGTCCGCACTCATGGGCATTACGGCGCACGCCGGCCAGGGCTGCTCGATCCTGACCCGCACGATCGTGCACGAATCCGTCCACGACGAACTGGTCGCACGGCTGCGCGTCGCGCTCGCCGGTGTCCGGGTCGGCGATCCGGCACACGAATCCACCACGATGGGTCCGTTGATCACCGCGGCGCAGCGGGAGAAGGTCGAGAAGCTGATCCGCGTCGGCGAGGAGGAGGGCGCGCGGATCGTCAGCGGTGGCGGACGCCCGGCCGGCCTGGACAAGGGCTACTTCGTGGAGCCGACCCTCTTCGTCGATGTCGACAGTTCCATGACGATCGCGCAGACGGAGTTCTTCGGCCCGGTCGGCGTCGTCATCCCGTTCCGCACCGACGACGACGCGGTCCGCATCGCCAACGACAGCCCCTACGGTTTGGCCGGCGCCGTCTGGAGTGCCGACATCATGGCCGCCTACGACATCGCGACCCGTGTTCGCGCGGGCGGCATAGCGATCAACAGCGGCAGCGCGGGGGTCAACCCGCGCGTGCCGTTCGGCGGATTCAAGCAGAGCGGAATCGGCCGGGAATGGGGCGAATTCGGCCTCGACGAATTCCTGCAGACCAAAGCCATCAGCTGGGTCGCGCGCTGATCGACCGGGCTCGAATGTCTGCGTGCCTGTTACGCTCCGCCTTGAAGTCACTGGTGTAGGGGCGAGAATACGAAAGAGCCCGCCATGAATGCAGAGGTAGCCGCAGCGGTCGGCGAACTGTTGCCGACGCTGGCCGAACGGGCGGCGCTGGTCGACGAGACCGCTGAGATACCCGCGGAGACGATGACCGATTTGATCGGTACGGGCATCTTCCGGCTGCTGCGACCGAAATCGCAGGGCGGGCTGGAGGCCGATCCGCTGGACTTCTACGATGCGGTCCGCGCGGTCGCCACCGCGTGCGGCTCGACCGGATGGGTGACATCGGTACTCGGCTTGGCCCCTTGGCATGTGGCACTTTTCGACGAGCGGGCGCAACGTGATGTGTGGTCGCAGGATCCGGACGCATTGATCTGTTCGTCCTACGCACCGGTCGGGAGATTCGTTCCGGTCGCCGGAGGCTACGAAGTCTCGGGCCATTGGCGATTCGCCAGCGGATGCGCGCACTCGTCGTGGGCTCTGCTCGGCGGCACCATCGTGGCCGAGAACGGCCAGCCGGTGGATATGGTCAGCGGGCTGGTGCCCGGTGCCGACTATCGGATCTCGAAGGTGTGGGATGCGGCCGGACTGCGCGGCGCGGGCAGCGACGATCTGTACGCCGAGAAGATTTTCGTTCCGGAACACCGCGTTACACGGTTCTACGACATCGCACGGCTGGAGAGCCCGGGACATAAGGCAAATCCCGGCCCGCTCTACCGGATGCCGTACGGCACCATGTACACCTACGCGAACAGCTCACCGATGGTCGGTATGGCACAGGGCTGCCTCGACGTCTTTCTGGCGCGGATGCGAGACAGTAACCGGCTCAGTTTCGGTGGTGGCAGTATTACCGCGGATCAGTCGACCGCGGCGGCCCGCGCGAGCGCGGAAATCGACGCGTCCATCCTGCAGATGAGCCGGAGCCTCCGTGATTTGTACGAATGCGTCTGTGGGCGACAGGACATTCCGCTCGAATTGCGGTTGCGGGCCCGTCGTGATCAAGCGTTGGGTGCCGAGCGCGCGTTGACGTCGATCGATCTGGTGTTCGCTGCGACCGGTGGGATGCTGCTGCGTCGTCGCAATCCGATCGAGCGGGCCTGGCGCGACGCACATATCGCCGGCATTCACGCGTCCAACGATGTCGGCACGGCGCTGACGTTGTACGGACGGGGCACCTTCGGGTTGCCGGTCGACGACATGTTGGTGTGAATCCGAATCCGGGCCCGGGTCACCACCAACCGACGAGACGATCCATCAGCAGCGTCGCGCTGGCGAGATAGTCACCGTATCCGCCGCGGAAGAAGAGCAGCGGTGTCCGCACGGACTCGATATTCAGATCGCTGACCCGGCCGACAACCAAATAGTGGTCACCGATCTCGACGACCTGTACGAGCGTGCAGTCCACCCAGGCCACGATGCCGTCCAGCACCGGATTGCCGAGCGGTGACGGTGCCCAGGCCACCCCCGCGAACCGATCCGCGTCCCGAGCCGACAACCGGCGTGAGGTCGGTTCCTGGTTGCCGGCGAGCGCGTTGGCGCAGAATCGGCCCGCCTGCTGGATCGTCGACAGCGTCGACGAGGTCCGGTTCACCAGGAAAGACACCAATGGTGGCTCGAGCGAAACCGAGGTGAAGGTGCCGACGATCAACCCGTGCGGACGCCCGTCCGGTGCCGTGGTGGTAATCGCGACAACACTCGTCGGAAAATGACCGAGCACATCACGGAAGCGCCTGGCGCCCATCGACACCGGATCCGGAAGCGGACGCATAGGGGTCCTCACCTCTCTTGCGGGGGATCGAGCCGACGGCCGACTGGAACGCAAGTTTGGTCAGGAAATGCGATGGACCTGTGGTGCTTTCCGCTCAGCGGAAATCAGCCCGGCTGCGTACGGGGAGCTCAGAACCACTCGCCGCGCTCGCCCAGAGCGAGGATTCGTCCGACGGTCTCGGTGAGTGCCGGGCTCTGCGGCTCATCCCGCACGACAACGGTTTCGAAGCGCGCCGAATGTTTGCGCGCGGTGTCACCCATCAGCTTCTCCGATATCGCTTGCGCGGTATTGGCGACCAGGGGCGCCAGTCGCTCGAGCGGTGCTCGCACGTCGCCGACGAGGGAAATCCCGCCGACCGGCCCCTTGGGTCCGCGGACAGCCGCACCGACACAGGCGATGTGCTGGAAGCATTCGCCGCGCTCGAAAGCCAGACCGCGACGCGCGCGAATGCGAATCAACTCCTGGTGCAGGACCTCGAGATCGCCGATGCTGTGCGCGGTCCGCTTGGTCAGGACATCGCGGTACAGATCGTCGATCTGTTCCGGCGACAGCCACGCCAGCATGCTCTTTCCGACGGCCGTGCAGTGCGCCGGCACCCGGCCACCGACGACCGACGGCACCTGGACCGCGGCCTTGCCGCCGAACTTGTCCAGGTAGTACGCCTCGGCGCCGTCGAGCACAGCCAGGTGCACCACCATTTCCGTGCGCACCGACAGGTTGTGCAGGAGCGGGAACGCCGCTGTCCGCAACGCATCGTGCCCTTCTTCCCGGCCGCCGAACCCGAGTGCCCGTTGACCGAGGCCGTAGTCACGACCGTTGCGCTCGAGCCAACGCAGCCGGACCAGCTGTTCCAGAATGCGATGGGTTGTCGAGCGCGGCAGATTGGTGCGTCCGGCGACATCCTCGAGCGAGAGCCGGATCTGCGGGCCACCGAACGAATCCATGATCAGTGTCATCCGCTCCACCATCGACGGTGGCGCCTCGTGCCGATCGGAGGTGGCGACCGCATTGTCATTCACCACTGAGGCCATTGGCCAGCCTCCTTCTTGGAGCTCGAACCTCAGCGCGAGTGTAGCGAAAGAGGGCCGCTCTGTAGTGGCGATATCGGAATTAAGTTCCCTCTTTAAGAGCAGTATCGCCGATGTCGATCGGTCCGCCGCAGGCCGCGCCGAGCAGGCCCGAGAAATCCACGCCGGAATCAGTCAATGCGGCTCTGCAGGCGGCGACATCCTTCTGCAAAAAGGATGCGACCGCGGCGGCGAAGGATTCGGATCCGCCGCGGTCGGCGATATAACGCCCGGCCGTCGAACCGCCGCTGCTGATCGCGAGCGCTTCGAGCATTACGCCTTCGTCTATCCCTACCCCGCGGCCTAATGTCAGACCTTGCAGGGTCAGCTGCGAGACCGCGGCGAACAGCAGGTTGTTGATCAACTTCACCCGCAACGCCGAGCCCCGACCACCGGTTTCGATGACGGTTCCGGCATAGCATTCGACGACCTGGCGCGCGCTCGCGACGTGATCGGGCGCGCCACCGAGGAAGACCACCAACTCGCCGGCGCGTACGGCCTCCGGTGTCCCGCTGAATGTCGCGTCCACGACCGCGGCCCGTCCGGTCGGCGCGAACCGGTCCAGACTGCGCAGCACCTCCGGCGTCCCGGTGGTGTGCGACAGCAGGACCGTGCCCTCGGCCATCGCCTCGACGACTTCGGGCAGCAGAGTGGATATCTGGTCGTCGCCGAACAGACAGCTGACCACGACATCCGCGGCCGCGATATCCCGTATTCGATCGACAGGCTCCGCACCGAGTACCGCCAGTCGGTCCCGCACTTCCGGCCGTCGCGCGTACAGCCGGACCCGGCGCCCCGCCGCCAGTAGTCGCTCCACCATCGCCGCACCGATCCGTCCGGCGCCGATGAATCCGATCGTCGGTGCGGTCATGATCGGTTCCGTCGCTCTCGCACGATATCGAGCAGTTCCATCCGGCTCACCTTGCTCGATGGCGTGCGCGGCAGCTGGTCCAGAACTACGACGTGCACCGGCACTTCGTACGGCAGCAGGTGTGCGCGACAGAGCGCGACGAGTTCGTCGCTGTCGGGAGGTATCAGTCCCGGTTCGATTTCGATCGCGGCCACGGGCACATGTCCGAGCCGGGGGTCGGGCAGTCCGGCCACCGCGGCCTCACGCACCGCCACATGCGACTCCAGCACCCGCTTGACGGTCTCCGGCTGGACCTTGAAGCCACCGCGGATGATGGCGTCGTCGGCACGTCCATCGATCCAGAGGAAGCCGTCGACATCGATGCGCGCCAGATCACTGGTCTGGACCCACTCTCCGGCGCCTTCCGCGGTCTGCGCGGTGCGGACCTCGAGCCGTCCGGTCGTCCAACCGCCGAGCTCGACGCCGTCCTCGCCGGTCACCCGCAACTCGACGCCGGGGAAGGCCCGACCGGCGCTGCCTGCCTTCAGGTCCCACCACTGTTCGTGCAGCGCCAGCGTCCAGCCGGCCACTGCGCCCGCGAATTCGGTTGCCCCATAGGTCATCAGCACCGGGATGCCGTACGTGCGAAAGAAGGAGTCCGCCAACTCTTTCGGACACGGCGCCGTCCCGGAGGTGACGACCTGCAGGCTCCCCAGTCGCTCCCGCGACACTCCGGAATCGAGTACGGCCCGCAGCGCCGCGGGCACCAGGCTCACGGCCCGCAACCTATGCCGCTCCACGGCGCTGACCCATGGTTCCAGGACGAACTTGGGCATGAGAATCATCCGCCGACCCATGGCAAGGCACGCCAATGCCCGCCACAGGCCGCCGATATGGACGAGCGGCGCGTTCACCAGTACCGCGGATCGGGACAGCAATCGGTCTCCCCGAGCCGTCTGTCCTCCGGAAGTCAGTGCCTGATCCAACTGCTCGGTCCGCAGATGCACCCGTTTGGGCACACCGGTCGTCCCCGAGGTGAGCATTTCGACGACGGTTCCCGGATTGGTCACGGCGCAGGCACAGACCTGGCCGCCCACTCGTCGCACCGAGCCGTCGGCCCGCAGTTCCAGGGCGATACCGGCCGCCGTGGCGGCATCGAGCACGCCGTCACGGGCGAGCAGCTCGGATCCGCACACGACCACCGGCAGATCACACGCGATGATATCGGCGGCCAGCCGCGGCGCCGGCTGCAGCGGTGCGAGCAGCACGACGCATCGACCGGACGCGATCAGCGCGGCGACCACCGCGACATGTTCGGGTCGGTTCTCCAGGACCACACCGACTCGGGATCCCACACCTGGACCGGCCGATTCCAGCGCATCGACGACCGAGCGCGCGGTCGCCTGAATCCGACCCCAGGTCCACCAGATCTCCTCGTGCTCGATCGCTTCGGCATCGGCCGGCGCCTCGGCAAGCAACCGGGTGAGCTGGTCGCGAATTCCCACGTGGTAAAGCCTTTCGACGGCGTGAATTTCGGTCGTTTCGTCATGCGCCGGCCCGGCCGTGGTTCACCACTCGAGGCGCAATGACATCAGGCCGTACATGTTTCCGGTCTGCTCGAGCTGCTGTCCGGACGCGATCCGGTAGTCCGGAATTCGCTTGTGCCACTCCTGCATCGCCACATTCAGTTCCAGCCGGGCCAGGTGCGAACCCAGGCAGCGGTGCGGGCCCGAACCGAAGGCGATGTGGTTGTTCGTGGCGCGATGCAGATCCACCTCGAGCGGATTGTCGAACCGCTCGGCGTCGCGGTTGCTCACCGCGAGCGGAAGCATCACCATGTCACCGGATTTCACCGGACAACCACCGATCTCGGTGTCCCGCATCGCCTTTCGCGCCGGAATGACGAACGAATAGACCCGCAGAACTTCCTCGACGCCATTGGCGATCAACCCGGGGTCGGCAACTATGGCCGCGCGCTGCTCGGAGTGGGCGGCGAAGTGATACATGGCCCAGCCGATCGCGATGGGGACGGTATCGAAACCCGCCTGGAACATCAGAATGCAGAACGCGTGCATATCGGCGTCGCCGAGAAGCTCGCCATCGATCCGCCAGCCCATCATGCGGGACAGCAGATCATCGCGCGCGGCGTCGCGGCGCAGCGCGATCTGCTCTTCGAAATAAGCCGACGCGGCGGTCATCGCGGCCAGTTGCCGACGATGGTCGGGATCCTCGGCGTGCGGCAGATGCAGCATCTCGTGCACCCATTCCAGGAACTGCTCCAGATCCTGCTCTGGCAGGCCCATCAGCCGCATGAAGATCAGGGTCGGGAACCGGCGCGCGAACTCGTCGAGGACGTCCGCGCTCCCCGCGGGCAGCAGCCGGTCGATCATGTCCGCCGCGATCTTCCGTATCTCCGCCTCGCGGGTGGCGACCCACTTGGGTCCGAACTCGCTGCCCAACAGCCGCCGCCACTTGGTGTGCAGCGGCGGATCCAGCATCTCCGGAATCCACAAGAACTTCGGATTCGGCTCGAGGACCGTCACCGAGGTGCTGGAGAACGTCCGCCAGTCCTGTAGCGCCTCTTGGACCGCCTGACCGTCCGTAATGACCCAATACCCCTGTGCGACAGTGCTTCTGAACGCGGACTGGGTGCTGGCGAGCCGGTCCCACTGCTCATGATGGCTCAGCAGTGGACCGGATAGGCGATTATCGAAGTAGTAGGCGGGCACACCGTCATGGGTGCCCTGGGATTCGAGCGTCATACTGATCCTCTCGTGGTCACAATCCGGCCGACGGTGTCGTCGACAGGAATGCGCCGCCCGGACCGACATCGAGGGCCTCGCCGTACCACGTCTGCCCCCACTGCAATTCGGGGATCTTCCACTCCAGTGCCTGCCAATCCGGATCGAAGACGAGGTATCCGCCGGAGTACAGCTCGACCCGGTGACCGGAGCCGGGATCATGGATATACAGGTACATCGCCTGGCCGATACCGTGCTTGCCCGGACCGTGCCCGAAATCGATCTCGAGATCACGGATCTCGTCGACCGCTCGCAGAATGTCGTGGAAGTTCTCGATATTGAACGCCACGTGGTGAAACGCCCCGTTCTTCTCTTCCCCGTTGACACCGATCGCGATGTCGTGCACCTGGGGCGTCACCGACAGCCACGAGGCCAGGATGGTCTCCGGGAACTGCGGGATCATCGCGAACTCCCGGCGCTTGAACCCCAGCGCATTGCGCAACCAGCCCTCGGCCTGATTCACCGAAGTCGGGCTGCACTGCACGTTCAGATGGTCCAACCGCCGGACACCGAAACCGCGCCGGCGCGAAGAGTTACTGAGCAGTTTCGAACGCAATTCCGGTGGTGCGAGCGGCTTTTCGATGTCGTAGTAGAGCTCGAAGGGATGTTCGCTGCCCGGCACCAGGAAGCGGATCGCCGTGCCGCGGCCCAGTTCGTGATCGGCGGGCAGTTCCACCGTCTCGAGCTCCGCCTCGGTCAACTGCTTGTGGAACAGCTCGACATCCTGCGGCCGTTTCACCCGGAAGCTGTAGCTGTTCACCCGCGCCTCGTCCTGCTGGGTGAGCACCAGCGAGTGGTGTACCAGTTCCTGGTACCCGCGCAGATAGGCCACACCGTCGGACTCGGCGACCACCTCCATACCCAGCAGGTCCCGGAAGAACCAGATCGAACGCCGCAGATCAGGCGTCCCCAGGTTCAAGCCACCGGCGTGGGCAATCTGCGGGCCGGGATCGTAATCGTGCGAACCAGCCATGCGAGCTCTCCTTCGAGTCGGAATGTCGTGCTGGCTCGCAAGTTTGAGCAGGAACCGGACGCAGGATGCCCGACTTTCCGAACACTGAGACGCACCGCCCTCCGACGAGCCGCCACGGACGGCTCGCCCACCTCGACCGGCATCATCCCGCTGAGCGGAATCCCGCACTCGGCCCGACATCGTCGGCCGCACACTCGTCGGAATCCGATCCCCCATGACCGGTCGCTCCGCTGCCGCGTGGTCCGGCGTCGCCGCAACCGACCGCGCGAGCTATCGACACGGCGAAACAAGGAGACAGCAATGCCCGCTGACCAGGAAACTTACGATGTCGTGGTAGTCGGCTCCGGCGGCGGTGGCCTGATCGGCGCCTATGCGGCCGCCGCCCGTGGACTGCGTACGCTGGTCCTGGAGAAGACCGCACTGTTCGGTGGCACGACATCGTATTCCGGTGCGGGACTGTGGTTTCCGGGTAGCGCCCCGATCTCGCGCGCGGGCATCGAGGATGACCGCGAGGCCGCGCACACCTACCTGCGCGACGTCGTCGCCGACAATTCGCGTGCGCCACTGCAGGATGCCTACCTGCGAACCGCGCCCCGGCTGATCGACGAACTCGAGCAGAACCCGCGGTTCGGATCCTTCGCCTACCAGCCCGTGCCGGATTACTTCTACGGGCGCCCCGGGTCGACCGCCACCGGGCGGACGGTATTCCCGCCGGAGATCTCGGTCGCCGAACTCGGGGAACTCGCCCCGCTCATCCGCCGCTCCATTCCCGAGGAACGCTGGGGCATCGCCGAAGGATCGGTGCTCGTCGGCGGCCGCGCGCTGATCGGCCGGGCGCTGCGGGCATTCCTGGCAACCGGCAATGGCTCCTACCTCCTCGAGACCGCCCTGACCGACCTCGTGGTCGAGGACGGCCGGGTCACAGGTGTGGTGGCAGTCAGCGGCGGGGAGCGCCGCACGTTCCACGCGACGCGCGGTGTAATCCTGGCCGCGGGCGGATTCGACCACAACCGGGAAATGCGCGAGCAGTACTCACCCGTGCCGCTCACCGGCGAATGGTCCCACGGCGCACCCGGAAACACCGGCGACGCGATCCTGGCCGGTCGCGCGATCGGCGCGGCCACCGACCTGCTCGACGAGGCCTGGTTCGTGCCGGGGGTGCTGCAGCCCGACGGTCGGCCCGTCTTCCATACCGGCACCCGCGGCGGGATCTGGGTCAATGCCGAGGGCGAACGCTTCACGAACGAAACGCAGCCCTACGACCGCGCCGGACACGACATGGTCCGGCAGCAGCGCAGCACCGGTACCACGCACAGCAGCGTGCACTGGGTATTCGACCACCGGCAGTTCGAACGTGACGGCTTCGGCGGCGATCCGGAGCTGCCGGTGCGCCCGGAGTGGTTCGAGTCGGGCGCATTGCGCCGCGCCGACACCCTCGAAGAATTGGCCGAACTGATCGGTGTGCCACCGGAGAAACTGCGCAAGTCGGTCGAAGAATTCAATGGCTACGCGCCGACCGGTGTCGACGAGCGCTTCCACCGCGGCGAGGCACCGTGGGACCAGATGTTCCAGTTCATCGTCGGTTTCCCGGCCGATCCCCGACAGAACTACCTCGTGCCGCTGGCAACCGAACTGCCCAACCCGTTGCTCATCCCCATCGACACACCGCCCTATTACGCGGCCACCGTCGTGCTGTCCGATATCGGAACCAAGGGCGGTCTCGTGACCGACGACCACGCCCGCGTGCTCCGCTCGGACGCGACGCCGATCGATGGTCTCTACGCGACCGGCAACACCATGGCGGCCATGTCCGGCGGCGCGTATCCGGGCGCCGGAACACCGATCGGCTCCAGCCTCGTCTTCGCCTATCTCGCCGCACTCGACCTCGCCGGTACAACACCAAACGATTAGGAGTCGGCCGTGACCCGAGTAGCCACACCCACCGAATCGACCCTGTCGGGAAGGTCGTTCCTGCCCGCCACACTCGACATCGCGCTGCGTTGCCCGGCCCGATCCGACTACATCGAACTGCGCTTCACCACCTCGGCGGGACCCTGGCAATGGTGCTTCCCGAAGCCGCAGCACCGATACGCCGACCCGAGCACCGCCACCTCGATCGCACTGGCATGCGGGCGATACGGCGCCCAAGCGCGACTGATCCGAGCGGGTGGACTCGGCCCCGCGCTCCCGAGCTCCGCAGCCCTGCCACTGATCCTCGCGGGCGCCCGAATTCTGGTCGAGCGCCAACTGATCAGCCCTATCTTGTCCGTGACTCCCGCCAAAGGCCCTGCCTCATAAGGAAATACCGTCGTTGCACGGGAGGGGTAACGCACCAGGCTTCAGGAGAGAAATGGCTACGTTTGTTCTGGTGCGCGGCGGCGGGCACGGTTGCTGTCGCGTGCGGGGCACGATATGTACGCGCCGACATTGTCCGGCCTGGCCGAGCGTTCACACCTGCAGTTGGACGATATCGGGCTGAACACCCACGTGCAGGACGTGGCGTCGTTGCTGCACTACGACGACCTTCGTGAGGTGATCCTGGTCGGGCACAGCTATGGCGACATGGTGATCACCGGCTCCGCCGACTGAGCCACCGGCCGAATCCACTGTCTGGTCTATCTGGACGCGGCCAACCGGGTGAGCGGTCAGTCGCTGGTCGAGGTGGCCGGGCCGGTCATCGAGGCGATCCGACCGCTCGGCACAGTGCTCGATGGTGTGGAGTTGGTGCTGTTACCGACGCAGGACGCCGCATTGTGAGCAACGCACTACTCGACATCGCCGCCACGTGAGCCGAACTGGGCAAAGTAGTTATCGGCAGCCGTGAGCGAACGGTACCGGTAGTGGCGCATCGACTGTCCGCAGCCATACGGCAGGCACGACAGGAGCAGCCCGAGGTATTCCCGCGGGCGTAGGGTCGAGCCGTGCAGCGTACCCAGTGGAAGATCCACGGTGAGAGGCTTGTAGACGAGAACCGACACATTCGGTTGTCGACTGTTGACGTCGAGTTGCCGGATGGCGTGCGGTTCACGCAGTACGTGGCGCGGATGCCGCGTTGTGCAATGACGCTGGTACTCAACGAGAACCGAGAAGCCCTGCTGATGTACCGCCACCGGTTCATCATCGACGAATGGGTGTGGGAGTTGCCCGGTGGCTATGTCGACCACGCTGAAGACATTGCGACTGCCGCTGCGCGCGAAGTGGAGGAAGAGACGGGCTGGCGGCCGAAGTCGATGGAGCGCTTGGTCACCTATCAGCCGTCAATCGGCAGCCTCGACCAACCCCAGGAGATCTATATCGCGCGGGGTGCCGACCTCACCGACACAGTGCCGGACATCAACGAAGCCGAAGACATCCGTTGGATTCCGCTCGATGACGCGGTGGCGATGATCGACCGCGGTGAGATCGTCGGCGCGGCTACCGTTGTCGCGATCTATCGCGCGCTCAGTCTCGACGTGTAGTCAGCTCGCGGACTTGTTGCCGGAAACCCTCAACGTCTGGCATCGCGGCATGGGGGCTCAGTCGCTGACGCAGGTCACCCAGGTATGCGAAGCTTCGCCGCGATGACAAACCCGCCGCGATATCCAGCGCCTGGTGACCGATACGCACGGCCTCCAGCGGGTCCTCGCTCACGCGAGCCGAAGCGAGGAGCGCCAAGTTGAAGGCGCGTCCGCGCAGGTAGCCGTAGGACATGTCGAGCGATTGTTCGGCGAACCGCGCGGTACGTGCGTCGTCTCCCAGCTCGCGGAAGCAGTGGGCAATCTTGGCGGACATGTACGCGCTGTCGAAGTAGGTCAGCCAGGCTGGCCGATCGCACGATCCTGCCTTGGCGAACGTGCGTTCGGCCGCAGTAATGGATGCGGTGCACATCGAGTCGTCAAGACGCGCGGCGTGGCCATGGGCCTCGACCATATGGCATTCCGACTCCAGCACCGCTAGTCCGGCGCTCCGAGCGGAGATTTGGGCTGCACGAGCCAGGTCCACAGCATCACCTGGTCGACCGACGTAGGTGGCCTGATGGCTCATCGCCGCAAGAATCTCCGCACCCAGACCGGGGTCTCCGGCGGCACGAGCCAGCCGCAACGCTTGGATCAAGTACCGCTGGGCAAGACCGTGTTCTTCTTGGTCGTACGCAGCCCATCCCGCAAGTTTGGTGAGTTCGGCTGTCGTGGCAAGCAATTGACGGCCGATATGCTCGGCATAGTTGCCGCGCAGCAATGGTGCAACGGAGCTGTGCAGGTATTGCACGATCGTCGGCCGCACCTTGCCGCCACCGACCTTGTTATCGAGGTCACGAAACGCCACCGTCATGGTGCGCACAGCATCGACATCACTTTGGCCAACGCGCCGGATACCTACTGAGACAGGGTGTTCCGGACCAGGCAGGGTCAGCCAGCGCATCGAGGCAGCCGGGTACACGGCAACCGCGTATGTGGCTCCCGTCAAGAACCGTCGGCGCTCCACGTCACTCCTCCACAGCGCCGCTACCGACGCCGTCGCTTCCGCCAAACTCAGCGGGAACTCCAACCCCAAATCGACCGGATCCCGGCCGCCGGACATTCCACAATCCGTCGGCGTAATCCGACGTCCGAGGGCTTCGGTCAAAACTTCAGCAATCAGTTCCGGCCCTGGCGAATTCGGTTGTTGGCCATCCAGCCATCGGCTGACCGATCGATGGTCATATGCCAGCTCGAGGCCGGTCGCACACCCTCGCTCGACAACCCGCCGTGCGAGACCCTTGTTACTGATACCGGACTCGTCGAGCAGATCGTCCAGTTCCCGGTTCGGTTGCTTGGGCTGGCGTCCCATAGCCGGAGTGTGGCATGAGCAACACCCCCCGCGCCATCCTCAGCCGGTTTCGCACACCCCCTCTGCACACCCCCACCCCATCTGCGCACACCTCCACTATTCGCACGTCTTATGCAAGTACCCGACAGCGCGCTGTCCTGAAGCTATGGAAGACATGAAACCGAAAGCCGTTGGCCTGGTACGCCCGGACAAATCCGGGTCAGCTGCACCACGGCATGCGATCGCTGTACGCCGTCACGCCGAGCATTTGGGCTACCGCTATCTGTACACGGTCCAGCCGCCCGAGCACTGTCCCGACCCGATCGGGTGCGCGCTCTATATCGCATCCGGTGTGCCCGCCGCTGCGTTGATCAGCTACGACCTGGCCACGACCGACAACACACCGGCCCGCGTGTGCGACTTCTGCACCCTCGAAACAGTGTGCCCGCCCACCACTTGGGCTGCCGCATTGCCAGGAGCCATCAATCCTGCTCACGCACATCCCGGACGCCCGTTGACGGTCGACGATTCCTATCGAATCATGCAGCAGCACATCGCTTGTCGGGCGATTGCTTGCCCTCGGAAGGCGAGCGCCTTGGACTGCCTCGTCCGCGCTGGCAAGCTCGTCCCACCCATTAGGACTCCCCGCGAACGCGCCGCCGCTCGTGGTCTGCCGTTCCCTGCGCTGGATTGCAACGCACCGCTAACCGTCGGCCCTGACATTCAAACGCTGCTGGATGTGCTCGACGGACTCACCGCTGTCGACGCTGACGTTCATGCCTTGGCCGCCCAACTCGCCAACAACCGACGCAGGTGACATGCACGGGAGCCCACAGCATGGACGAGTTCGAACCCGTGAGCGCGCTTCATGACAGCGCGGTCCAGCTCACCTCGTCTGGAAGAGGACGACGTGCGTCTGTCGGTCCACTTGCACGATGTGCGAATGGATTTCGCTGCTTGTCGTACCGCAGCATTGCTGTTCGTACAGGACTGGCGCACCTATCACTATCACGATGCCGTTGCAATCCTGCCGGGCGATACTGCCGGACTACCCCGCCTCCCGAATGAGCGCCTGTACCTCGAACCATGAACGCCATCCGACCGCCCCAGCCCGGCGGTCCCGGACTTCTCAGCGGTGCACCATGATCGGCATGACCAATCCCTTCGCCCACGAACACAAATCCGAATCCACTTATCTCGATATCGCGGCCAATGACCACGGCTACGAAAAGGGACTATTGGTCTGCCGCGCGCTCACGCGCATCCCTGAGATCGAGCCGCATTTGATCGAGATCGGCCCCGGTGGCGGTGCCGCAGTTGAATTCCTCGCCGATCAGCTTCAGGATCAGCCGAAGAAGCCACGACTTACTCTTATCGAGGCCCCGGGCATCTGCTCGCAATCGCTCGCGCGGGCGATCGACCGGTTCCACTCGGTGGGGCGATGCGCCTTGGTGCGAGGCTGGGCGCACGACCTCGCCGCTCTCGTACCTGAGCCGGTGGACGTCATCAGCGCGTCGGCACTCCTGCACGAAGTCTATTCCTACGGTGGCGCATACAACGGATTGCATTCGCTGATGCGCACGTTCCCGACGGTGTTGAAGCCCTATGGATTCTTCGTCTACCGCGACGTGTACGCCGTCGACGCTGCCTCGTTGCACGAGACGACAGTCCAGTTCTATAGCACGCAGTCGTGGTTGCAGTTCCTGCGCTTGTTCCTACCGCACTACCTGCGTGAGGGCACCCACCCCTATCATCGTCACGACGACGAGGTGACGGTTCGCCAAGACTCCCGAATCGTGCCTGCAGTGGATCTGAATGCCCACGTCTGCGCGGTCATTCGGGCACCCATCGGTTTGTTCCGTGAGGTACAACGCCACTACATCACAATGCGCGATCATATCTGGCGCTCGGGCGTACTCGGGTTCACCCCTGTGCTCGACGGCCAGCTGTCCGGCGACTGGATTGATCTGCGCTCCGGCCACAAACGCGTCCACTTCGGATTCACCGACAGCGGCTGGATGTCGGCCACCGACCGCGAGAACATATTGGCAGTCAGCGAACCTTACGCCGACCACCACGTCATCGACGGCGACATTTTCGACGCAGTCACCGATGTCGCCCTCAACCTGTTCCTCGCTGCTACCGAGACCGACGAATCCTGCGCCGACATCTGGCGAAGCTGGCTCGAGCGTGAGGGCCGCGAAACCTACGCCTACCTGACCGCCGATGAACTACTAGCTGCGTTCGCAGTCAATTCTGTTGAGGCAGAGTCTGATTCACACTCAGTGCTGATGCCGGTCATGGATTCTGATGTCGTTGTCAGGCACCGGCACTACTACAACCGCTTCCTGACCAAACAGCTACCCAACCCGCTGATGGATGCCAAGCAGATGGTCCTGTTCCAGAACATCCCAGTCGCCGACTCGGTTGCGCTGCAGCAGGCCCTCGGCACCGTTCGCGCGCATTGCTCCAAACCCAATCTGGCCCGCGTGCACACCGCCATCCACACGAGAGGATGATCCACCCATGCACCTGATCGAGGTCGAACGCAAGCGCGAACTTCCCGACAGCGAAACCCTCCTTGCTCGGCTGACCGAGCTGGGCTACAGGCAGGCCGGTCAGCTTACCGAGGTCGACACCTACTACAGCCGCCCCGACGTCGATTACATGGAAACCGTTGAGTGCCTTAGGGTTCGGCATCGCGATGGCTTCGCCGAGATCACTTACAAGCCGCCCTCAACCGCGAGCACACACAGCCACACCGACGTGATCGCGAAGCACGAAACCAACGTGATCCTCCACGGCCCCGACCAAGCCGAGGCCGCCAACCAACTCCTCGCCGCGATCGGTATGATCGAACTCGTCCGCGTCGAGAAAGCCCGGACCACCTACCGCCACCCCCACCATGACGACATCGTGGTCAGCATCGACACCGTCACCGGAGCCGGAACTTTCGTCGAAACCGAAGTCACCGCAACCGAAACCGCCGTCGCAGCCACCCAGCTCGAACAAGTTGAGACCGAACTCGGAATCGCCGACCACCCTGTGATCAACCTTCCCTACCGCGACCTCGTCATGGCGCACAGCTGACATCCGATGGCACGGTGCCGAGAGTCTGTATTTCCGTGAAACATTCCCTGCACTAAAGGTTTTCGCGATACGCGTCGTATCGAGGAGGTTTTTCGGTGGTGCGCCGCGTTGTTCGATCCGGTTCATCCCCAGTTGGTTGTTGTCGCGGGGCACCACTGTCACGCTGGCTGATGTGTATACGTCCGGGCGGACGAGCCGGGCCGGGTATGCCGAGCTGACTCCGCACTACCGACTCCTCGACATCGTGCACAGCACCGCGCTCGCGCGCGCCGAGCGACGGCTGTGCCGCGAGTTCACGATCCTGTTCGATGCCAACACGATTCACCGTTATCTACACGACTCCTACGCGCAGATCGGGCGGCAGGCGCCGGTCAGACTTTACCTGCCGCTGCTCGCCGAGCGCTTCGCCCGCCAGCGACTGCACGCCCGCGCCAAGGTGGAGGGTCGCATCGAGCACGCCGTCCCGGTGGTGCTGTTCCTGTGTTCGTTCAACGCCGGGCGGTCGCAGATGGCGCTGGGCTTCTTCGAGCATTACGCACAGGGTCGGGCGCTGGCCTGGTCCGGCGGATCGGAGCCGAGCGGAGCGCTGAACACGGCGGCGGTCGCGGCCATGGCCGAGGTAGGCGTCGATATCTCCCACGAGTTCCCCAAGGCCTGGACCGACGAAATCCTCCAAGCCGCAGACATCATCATCACCATGGGATGCGGCGACGAGTGCCCCCTGGTCCCCGGCGTCCGGAACGAAGAATGGATCGTCGACGACCCGGCCGGGCTGCCACTCGCCGAGGTCCGTCCGATCCGCGACGACATCCACCGCCGCGTACTCGACCTATTCGCCAGCCTCGACCTCCCCGTCGCCACCTGACTCCCCGGCGCACGGCAGCCGGCGGCTTCGGTTCAGGCCGAGGGGCTTTCGCCGAGTTCGAACGCGGCCGTGATCCTCGAACAGCGGGGCGCGGTGAGATGAGTGTGCGCCGATGCGCGAACTCGGAGTAATCGTCGATGCCTGTGGATTGGCCGTCGGCATCGGTAATGTAAGCGCATGATCGTTCGAATCTGGCGGGGTTGGACGACTCCCGAGAATGCCGACGCATACGAGTCGATCGTCAGCACGCGTGTTTTGCCCGCCATCGCCGAGCGCAAGCTCGTCGGCTACCACGGTGCCTACTTGCTTCGGCGTCCGCTCGCCGACGGTGAGGTCGAGTTCTCCACCATCATGCTGTTCGACTCGGTCGACGCTGTCCGGGAGTTCGTCGGCCCGGACTATGAGGTTGCGCATGTCCCGGCCGAGGCAAGGGCGGTCCTGGCGCGGTTCGACCAGCGGTCCGCCCACTACGAGACGCTGTTGACGCCGGAGGCCACGCGTCCGATGTGAGTGTTGCGGCAGTCCGGGCTGGTCGCCGATCGGTTGGCGATCCACCCGCCACCGCTGTTGGGGACTCACGAGCGTGAAAGTCATTGCCAAGGCGGCGGCCGCGCTACCGACGTCTTTGGTGACCTTCGTGCGCAGGCGGACGGTGACGCACGTGGACTCGATCGGATTCGTCGTGCGCAGCAGGAATCGGCTGATTTCGAGGTAGCCGCTGCAATGCGGGCGATAGGGCCGGGTTCTGTCGGCGGCGAGCGGGTTCCACCACGCGCAAGATCGCTGTGCTGCGCTGTAGCACCCCGTGTGGGTGCTGTCGTCCCATTGCGGGGGCCTCCGGAACTGCTCGATCGAATGACCGAATGGCGCTGAGCTATCGCTGAATCCACGAGTCAGCAGTGAACGGCGGAATGCGCGCGACCTCGGGTGGTACCGTGACCGCTCATCGCATCAACGTGGAGGATCTCATGAGCCGTGCCATGCTGAACGTCATTGCCGTCGGCGCGATCTCGCTGGCAATCGGTGTACAACCGGCGGTCGCGGCAGCGGCCCCGGACGCGTCACCGTTGAATTCCGTACCCACCATCCGAAACGAGACGACAGCTCCTTTCGACCCCATTTGCCCCCTGTGCTTCCTGCGGGAACTGATCGAGAGTGGCTCGGCGCGGTGACGTCCGGGCAGGTCGTCCCGGGTTGACCGCTAGTCGGATGCCGGGAGCGGCTTGGCTTGCTTGAGCTCCAGCACCTCGCCATCCACGGCTGGGATGCCGGGACCTGGCTTGGTGCACAGCAATTCGACTGTTGCGTCGGCGTTGGTGTAGCGCTTGCCGATCGCGGTGCCGCCGGTGGAAACTGCCGATGCGGCAACGCCGTTCCTCTCCGCCGCGGACAGCACCGCGGGTGCGCCGCCGATGGTGAGGCCGATCGGATCCGCGGGGACTTTGACGACGATCAGCTCCGTGGAATCGACCGCGCTGAAGACGCGTGTGCCGGGTTTCAGGGCCAGTGCCATGGGTGTTCCTGCCTTTCTAATGGGCGCTCAGGTCCTCGAGTACGAGCCTGCGCAGCAGCTTCCCGGTATCGGTGTGCGGCAACGACTTTCGGAAGACGATCATTTCCGGTGTTTTCGAGCCGCGCAGGCGCGAGCGCACGAGGGTGCGCAACTCTTCGCCGGTCGCGACGGCGCCCGCGCGGAGTACCACCGCCGCCGCCAGCGTTTGTCCCCACTCGTCATCAGGCGGACCGACCACACATGCCTGGGCGACCGCCGGATGCGACAGCAGGACCTCCTCGATCTCGGCGGGGGCGATGTTCTCGCCGCCGCGGATGATCGTGTCGTCGGCCCGGCCCTCGATGTACAGATAGCCGTCGGCATCGACATGGCCCCGGTCGCGGGTGCAGAACCAGCCGTCGGCGTCGAGGAGGCTGCCGGTGGCGTATTCACCGGAGATCTGTTCACCGCGTAAGAAGATGATGCCCGAACTGCCCGCAGGCAGTACCTGTCCGTTGTCGTCGCGGATCTCGATCTCGATCGTCGGGAGGACCTGCCCGGCCGCGGACAAACGGGCTCGGACCAGTGGGTCGTCGGATATCAGGGCGGCTCGGTGGTCTTCGGGGCCGAGGACTGCGATGGTCGATGCCGTTTCGGTCAGTCCGTAGGCGTTGACGAATCCGACGTCGGGAAGTCGGGTAAGTGCCTCGCGCAGTATGCGTTCGGATACTTTCGCGCCGCCGTACGAAAGGGAACGCAGCGTCGGAAGGCTCGCACCGTCGAGTCCGGCGACCGCGTCCACGATGCGCGCCAACATAGTCGGGACGACCATCGCGTTGGTCACGGCTTCCGCGCGGACCGTGTCGAGCCACACCGATGGATCGAAGGCGCGCAGGTACACCAGGCGCCGACCCGCGAACAGGTTCGACAGCATGTTGGCCACGCCTGCGACATGGTAGGGCGGCACCGATACCAGCACCGCCTCTTCGGCACCGGCACTGCCGAATTCGACGGTGCTCAGCAGGTAGGCCATCAAGTGGCGATGTCGAAGCAGTGCCGATTTCGGGGCCGCCGTCGTACCGCTGGTGTACAGCACAACCGCCACGTCGTCATCGGCGACCGGCGGGTCCACGGGTGGCGGGTCGGCGGGGAGTTCCGCCAACCAGTCGTCGAATACGGCTACCCGCCCGGCCGCCTGCACTCGTGGCGCGGTCGCCGCATCCGCAAGCACCAACGCCGTGGGTTGCCGGTCGATCAAACTGTTCAGCTGAGTGTCGTCCAATCGGTAGTTCACCGGCACGAACGGCACCCCGGCACATGCCGCGGCCAACAAGGCGACCGGCAGCAGCGGATGATTCTCCCCCGCGTACACCAGCGCCGGGTACGCAGGTAGCGTCGCCGCGCCGCGCTTGGCAAGTACACCCAGTTCGGCACCGGTGACCCGCCGCTCGGCCGCGCCGAGCAGTTCCCGGTCGGCGAAGCCCGACTCGATCATCTCGACCATCGATGAGAGATGCACGTTTTCGAAAACCTCCGCAGGGTGATCGTGCGAACGCCGCATGCCGGTCGCCGGAACGGTTTGTGCGGCAACAACCTTCGATATTCGGCGCGTTATCGGCCGGGATCCGCGCACGCATGATTCGCCGCCGCATACCCGAATACGGCCGACGCGGCGATACTCGCCCCAGCGCCTAGATACTTGCGGCCCATCACGGATGCGGTGCAGTTTCCCGTGGCATACAGCCCGCTGATCGGCGACCCGTCGGAATTCAATACCCGGGAGAACTGGTCACAGAGCAGTCCGCCGCTGGTACCGATATCTCCGGGGTACAGCGCGGCGGCATAGAACGGGCCCTTCTCGATCGGTCCCAGGCTGGGGTTCGGCTGGTGGGTCCGGTCGCCGTAGAACCGCTCATGGTCGCCCTCACCGCGATGGAAGTCCGCATCGATGCCGGTTTCGGCGAAGGTGTTGAACCGATCGATCGTCGCCCGAAGCGTATCGGCGGGGATATCGCACTGGCGCGCAAGATCTTCCAGGGTGTCACCGCGCTTCAGCACACCACTGCTGAGCAACTGCTTCGGCGTCCAGCCCGCAGGAGCCATCCCGAACGGGTAGCGCGCCCGGTGGCGGGAATCGATGATGAGCCAGGACGGAATCGCCGCGCCGTTCTCACGGTGCCGCGCGTACATCCGCTGACCGGCCTCCTGATATGAGCACGCCTCGTTGAAATATCGAAGACCCCGCGCATCGACGATGATCGATCCCGGCTTGCACCGCTCCGACAAGCACATGCCCGGGGTGCCGTCCGGCATAATCCACGAGGGCATCCACCACGCCTCGTCCAGCAGGTCGGTCGCGGCTCCGAGCCCCGCCGCGATCCGGATGACCTCCCCGGTGTCCCCCGGGTTGGCCGAGGTCCAGTCGGCACCGATGGGAAGTCCGTCCGAATGCTCCTTGCGCATCACCTCGTTGCGGGCGAAACCGCCTGCGGCGAGCAGGATTCCGTCCCGGGCACGCACGCGCACAGCGCGGCCGTCGCGGTGGATGACGGCTCCGACGACCCGGCCGTCATCGACGACGAGATCGGTCAGCGCGGACCCGGACCAGATCGGCACCTCGCGCCGCAGCAGCGCGCCCACCAACCGCGCGATCAATGCCGCGCCATTGGCCGCCAACTTCTGTCCGCGCATGCGCCCGCCGACAGTGCGCCGCCCGACCCTGGCCATCGTGGCCATGCCGATTCGCGTGCGCATCAACGACATCGGCGCCGCCTCCACGGTGTAGATCACCATGCTGCCCGCGAACCCGGGCCGGATGCGGTCGCACCACGCACCGAGCTTCTTCTTGTCGAAGATCTCCGGTTCTATCGATCTGCCTCGGGCGGATCCGCCTGCACAGCCTCGGACACCAGCGTAGTAATCGCTGTATCCTTCGCAGCGCCGGAATCGCAGGCCCTCGGATTCGAGGAAGCCGACCATATCGATCCCGGCGTTGATGTAGGCCAGTCTGCGGGCCTGCGACGACGCCGGTCCCGCGTCGCCGACGACGGTCTCGAAGTATCGCAATGCGTCGTCGATCGAATCGGATACGCCCTCGCGCTGCATGAGTGGATTATTGGGAAGCCACAGCACGCCGCCCGACATACAGGTCGATCCGCCGAGCAGGTCGGACTTCTCGACGACGAGAACATCCTTGCCGAGGGCACGGGCGCGGAGTGCGCCGACCATTCCGGCACCACTCCCGACGACCAGGAAGTCGGTCGTATGATCCCAATCGCTCATCGTCGTCACCGTTTTTTCTGAACCGAGTTGTACATGGCAGGCGCCTGCCCGATAACGCCGTCGGTTTCCAGTGCGGCGATGTCGGATTCGGTCAATCCGAGTCCCGCCAGCACTTCCCGGTTGTGTTCGCCGAGCAACGGCGCGTGGCGCACATGCCACCGCTCGGGCCGGTGTGATAAAGCGAACGGCACTGTGCTGTGCCGGACCATCGGGTTCACCGGATGCTCGACGTATTCGTAGAAGCCGCGCGACTCGAGCTGTGGCAGTTCGGCGACGCGATGCGGCTGCATCACCTTGCCCACCGGTACTCCCGCGTCCCAAAGGATTTGGACGATTTCGCTGGCGGCGCGCTTCGCACACCACGCCGCGAAGTGCTTGTCGATGAGGTCGTGCTGCGCACGACGTCCCTCGACTGTGGACAGGTCCGACGCCATCGCCCACCCTGGACTGCCGATCGCGTCGCGCAGGCCGAGCCATTGCTCGTCGGTGGCCACCGCCACCGCGACCCAGGAATCGTTGCCACCGTACTCGTCGACATCGGCGGTTCGGTAGAGGTTCTGCGGCGCTGCCGCCGGTCCCCGATTGCCCTCGCGCACCAGGAGTTTCCCGTATGCCGAGTACTCGATGACCTGTTCGGCGGCGACATTGATCGCGGCCTCCACCATCGCCGCTTCGACCAGCATGCCCTCGCCGGTCCGCCGCCGGTGCTCCAGTGCGAGCAGCAGCGCGTTGAGGGCGTGCAGACCGGCGTTCGGATCGCCGATCGTGTACGGCTCGACCGGATTCTGGTCGGGATGGCCGGTCAGCCAGGTGAGTCCGGACGCGTCCTCGATGATGTAGGCGAAGGCCGGATTATCCCGCCACGGTCCGTCGAGTCCGAATCCCGGCATCCGGACCATGATCGCGTCGGGCCGCAGGTCGCGCACCCGCTCGTAATCCAGTCCGATCTGCTCCAGCACCCGCGGGGTGTAGTTCTCGACGATCACATCGCAGCTCTGGATGAGCCGGTGCAGCACCTCGAGCCCGCGCTCGCTCCGGAAGTCCAGCGTCACACTCTTCTTATTGGTGTTCAGGCCCGAGAATATCGGCGAGCGCTCCCACCATTGTTCCTCGGTGACCGGGACACCGGCGATGAGCCTGGTGCCATCGGGCCGGGTCGTCGACTCGAGATGGATCACTTCGGCGCCGAGCATGGCGAGGAAATGTGTGCAGGACGGTCCGGCCCAGAAAGCGGTCATATCCAGCACCCGCAGGCCGCTGAAGGGAAGTTCTCGCGTACTCGCGGCGGCGGTCGTCTGCCGAGCGGCGGGGGGTGCGGCGCGATAACGTTCCCCGTGCTCGTCCAGCCGCGGGGCGGGGCCAGGTGCGCGCTGCGGCTCGGCCCCCAATCGGTAGGGCGGAGCGGGTTGCATGTACCCGTCGCGGGGATTGGTCACGAACGATCCACGCGCCTGGTAATGATCCATCCCCGCGCTGTTGTCGCCGTTGGCCACCGGGGCGTTGGGAATTCTGAATGCCGTTGCCAGGTCCCGGATTTCGTCGATGGTGTGGTCGGTGAACCATGGGGCGATCTCAGCGGCCAGGTCGGCGGCCTTCCCGCTGATCGAGAACGGCGCGCTCTCGTCGATCCACTCCGGGTGGCCGACCATCGCGCACAGGTCGAACCACTGCTGCGCGGTCCCGCAGCCGACGGCCACCATGCCGTCCTTGGCGGTTGCCACACCGGGCACCATGAGCGCGCGTCCCGGCCGCGGGAACGGCCGCCGCAACGCCTCGAAGAAGGTGACGGAATAGTAAGTCAGAGTGAGGATCTGGGTCTCGAGCATGGAGAGGTCGACCAATTCGCCGACTCCGGTGTCGAGGGTCCGCGACCGAGAGGTCAAGGTGCCCGCTGCCGCATATGCCCCGGCAACCCATTCGCCGACCTGGCCGCCGATGGCGACCGGGGCACGGTCGGGAGCGCCACGACCGAGCCCGATAATCCCGCCCGACCATGCCTGCAGTGTGAACTCGGTGGCCGGGTGGTCGCGCCAGGGACCGTGCAGGCCGAATGGGGTGATCGAGGTGACCGTGAGATGGGGATGGCGCTGCCGAATGGCTTCCGGCGCGAACGACGGCTGCTCCGCGACTCGCGATCCGCGACTCCAGATCACGGCGTCCGCCCCGGCCAAGAGTTCGTTCACGAAATCGATCGCACCGGCATCGTCGGGGTCGGCGACGACACTGCGCTTGGCGCCCGCCAGAAATCCGAACAGCGCACCGTCGGTGCCGGACGGGATGTCGGTGCCCGACGCCGACCAGGTTCGCAGCCGATCACCTTCCGGCGCTTCGACTTTGACGACCTCGGCACCGGCATCGGCGAGCAGCTTCGTACAGTAGGCTCCCGCGATCCCGCTGGAGAAGTCGACGACCACATAACCATCAAGCGGTTCCACGAGCTAGTCCTTCCGCTCCCGAGCGCGCTTGCTCAGCCGCCATTCCGGCGGAAATTTGCTGTCGTTGTCCTTGACCGCGTTATTGATTCCGCGATCCATGGCCTGATCGAACATCATGTCGTCGGTGTCGGGCGCCGCGAAGCCGCCGACCGTTTCGAATAGTCCGCTGATCATGCTGCCCAGATATTCGCCCTGGTACTGCTTCATGAACTCGAAGAAGGACTTCTGCATGAACACCGTGTCGGTCGGACGGTTGCTGGCGCAGGCCTGTGCGTACTTGTCCACCTCCGCTTCCAGCCGATCCCGCGGGACGACGCTGTTGAGGAAGTTGCACTGGAACATTTCGGCGGCGGTGAATGCCCGCCCGGTGAATACCATTTCCTGGAATTTGCGCAGACCCATCGTCTGCGCCCACCACCACATGCGCGGCGCCCACCCGACGTAGCGGAAGGCCGGGTGGCCGAACAGCGCGTCATCGGAGGAGATCACCAGATCGGCGTCGGCGGCCTGGTAGAAGTGCCACCCGTAGCAGTAGCCCTTCACCTCCAGGATGCTGATCTTCTTGAAATCCTGGAGGCTGCGAATTCCGGAGTGGGAGTTGGCATACCACGAGCTGAGGGTTGCGCCGTGCCGGAACGAGCCCTGTGGCGGATAGGTGACCTCGTCGGCGCCGATCCGGAATTCGGCGAGCTTCGGTCCCTGATCGGGACTGGTGTGCGCAGCCATGAATTCCGGTAGGTCGGCTCCGGTGCCGAGGTCATCGCCCTCGCCGCGGATCACCAGCACCTTGACGTCGTCGTCGACGCTGGCGCGGTGCAACAGGTCGGCATAGCGCACCCGGGCAGCGATGGTCGGCGCATTGAGGTGGTCGGGCCGGTTGAAGGTGATCGTGGCGATCCGGGTCTCGGGATCCTTCTCGTAGACGATGATTTCCTCGGCGGAAGGCGCGGATTCAGTCATTCGATGCTCCAATCGCGGTGCCCACGTTGCTATTCCACGACGGACCGGAGGTGAGTACCTCGGGTTCATCGGCGGTGATCAGCGCCATCTCCCGTCCGAAAACGGCACCGATGCCCCGCTCCCAGACGTAGCCGGTGACGGCGAGCACCATCCCGGGTTCCAGATGCTCCGCGGCGGCGGTGGCCGGAAGATGCCGCGACACCACGGGCGCGTCGAATCCCAGTCCCAGGGCGTGGGCCACCGGCAGCGGCGGCAGCGGTTCGCCCGCGGCCTCGTAGGCGCTGAGGAATTCGGTGGCGAGCCGACCCGGCCGGCAGGCGGCGAGCAAGCGGGACCACAGCTGATCCCACCGGTCGTAGAGCGCACTCGTACCGTCTTTCGGCGCCCAGGTCGGCCAAGTCCGGCCGACTTGCGCGATGTAACCGTTGCCGATGACTCCTGCGGAGAACGCCACCAGATCACCGGCCTGTGCGCGCCGATCACCGGGCACGCGCCGCCACGGGTGATCGGGCGCGGTCACCCAGGCGGCGTCCTGGGTTGCCGGGGTACTCATGCCCCCGGCGGCCATTGCCTGCAACATGGTTCCGGTGAGGGTCTTCTCGCTGACCCCGGGCCGCAGTTCGGCGACCGCCGCCGCCAGGCCCGCTTCCGCGATGCGGATCGAATCCCGAAGCACCACAATTTCTTCGGGAGTCTTGATCCGCCGGGCGGCACGCATGGCCTGTTCGCCGTCGACCAGTTCCGCCTGGGGAAATGCCATCGGCAGGAACTGGGCGAACAGCGGGGACAGGGCATCGGTACCCACCCGCCTGGCGGTGGCGGCACCGCCGATCTGGCGTAGCACCCCCACGAGGTTGAGCGGATTCCACATGATTCCGTACAGGTTTTCGTGCGGAATGTCCTCGGGAACGCCTTCGTCCCAGGTGCTCAACAGATGAATGTCGCCGGTTTCGCGGACGAGGACGCATCCGGGACCGAACGGCCTGGTCCCCGCCGTCCACAGCTGCGGTGTACCGGTGACATAACGAATATTGGCCTGCCTGCCCAGTACGAGCAGGTCGAGGTCGTGGGCTTCCATCTGGGCCAGCACGCGCTCCCGTCGCCCGAGACGGAGTGCGCGTTCGTCGGCCAGGATTTCAGTTGCCATAGGGGGCGTAGGTGTAGTCGGTCAACGGAATGAAGCCTTCCTCGGTGATCACGATGATCTCCTCGCTGCGGTAGCCCCCGGTGCCGTCCTCCCACACCACCGGTTCCAGCACCACCACCGTGCCCGGTGCGAGGACGAAGTTCTTGTCGAAGTCTTCGCCCAGATCCGTGCCGATCATGGGCATTTCGGCGGGGCCGACGCCGATACCGTGCCCCAGATAGAAGTGGGGCAGCCAGGGCTTTTTGCCGCCGTTGGCGTCGATGGCCGCCCTGGCCAGTTCATTCAGCGAGGCTCCGGCGCGGGTCACCGCGAGCACCGCGTCGAGGATCTCCCGCCATCTGGTGAATTGCGCCTGCTGCCTCGAGGTGGGGTCCTGGCCGACCACCCAGGTCCGGCCGAAGTCGGAGCAGTAGCCGCCGTAGCTGATGCTCACGTCGGTCCACAGGACATCGCCGCGCGCCAGCTCGCGTTCGGTCGTCAGCAAGGGCAGCGCTAGATCGTCGTGTACCGTCCAGACGCCCTCTGCCTTGCTTTCCGGCATGACCTGCCAGATGGGGTCGAGGATATTGGCGGTGGCGCCGAGTTCGAACGCCCGCCGCACGAAGGCCGCCGACAGATCGATCTGCCGGATTCCGGGTGCCAGCGCCGCGTGGACATCGACCATCGCGGTGTCGGTTATCCGGCACGCCGTGCGGATGCAGGCCAGCTCGTCCTGGGTCTTGATCAATTTGGCCGCGCTGAGTACCAGGGCGGCGTCGGTGGGCGGACCGGACGGGAACAATTTCTGCTGCGCGCGCCGCATCGCTCCGGTGGACTGGTCCACGGCCATCCGCGCCCCGTTGGGGACGAGCTCGGCCAGGATCCGCGCGAAATCGGTTACGCCTTCGTCGAATTCGAGATAGACCGGTCCGTGGACATAGTCCGCGGGCAGCTCGGTTTCGGTGGCCGCGCCTTCACGGAAGGGCAGGAACAGGTGCGGCCACTCGTCGTCTACCAGGACCACCGCGACCGGACACTCGATATGCGACAAACCGGCGTCACCGAGCGGCCAGCTCGCTCCGGTCGCATACATGACGGATTGATCTTCGAGCAATACCAGGGCATCCACGCCCTGCTCCGCCATCGCCGCCCGCAACCGAGTTCCGGTTTCGCGCCGCATGCGAGCGCGATCCGGTTCGTCCGGAATACGGATCGACGTCCTTACCGCTGTCGGAGAATTAATCATTCGATACCCAGGAATTTCTTGATATTGCCGCTGACGATTTTGGCTGCGTTTTCCGGGCCGACGGCGTCGACAACGAGCTGCAGCGACTTCTCCGAATAGCCGAAAGTGCTTTCGTTGTGCGGGTAGTCGGTGGACCACATCACGTTGTCGACGCCGATCTGGTCGATTTGCTGCAAGCCGAGCGTATCCACCATGAACGCGGCACTCATATGCTTGTTCCAGTAGTAGCGGACGTCGTGCTGCAGTTTCGGATCGCACATGTGCTGGTAGGACGCGTACAGATGTTCGGCGTCCTGCAATGCCGACGGAACCCAGGCGATCCCGCCCTCGAACCAGCCGATGCGCAGCTTCGGATGCCGGTCGAGAATGCCGGAGAAGATGTACCTGCCGAACATCTCCCGGAACGAGTCGACATTGACCATCATCCCGACCACGATGGTGTTGAACTCGCAGGGCGCCTTCAGCCCGGTCTCCCCGATGTGATGGGAAACGGGTACGCCCGAGGCTTCGATCTCGTCCCACACCGGGTCCATCGCCGTACTCGCGTAGTCGATCTGGTTGCCGTCGGCGTCGGTACCCGGGTTGAGTGGCAGCAGGAAAGTCTTGAGCCCCAACGACTTCAACTCTTCCAGGGTCCGGCGCGTTCCCGCCGGATCCCACCAGTTGATCAGGCCCGCGGCGTAGAACCGGCCCTTGGAACGCTCCTGCAGGCCCGCCATGTACTGGTTGTAGATCCGGAACAGCCGCTCGCGCATTTCCTTGTCGGAATGGAAGAACAGCGCCAGAACGGCGTTCGGAAACGCCAGTTCCTTGTAGACGCCGTCTTCGGCGAGCTGCTGAATACGGGCCTCGAGGTTGCCGCTGGCCGCGCCGACGAGGTCGTCGTACTGCATCAGGACGGCACTGAATTCGGGCGGCAGGAACGAATGTCCGACGGCGCCGACCTGATAGGCACCTTCCTCATACCAGATCCGCGGGGCCTGAGCCTTCAGCTCCTCGGGAAGATACTGGAAGAAAATATCGTCCGAGAGCGAGATGTGATTATCGGCCGAGAACACCTCCGTCCCCGGGGGCAGGCCCACCTCACCTGTGGCGTTGCCGTGCCGGTTCTTCGGCGCGCCGTAGCCCTCGGATGGATATAATGAGACGTTCTTGGTCGGGCTTGACATCACTTGCCTCCATGCAGTTCTTGTCGGAATCGGTCACCACTCGACCGGCAGCTCGTAGACCCCGTAGGCCAGCCGGTCGTGTTTGAAGTCGATCTGGTCGACGGTCGTCGCCAACCGCAGCGTCGGAATGCGCCGGAACAGTGTCTGGAAGACGATCTGCAGCTCCGCACGTGCGAGCTGCTGGCCGACGCACTGATGCCGCCCGTGTCCGAATGCCATGTTCTGGTTGGCATTCGGACGGTCGGCGTCCAGCCGGTCCGGCTCGGGGAAGGTGTTGGGATCCCAGTTCGCCGGGGCCAGGTCGATGATGATGCCTTCGTCGGCGCGGATCACCTCACCACCGATTTCGATGTCCGCCATGGCAACTCGCCGCTGCCCGGTATGGATGATGCTGAGATACCGCAGCAGTTCCTCGATGGCGTTGGCGAGGGCCTTCGGATCGTCGGTGTCGCGGATGAGCGCCAGCTGTTCGGGATGCTCCAACAGGGCGAGCACGCCGAGACCGATCATGTTCGAGGTGGTCTCGTGCCCCGCCACCAGCAGGCCGACGCCCTGCATCGCGGCCTCCCACTTATCGATCTCACCGGCCTTGACCCGTTCCGCCAGGTCCGATATCGCGTCCTCGGCGGGATTCTCGGCCTTGACCTCCGTCAGCTCCGCCAGATAGTTGAGCAAGCCGAGGACATTCTGCTGCGACTCCTCCGCGGTGGTGTATCGCCCCAGTCCGACATCGCTGTGGCGCTGGAAGAATTCGTGGTCGGCGTATGGCACGCCCAGCAGCTCGCTGATGACCAGCGACGGCATCGGCAATGCCAGCGCCGCGACGAGGTCGGCAGGCTGCGGACCGGCCAGCATGGCGTCGATATGCTCGTCGGTGATCTTCTGGATCACCGGCCGCAATGCCTCGACCCGCTTGAGCGCGAACGGTTTCGTCAGCATTCGCCGGTACCGGGCGTGTTCATCCAGGTCCCGGTTGAATACCGACGCCGGGCGCGAGGTCGACATCGCCTGCATGCCCTCGTTCCAGTGTGGAAAACCGGGGCGGCGGTCGTCGACGCTGACCCGCGGATCGTAGAAGAGCGACCGCGCCTCGGTGTATCCGGTGACGACCCACGGCTCACTGCCGTCCCAGATCCGTACTCTGCTCAATGGTTTCGCGGCCGCCATATCGAGCAGCTGGGGTGGCGGCGCGAAGGGGCAGCCCGTCGAGCGCTCCATCGGATACTGGGGCACGGCGGCGTCGGTGGCGGTTCCGATCGATATTTCGGACATGGTCTCCGTCATTCCTCGATGTGGATGGCGCGGGCGGGGCACGCCTCGGCGGCCTGATGGACGGCGTCGGCCTGCGCTGGCGCCGGACGCTCGTTCAGCAGTACGACGACGCCGTCCTCGTCGCGTTGGTCGAATACCGCACCCGCGTACAGCGCGCATTGACCATTTGCGAGGCATTTGTCTTGGTCGACAATCACTTTCATCGAAGGTCCTTGACCTGGCTCTTCATGCCCGCGACGGTGCCACCGTCGACCGGCAGGATCGTGCCCGTCACATACGCCGACCGGTCGCTGCCGAAATACAGCGCGGCCTCGGCGACGTCGCGAGCTTCCCCGTCTCGCCGCAGCGGTTTGTTATTTCGCATGATCTCGCGGGCGGCACCGACAAACCTTTCGGCTTCCTCCGCACTCATGTTCGCGACGGCCGAGGCGAGCAGCGATGTCGGAATGTTTCCTGGTGCGATGCAGTTGATTCGGATATCGAAGGCGGCGAATTCCATCGCGGCCGATTTGGTGAAATGTATTACCGCCGCTTTGGATGCGCGATACGACAGCACGCCGGCACCGGCCTGAATTCCGCCGATCGACGACACATTGATGATCGAGCCGCCGCCGTTGGCAACCATGTGGCGTGCCGCCTCCCGCGTTCCCGCCATCACACCGAGCAGGTTGACACCGAGCACCTGATGGAAATCGGCGAGGTCGTCTTCGAGGAATCCGGCATGCATCGCACCGGAAATGCCCGCGTTGTTGACCATGATGTCGAGACCGCCGAACCGTTCGACAGCGGTGGCGACCAACTGGGTGACCTGCTCGGGATCCGCGACATCGGTCTTGGCGTAGATGACGTCCGCGCCAAGGCGTTCGGCCAACTGTTCCCCGCGATCGGAGTCCCGGTCGGCGAGCACGACCCGTGCGCCTTCGGCCGCGAACCGCTCGACAATGGCCTCGCCGATTCCCGCCGCGCCACCGGTAACGATGGCGACTTTGCCGGCTAATTCATTCACCACAGCGTTTATGCCTTTCATCGACGGCCGTATGAGCATCGGCGACCCGCCACTCGGCGTGCGATACGAAAAATCTTGGACGACAACGGATCCCATGCAGGCCGGCGAGTTTCACCAGGCGCTGCGCTCCGGGCCGATGCTATTGACCGCAGGAATATCGCGGGTCGCTGTCTCACTCAGTAGAAAGCCGAGCTACCGACCCGTGGCGCGGCGATCAGCAGCTGGCCGGAGCGCCGCCCTGCAACTTCAGCAGACCGCAGTAGGTCGCCGCGGCGACCTTCCACTTCCCGTCCACGCTGATGGCCTTACCCGCCTGATTCGGCAGGGCCGGGCTGCCGTTGATCAGGACGGTGTAGGTGACCGAGGCATGCGTGCTGTCGTCGAGCTTCACAGTGGACACCGTCGCCGTGGAACCGGCGGCCATCGGACTGCTCGCCTGTGCCGCGAGCGTCGGGGCGAATGTCGAACCGTTCTCCACGAGACCGGCTTTCGTGTCGGCGGGGGTCTTGCCGTCGAAGAATGCGACGAAGGCGTCGGTGATTTCCTTGACCGCCGGGTCGTTCGAATCAGCCTGTGCGGCAGTGGACTGTGCGGCGGCGCTCGTCGCCGTCGTGGTGGCGCTCGCGGAGTCGTCGTTCGAGCTGGAACAACCGATGACGGTTGCCGAGACCACTGCCATGGCTCCGGCGGTGGCCAGTACCCGGCGAACGAACAGATGAGTCATGGTGCGTCCTTGTGAAGGGGGTGTGTTGGGAGACACATGAAAGCCCTCGATGACCCGTCGCATATCCGTTGTTCCGCTCAGCGGGCAAAGCGTGCTCGTAACTCATCGGTGTGACCGCGCTGAGTGCGCCGACCAGTACCGCCACGCCTCGGTCTCGACCGCATCTCCGAAGGTCGCCGCACGGAATTGCCCGAATTTCCGGTGAGTAGGACGAACGCGCAGACGACGTGGCGAACCTCATATCGTCCGCCGCCAAGAGCCGCCGCTGTGTGACTCCCACTCATCGTTTTTCTCCCCCTGGAGCGCCCTATGTCCGCTACCACCACTCCTCCACCGGATGAAGTCGACCTCGCCGTCGACACCGGTCGGCTCGAGAGCGCCTCGCGACTTCGCATCTACGCGGTACTCGCGCTCATCGTGCTGATGACCGAGGTCGTCCCCGTGCAGTACACGATGATCACCCCCGCACTGCACGATATGAGCGCCACCTTCCCCGACGTCGGCGCCAATATCAACTGGATTGTCATCCTGATCGGCCTGGTCGGCGCCTCCGCGACGCCGCTGCTCGGCAAGATGAGCGACATCTGGGGCAAGAAGCTGCTGTTCGTGGCATGTGGCGTACTGTTCGTCGTCGGCTCGTTGATCGACGCGGTCACCGACAACTGGACCTTGTTCCTGATCGGACGCGGTCTGCAGGCATTCGCCGTCGCCAGCCAGTTCATTGCCTTCGGCCTGATCCGGGATCTGATGCCGCGGCGGTTCGTGGCGACCGCGCTCGGCTTCGTCGGTGCCGGGATCGGTATTGCCGCCGCGATCGCGCCGGTGATCGGCGGTGTGCTGCTCGACCACTTCTCCTGGCGCTCGTTGTTCTGGAGTCTGGGCGGTTTCACCGCCCTGATGACGCTGCTCGTCGTGGTCGTGGTCCCGGAATCGAAGCTGCGGGTACGCGATCGGATCGATCCGTTCGGCGCGGTGCTGCTGTCCGTCGGTACGCTGCTGGTTCTGCTCTACCTGGACAATGGCCAGAGCTGGGGTTGGGGCCGTGCAACCAGCATCGCCTGGCTGGTCGGCGGACTGGTGCTGCTGGCATTGTTCTTCGTGGTGGAAACACGAGTGAGCCGCCCGATGGTCGACCTGCGGCTGCTGTTGAACCCCAAGGTCAGCATGGTGCTGCTGATGTCCTTCTTCGGTGTCGGCATCATCGCGATACAGCCGCTGACGCTGGCTTACATGACCCAGACCCCGAATGCCGACGGGCTGCGCGACCAGGTCGCCCAGGGTGTCGTGGCCAAAGCCCATGAGATGACCGGAGCCACGCTGCCGGTCGATATGGTGAAGGTGGTCCTCGATCCCAGCTACAGCTACGGCAACGGCTTCTCCATGTTGCAGTACGCGCTGCACGTCGGGCTGTGGGCCGGGCTCGTCGCCGTCATCGCCGGCCCCCTCGGTGGCTGGCTGGCGCACCGATACGGCGCACGCATACCGGCGATCGCGGGCTTCGCCGTCAACGCGGTCGCCGGCGTGGGCTACATCCTGGTCGACTACAGCTGGGCCACCTATTCGCTGTTCTACGCGCTGTCCGGGATCGGGTTCGGCTTCTTCTACGCCGCCGTGGCCAATCTCGTCGTCGACGCGGTACCGCAGGAACAGCAGGGCATCAGTACCGGCATGCTCGGTGTCACCATCAACCTCGGCACGGCGGTCTCCCTCGCCGTGGTCACTGCCCTGCTCAACAACAATCCGATCAAGGCGAGCATCGACGTCATGGGCAACCACGCCGTCCAGCCGATACCGCAGGTGTTCGCCGACAGCGGCTACACCCAGACTTTCTGGTTAGCGCTGGGCACCGCTGTGATCGCACTGGTCCTCGCGGTGATCCTGCGGCACGGCCGCGCAGCGGCGCGTGGCGGCGCCGACCACACGGATTAAACCACTCCCGCAACACAATCCCCCGCCGACGGCCGTCACCCATCGTGCCCACGTCTTGTCGGCGGGCCCGACCTCCCGCAGATGTCGTCAACCCACCGCACCCACCGACATCCGCGGGAGGTCCCTCGAAACCCTGCGCGAAATCCACTGCCGCGGGCCGGTATTCCTCGCTCTCAACATCCCGCGGGATTCGCCGCGGTGATCCCCTGGGACCCTGCGCGCGAAATCACCTGCCGCGCGGGCCGGAACTTCTTCCTCTCGGCATCCACGGGATCCGCCGTGGGAGGTCCGACGAGACCCGCGCGCGAAATCACCTGCCGCGCGGGCCGATATTCCTTGCTCTCAACATCCCCGCGGTATCCGATCCCGCGGTCTGGAGGTCGATCAATCTATGTCCGCATTCACGCGCCGGTCGTTTCTCGGTGGCACCGCCGGTGCCGCAATCGCATTGGCGGGTACGGGAATCGCCACCGGTAGCAGCGGTATCGCGACAAACATGAGGGCGGTCCCGCTCGTTCGCGAAGACCATCGGGTCATCGTGATCGGGACCGGATTCGGCGGCGGTGTCACCGCGCTGCGCCTAGCCCAGGCCGGAGTACCGGTGTTGCTGCTGGAGCGCGGATTACGCTGGCCGACAGGTCCGAACGCGGAGACGTTCCCGCATGCCACGTCTCCGGATAAGCGCATTCTCTGGTACGAGTCCGCGCCGGAGTTGTTCGGCAAGCCGGTGGCGTTCGATCCGTATGCCGGGCTGCTCGAGACAGTGTCGGGCGAGAATATGACAGCGCTGTGCGCGGCCGGTGTCGGCGGCGGATCGCTTATTTACCAAGGCATGTCGCTACAGCCATCGCAGGCTGCGTTCGCCACGCAGTTCCCCGATGGCCTGGATTGGGCGACGATGAACCGGGTCCACTATCCACGCGTCGCGCAGATGCTGCAGCTCGCGGTCGCTCCGGACGAACTGATCGCCAGTCCGAACTATCAGGCCGTCCGGGTCTTCGAACAACATGTACGCAAGGCTGGTTTGCCGGTGTCGAAGATTCCGATGCCGATCGACTGGAATTTCGCGCTCGCCGAACTGCGTGGCGAGATGAAACCGTCGTATACCAATGGCGATGGTGCGCTCGGTGTGAACAACGGCGGAAAACACTCCGTCGACGTCACCTATATCGCCGCGGCGGAGGCAACCGGCCTGGTGCGGGTCGAGATACTGCACCATGTCAGGGAGGTCGAACGCGCCAGGGACGGACGGTGGACCGTCTACGTCGACCGCACCGACTCCTCAGGCACGGTGTTGGAGAACAAGATCCTCACCGCGGGCACGCTGGTCATGGCCGCCGGAAGCCTCAACACCACCAAACTGCTGGTGCGAGCCAAAGCGAAGGGAGCTATCCCGGACCTCCCAGACGGACTCGGCGGCGGTTGGGGCACCAATGCCGACCGCATCTACACCTGGACCTGCCTGGACAGCGACCTCGGCTCACCGCAGGGCGGACCGGTCGTCTACGGCAGCCTGAACTGGGACGATCCCACGAAAGCGGCCACGATCATCCAGGCATCGATCCCCCCGGCGGGCATAGATGCGCGCACCACCATGATGGTCGGCTACGGCGTCAGCAATGCGCGCGGACGCTTCGTCTACGACTCGGGCAAGGACGAGGCAGTGCTGCGCTGGCCCAAGGACGGTGACGCGGTGATCCAGAACGGCGCCATCGGTCCACTGGTGCAGAAGATCGCCGGGCCGGCAAGCGTTCTCGTCGATACGAACCTGGCGGCCCCGTCCACCTGGCACGCGCTCGGCGGTGCGAATATGGGCCCGGTCTGTGATCTGGAAGGCCGCGTGCACGGGCAGCGCGGCCTCTATGTCCTCGACGGCGCTTTGATCCCGGGCAACAGCGCGGCCTGCAACCCATCTATGACCATCGCCGCCGTCGCCGAACGCGCACTCGACCACATCGTGGCACAAGACGTCGGTTCGATCATCTGATCACCTGTCGGCGGGGTCGCCGCCCGCCCCAGGGGGCGACCCCGCCGATCTGTCAGTGGGCGCACCCGTTCCGAGCCGACGAGAACGCGTCGATTCCTTCATCGAGCAACTCCGCCAGATCGAGTTCGCCATTGGATGCCGACCAGCGCTCGACGGCGATATTCGGGCAACTCGTCGCGGCGGCGACCTTGATCTCCACCGAGATGGGGACCGATCCCGACACGCCTGCCCGCTCGGCCAGCGCCGCGGTGAGGGCGGGTCGCCAACTGTGCTGTTTCTCCAGTTGCCGCCCGGACAACTCCGGGGTGTCGAAGATGAGTCGCGCCATCGCGAGCGCGGCGACCGGGTCCTGCAGATAGAACTCGATGACCCCGCCCAATGCCCGGCGCAGCGCCGTCCAGTTCTCTGCTTCGGCGGGCCGGGCGCGTAGCGCGTCCGCGCTACAACACGGTTTCCATCATCGAGCCGGAGTGATCCGAAAGGAGCCGAAGCCATATGCGCCTCGGCCCCTTTGCTGTGCACACCTCAAGCCGCGGTGGCGTCACCGAGATAGCCGCGCAGCAGTTCGTCACCCGCTTGGTCGGCGGCACCCGACCAGGCGATCCGCCCGCGCTGCAGGATGAGGCAGTGGTCGGCGAAAGCCAGTGCGCGACTGGCGAACTGCTCGATCATGAGCACCGCGACACCGGCCGCCCTGGCCCGCTGCAAGCTCTCGAAGACCACATCGACCATCTTCGGTGCCAAGCCGAGCGACATCTCGTCGGCGATCACCAACCGCGGTTCGACCATCAGCGCCCTGGCCAGCGACAGCATCTGCTGTTCGCCGCCGGACAAGGTGCCCGCGGCCTGGCGCTGCCGTTGCTGCAGCACGGGAAAGATCTCGAAGGCATGCTCGATGGCGGCGGCCCTGCGCCGCCGGTCGGCCGCGGTGGCCATGCGCAGATTCTCCAGCACGGTCAGGGTCGGGAATACGCCGCGGCCTTCGGGCAGATGCACCAGGCCCGCGCGCCGGATCCGGTCCGGCGTCGCGCCGGTGATATCGCGGCCGTCGAGTTCGACGGTTCCGTCCACCGGTGTGACGAGCCCGGACAGCACCCTGGCCAGGGTGCTTTTTCCGGAACCGTTCGGCCCGAGCACGGCGAGCGCGCTGTTCGGGTGCACATCGAAGGTCACGGCCTGCAATGCCTGCGCGGCGCCGTACCGGACGCTCAGGTCGCGGACGGCGAGCAAGGCAGACGTGGTGGTCATGCCGAGGTCCTTTCCTCGTCGGGGCCCGCGCCCAGGTACGCGGCGCGCACGGCCGGATCCGCGCGGACCTCGGCCGGGGTTCCTTCGCTGATCTTGACGCCGAAGTCGAGCACATGGACGACATCGCTGAGCCCGAGCACCAGATCGACATCGTGCTCGACCAGCAGCAGCGATACGCCGTGGTCGGCCACGACACGGGTGAATGTGCCGGCGAGCTCATCGGTTTCGCGTGCGTCCAGCCCCGACGACGGCTCGTCGAGCAGTAGCACATTCGGATCGACGGCCAGTGCCCTGGCGATCTCGACGAGCCGGCTGGTGCCAAGCGGCAGCCCGGCCACCGGCAGATCGGCGTGCCCGGTCAGTTGCAGTGCGGCGAGGATCTCGTCGACCCGCCGGTCCTCGTCTGCGGGGGCGCGGCGGAAACCGCCCGCCGTCACCAGGTCGGTCCACATCCGGCTGCGGGCGTGCCGGAGCCGGTAGCCGAGCACCACGTGTTCGCGGACGGTGAGCCCGGGGAATAGCTCCGGATGCTGGAAGGTGCGCGCGAGGCCGCGCCGCGCTCGCGACTGCGCACTCGCCTTGGTGACATCGTGCCCGTCCATCAGGACGGCGCCGGAGCTCGGTTTCAGCAGTCCGGACAGCACCGCGAACAAAGTGCTCTTACCCGCGCCGTTGGGGCCGACGAGACCGACGATGGAGGCGGGCGGGACCTGTAGGTCGACGTCGTTGAGGGCGACGAGTCCACCGAAGCGTACGGTCACACCTTTGGCCTCGATCCGCGGTGGGGTCGGTTCGGTGGTCATGCCAGGTCTCCCGGGGTCAGCTGTGGTTCCCCGAGGACGCGCTCGCGGGATTGCTCCGCAGCCGGTGTCGTCTCGGAACCCGTTGTTGCCTTTGATATTTCGGAGCTTTCGACCGGCCGTCGGCGCTGCCACCACCGAATGACATCGTCGAGTTGCCGCGCGTGCATCGCGACGATCCCGTCCGGATTGCGGGCGAGCATGATCGCGCCGAAACCGAACATGATGACCGGGATCTCGGCCCAACTCGTCGGCAGGTAGGTCTGGAACGCGCTGGGCAGCACGGCGAAGGCCACCCCCGCGACCAGCGCGCCCATGATCGACCGTGAGCCCAGGGTGACCAGGACGGCCAGCCAGACCAGACCGGTGAACGCGTTGAACGAATCGGGCAGTGCCGACTGGTAATTCAGCGCGAGGAATCCGCCGCCGATCGCCGCGACGAACGTCGCGAGAGCGGATACCAGCACCTTGATCGGAAGAATGCTCAGGCCCAGCGTGCGCGAGCCGGGTTCGCTCCACCGGACCGCGGTCACCGCGAGTCCCGCGGTCGAACGCCGCAGATTGACCACGAGTAGACCGAGTCCGACGAATACCACCAGGGCGAGCAGAGCGAATCTCGCGTTGTCCGCGGCCCATTCCGGGCGCGGCATATAGATGCCCTGGCCGGAGTTGTAGAACCGATCCCGCATGAAGATCAGGTTCTGGGCGAGCAGGCCGAAGGTCAGCGTGACCAGGGCGACGTACAGGTTGCCGAGGCGGATCGTGAGCAGGCCGAGGATCACTCCGATCGGCACGATGCACAGCGCGCTGACCAGGACCGCCACCAGCGGCGACCACCCGGAATTGGTGGTCAGATCGGCCGCGAAGATAGCACCCGACCCCGCAAAAGTGATCTGACACAGCCAGATCATGCCGCCTTCACCGGTGACCAGTGTGAACGAAAGCAGCGCGATCGCGAGCGCGATACCCGCACCGACCAGACCGGCCCAGAAGTCCTCGAGAACCAGGGGCAGTACCGCGACGATGGCCAACGTCACCACGGCTGTGACGAGTGCGGCCGTCGGTCGGGTCCGCCCGGTGCGTGACCCGCCCGAACGACCGGGCGCTCCGGCATTGGCGGTGCGGATCGCGCGATCGAGCGCGCCGCCCGCCGTGGTATCGCCCGCCTGTCCTCGCACCGCGTAGTACAGCAGGAAGACCAGCATGAACATGAACGGGATGCTCGGCACGATCTGCGCCGAGAACGGGCTCTGCGGGTCGAGGTAACGCTGGATGACATTGGTGACCACACCCATGGCGAGCGCGACCGAGACGGCCATCGGCAGACTGCGCAGTCGCGCCGCGACCACCGCCGCGAAGGCGGCCGACATCAATGAGGTCATGCCCTCGACCGTGAGTCCCGCCGTCGGGGCGACGAGCACACCCGCGAGTCCGGCCAACAGTGCACTGAATGCCCATACGCCGCGCGACACCCGGGTCGGGCTGACGCCGGACATGGCGGTCAGCGCCTCGGAGTCGACCAGGGCCCGAACCCGCAGGCCGATATCGGTATACCGGAGCAGCCCGGTGCCGACGAGCAGAACCACCACCAGGCCCGTATAGGTGATCACCTGGTTCATGTCGACGACCGCCCCGAATACGTGGAATATCCGCAGCGGTCGGGGAGCCAGGCCGGGTGCCGTGGTGTTCACCAGGTGTCCCAGCACCAGGTTGACCAGCGGTGGCAATGCGACCGACAGGCCGATCGTCGCAACGATCTTGACCAGCGGTGAGCGCAGTCGCAGGTAACGGAAAAGCAGGACGTAGAGCGCGATGCCGAGAGCCGGGCCGAACAGCCCGATCGCGACGACGGCCGCGAGCGGCACCGACCACCCGTGTTCGACGTGCAGGAAGTAGTAGAAGCGGGCGACGGCGAAGGCCATGGCGCCGAAGGCGAAGTTGAAAACGCCCGAGGAAACGTAGGTGACGACCAGCGATGCCGCGGCGATTGCGTAAATCGCTCCGAGGGCTAGGCCGGCGAGAACGTAGGAGAGCAACGGTGAGGCCCCTAAAAGTTCGACGCTCTGGAGGTATGGGTAAGAGTGCTCTAATAGAGGGTCACCGTCAAGGATTTTGTCCGGATTCTTCGTGAAAACTAGATACAAAGGGTACTGAATATGCTCCACTGTAGCCCTCAGAGCCGTTCCGGCACCGTAGCTGGATCGGCGATAGCTAGAGGAGTGCAGATGCGCAGAGTCGGTGCGATCGCAGCATGGGTGTGCGCCGCAATGTTTCTTGTTCCTGCGTGCGGCAGCGGCGGCTCCAGCGGCCCGGCCGATACGAGTGGGCCGGTCAAGGTGGGCGTGCTGACCTCGCTCAGCGGCGCCGCGACCGCCAATTACGCAGGTACCGAAGCCGGGGTGAAAGCCCGTTTCGCCGCATACCAGGCGGCGAACGGGAAGTGCGCGGTGCGCGGCTTCGACGTCGTCATGGGTGATGACCAGTCCACGCCGCAGGGCGCGTTGACCGCGGCGCAGAAGTTGGTGCAGCAGGATCGCGTCTACGCGGTACTGCCGGTGAGCACGTATTTCTACGGCGCGGGGCAGTACGCGGGCACCCAGGCGAGCAAGACGCCGTTCCTCGGCGCCGGCTTCGACGGCGGCGAGCAGTGGTTCAACCCGAAGTACGACAACCTCTTCGCCGCGACGGGTGGCACCGACTACAACAAGACCGCGACAACCCTGGGTGACTACTGGAAGAAGATCGGCGGAACCAAGGCCGCCGTGCTGTCCTATAACACCCCGAGTGCCACGAAGTCGGCGGAAGGCGCGGCGCTGTCGGCCGAACACGCCGGGCTGACGCGCGGCTATGTCAACATTCGCATTCCGTTCGGAACCACCGATGTCGGTCCCTATGTCCTCGGCATCAAGGAATCCGGTGCCGATGTGCTGTACGCGCCGGTCATTCCGGATACCGGATTCGCGCTCATGACCGGTCTGCGGCAGGCCGGAGTCGAGATGAAGTCCGTGCTGCTGGCCACCGGCTACGGGGCGGATCTGCTGAAGTCGCCGCCGGCGATCGCGGCGGGCCAAGGCGTCGGCTTCATGACGTCCTTCGCACCGACGGAGATGAATACCGAAGCGACCCGGGCCTTTTCGGCGGCGCTGAAGCAGTACGCGGGCTCGGAGAGCGGTATCCCGTCCTTCTCGATGGCGGTGGGCTGGGTCAGCGCCGACCTGCTGATCGAGGGGCTCGAGAAGGCCGGCTGCAATGCCGGCCAGGAGCAGTTGATGTCCGCGCTGCGTACCGATAAGACCTGGACCGCCGGTGGCTTGTTCCCGAAGCCCGCCGATTTCGAGAACCGGGGCTCCTATTCGGTGGGCTCCCCGGGCAACTGCACCTTCATCTCCATCCTGCGCGGCGACAAGTTCGTGCCGGACACGAATGGCGCTCCGGCCTGCGGCGAGCAGATTCCGGACCTGAAGGTCGTGCCGAAGTAGACGTCCCTCCACATCGAAGTCCGAGGGATCCGAAAGAAAGAGAACGCAGGATGAGGAAGATCGCAGCCGCCGGTGTGTTACTGGCATCCGCGCTCGCAGTAACCGCACAGGCCGGGGTCGCAGCACCGCAGGCCGACAACGGTGGCGTCGAGTACACGACGAACGTCACCGACACATCGACGATCATCACCACCGATGCCGGTTCGATGGCCGTGGAAGACGGAGTATTCAAGATCAAGGCCGCCAATGGGATCACCCTCGCCGGTGCCGAATTGGCTTTCCGGGTGGACGATTTCGTCTTCCCCATCGCCGCCGAGATCAAGGACCACACCGCCACACTGACCCCGCAGTTCGATCGTGAACACGCGGTATACAACCCGGTCGCCCTGCCCTTCGAGGACCAGGCTCCCTGGAAGACCCCGTACGACCGGGAACAGGCCGCGTTCAGCCGGATGATCAGCACCATCACAGCGGGTGCGACGGTCGGCACCATGGTCGGCGGCATCGCCGGCGGGGCTGTCGGCTGTGTCCTGGGCGGCATCGCCGGCGCCACCGTCGCCTCGGCGACGATCATCGGCCTGTTCGGTCCGTTCATTCCCGCAGCGGCCATCGGCTGTCTCGGCGGGATCGTGGCCATCGGTGCGCTCGGCACCCTGGCCGGGCAGCTCCTGGTGACCGCGCCGGTCGCGATCATGGCGGCCATCCAGTACTTCACCACGATCAACTCGCCGATGCCCGCACCGAAGTAACCGAATCGGGAAGACCCGTCAGCAGATAGACAGGGACGCCCCCGCATCACTACAGCGAGCACTCTGGACACCACAACCAGAGTGCTCGCTCGATCGATAAGACGGGCAACTACTTTCGGTTGGTCCGAGCCGCGAACCGGCACGCCACCTCCACCACATCCGAACACCAGGGCAACTTCGCCCGCGCCGCCCCAGCGGGTGTTCGAAGAAGCCGCCGTCGACTGCGGGCGCGCATTGGCCGCGTTCTCCGACTCCCGCATCGGCAAACGCAGAGGGAGACGCGTCGGATTCCCTCGGATCGAGAAGAAACGCGCGACCACCCCCGTCGTTTCGGCTGCGCCACCGGACTATGTCAGCCGCGGCGGCTGGCGAAATCGTTGTCCCGCAAACGGAAAGGATCCCGCAACCGCAAAGATGCCGCCGCCCGCCTGGCGTGCCACCATCGCCACATCGCCAATATTCGCCGCCGCTTCCTACACCAGGTCACCAACAGGCTGGTCAAAACCCACGACCGGCTCGTCCTCGAGGACCTGCATGTGGCGGGCATGCTCCGCAATCGGCGTCTGCGCGCAATTTTCAGGCACGCTGTCAGACCGTCAGAACCAGCGCCGAGCCCATGCCGCCGCCCGCGCACATGGCCGCGACCGCCGTTCCGCCGCCGCGACGGCGCAATTCATGGGCCAGGGTCACCACCATCCGGGTGCCGGTGGTCGCGATCGGATGGCCGAGGCTGCAACCGCTGCCGAACGGATTGACCCGCTCAGGATCCAGGCCCAACCCCCGAACGGCGGCCACGGTTACCGATGCGAAGGCCTCGTTGATCTCGAACAGATCGATGTCGCCGATGCCGATCCCGGCCCGGTCCAACGCCTTTCGGATCGCCTCGATCGGCGCGAGGCCAGTGCGCACCGGATCGACGCCGACGCTCGCCCATGACCGCACTGTCGCCAGCGGTGCGAGCCCGAGTTCGGCGGCCAGTTCGGAACTGGCGACGACCACCGCGGCCGCACCGTCGTTCAATCCGCTGGAGTTACCGGCGGTGATCGAGAAACCCTCGATCTCCGGATGCAGCGGCTTCAGCGCCGCGAGTTTCGCCATGCTGGAGCCGCGGCGCGGATGTTCGTCGATGTCGAAGACCGACACCCCGCCGTCCCGATCGGTGACCTCGACCGGGACGATCTCGTCGAGGAACCGGCCGGCGTCGACCGCCGCGATGGCACGCTCGTGCGAGCCGAGGGCCCAGGCGTCCATCTCCTCCCGGGACACCCCGGCCAGCCGCGCCGTATTCCAGCCGACGAGCACCGCCATATCGTTGCTCGGCGCCTCGGGTGTCGACACATGCGACGGCGAGCTCCACGGGTCTTGCCAGTCATCGGTACCGGGAATCCGCCGCCGCGAAACGGGCGCGGTCGAGAACGACTGGGTCCCACCGGCGATCACCGCACGATCCATCCCGGCCAGCACGCTCCCGGCGGCGGTCGCGATACTGGCCAATCCGGAGGCGCAGTGCCGGTTGTGCGCCAAGCCGGGAACATGCGTGAGCCCGGCCTCGATCGCGGCATACCTGGCGATATCGCCGCCACCGGCCACCGATTCGCCGAGCACGACGTCATCGATCAGCTCCGGCGGCAGGCCGCTGCGTTGCGCCGCCTCCCGGACGACGACGGTGGCGAGATCGAAGGCGCTGGTGTCGCGCAGGGTGCCCTTGCGGGCGGTGCCGATGGCGGTACGGCAGGCGGAGAGCAAAACGGCATCAGTCATATAATTCGTTGTACTCTATTACCGCGCTGCCTGAAAGATGCGGGGTTAAAAGCGTGGTGAATCTCGACTCGAGATGTAAAAAAGGATACCTTCGCAATGACGTTTATGTCTTCGGCATCGGGTGGTGACTGATGAACTTCGAGCTCAGCGACGAGCAGACGATGTTGTGCGCCGCCTCGCGCGACCTGCTGTCGGACCGGGCGCCGATCGCGGCGTTACGGACCTTGATGGAGCGTGACGAAGATGTCGACCCGCAGCTGTGGCGGCTGACCGCCGAGCTCGGTTGGCCCGGCCTGGCGCTACCCGAGGAGTACGGCGGTGCGGGCCAGGGGCTGGTCGAGCTGACACTGGTCGCGGAGGAGATCGGGCGCGGGCTCGGGCGCGGCCCGTTTATCTCGACCGCCATCGTCGGTGCCGCGATCGCCGCGGCGGGCGCACCCGCGCTGCGGGCCGAGGTGCTGCCCGCGCTCGCCGAGGGATCCGGTTGGGCCACTTGGGCTTTCGCCGAAGTACGGGCACCGTGGACCCTGGACGGGGTGCGCGCCGAGGCCCGCAGCGACGGAGAAGGGTTCATTCTCGACGGGGTCAAGACCGCGGTCCAGGACGCGGGCGGCGCCCGTTGGCTGCTGGTCACCGCGCGGCACGAAGGCGTTCCGACATCATTTCTCGTCGACCGGGACAGCGCCGGGGTCACCGTACGGCGTCAGCAGGTCCTGGATCTGACGCGCGCGTTCTACGAGGTCCGGCTCGAGCAAGTGCGCGTCCCGGCCGAGCGCCGCCTCGAGGTCGGTGCCGCCGAGGTGCAATGGCTGCTCGACTACGCCTCGGTACTGCGATGTGCCGATGCCCTCGGGGTGATGGCGCGCATGCTGGAACTCACCGTCGAATACACCGAGGCCCGCGTGCAGTTCGGTCGGCCGATCGGCACCTTCCAGGCCGTCAAGCACGCGTGCGCCGATTTGGCGATGTTCGTGCACAGCGCCCGCGCGGCGACCTACTACGCGGCGATGGCCGCCGATGCCGACGACGCCACGCGCGCCGCATGCGTCGCTGCCTCCCATACCTCCGCCGCCGCCGGGGAGGTCACGGCCCGCGCCCTGCAATTACACGGCGGTATCGGCTTCACCTGGGAGCACGACCTGCATCTCTACCTGCGCCGAGCCGAGACCGACGCCGTCCTCTACGGCGGCGTCACCGTCCATCGCGACCGGCTGTGCACCCTGCTGCAACAGTCCGTTACCTGAAGTGTGAGTGTCTGTATGACGACTCATCGTTCAGGCAGCCGTTCCCTGCGGAGCGGCAGTCCCTGTCTTCCCGGCCGTATGGCCGTGCGGGGTAGACGCTTCCACGCCACCTGCCTTCCCCACCTGGTGGGCGGGGTGGGTCTTGCGGTCGGCTCCACGTCCTTGTCCAGCCCGATGACTGGCGGCCGGGCTACTCCCGGTATCGGTCCCCATTCCACCACCGATGTGGGTGGTGTCGCCGAGGCGGGCGAGGTTGATCGCGGCGTTGAGATCCCGATCGATCACGAGACCACACCCGACGCAATGGTAGATGCGTTCGTGCAGCGGCAGCTTGGTTTTCGCGCCGCAGCCCGAACACGCCCGCTGATCCAGATTCTTCTTCACCACATCCAGCATCACGTTGAACGCCTTGCGCGCCGCCCCGACGTGCGAGGCCAACACTCGCTTCTGCGCGGGGGTTGGGTCGAGTGCGAACCGATACGCCTGCACGGTCCACCCCTCCGGCACCCGATAGCCGGCCATCAGCGCCACCGACCCGGAAACGTCCGCGGAATCACAGGTTCGGCGAGCACAGCCGAGCACCGAGACAACGCGTCCCCGGTAGGCGACGACTTCATCAAGCCCACGCGGGCAACACCGTCGCCTGCGACTGCATACCCAACCCCCACATTCACGACTGCCATTCGAACATACATTCGATGGCGAAGATTCGCGTTCACGCACAACCCAGAGAACGGTTCACAACCCCGCATCCGTCTGAGCGAGAAGGAATTTCATGGAGATCAAGGGTAAGAAGGTCGTCGTATTCGGCGGCGCCTCCGGCATGGGCCGGGCCAGTGCCGAACTGCTGGCGGCGCGGGGCGCCGACGTCGCCGTGCTCGACCGTCCAGGTACGGCTGGCGCCGAGGTCGCGGCCGCACTCGGCGCCAGCTTTCACCCCGTCGACATCACCGACTTCGCGGCGACCGAGCAGGCACTCGCCGATGCCGTGGATTCCCTTGGCGGACTGCATGTCTCGATCACCACGGCGGGCGGCGGCAAGGCCAAGCGCACGCTCGGCAAGGAAGGTCCGCATGACCTCGAGACCTTCCGTCAGGTGCTCGACCTCAACGCCGTCGCGACCTTCAATATCAGCAGGCTCGCGGCGGCGCATATGAGCCGCAACGAACCCGAGGATCCCGAGCAGACCGGCGAACGCGGCGTCATCATCAACACCTCGTCGATCGCGGCCTTCGAAGGCCAGATCGGTCAGGTCGCCTACGGGGCTGCCAAGGCCGCCATCGCGGGTATGTGCCTCACCATGGCCCGTGATCTCGGCTCTCTCGGCATTCGGGTGCTCGCCATCGCACCCAGCCTGTTCGACACCGGTATAACCGTCAAAATCCCGGACGAGACGCGGGCGCAGCTGGTCAAGGACGCCGCCTTCCCCAAACGGCTCGGCCGTCCGGAGGAGTACGCCAAACTCGCCCTCGCCATCATCGACAACCCCATGCTGAACGGCCAGTGCCTGCGCTTGGACGCGGGCCAGCGGTTCGCCCCGAGGTAATCGCGGTACCGAAAATTCAAGTCGGGCATCGTATTACGGTGCCCAGTTCCAAGGAGGGACCCGATGTCCGAACATGAGGGCAAGATTGCGGTGATCACCGGAGGTGGCCGCGGCTTCGGTAAGGCATTCGGCACCGCATTGTCGGAGCTGGGCGTGCACGTCGTGCTCGCCGATATCGACGGCGAGGTCGCCGCATCGGCGGCCGCGGAACTGACCGCGCAGGGCCGCGATGCGACCGGCGTGGCCTGCGATGTCGCCGACGATGACGGCGTCGCCGCGATGATCGACGCCGTCGCCGAACGCCACGGCGGTATCGACATCCTGGTCAACAATGCCGGTCTGCATGCCGCATACAACAGGCCGTTCACCGAACTCGGCCTGGCCGAGGTCCGGCGGGTATTCGACGTCAATGTCATGGGTGTGGTCAACTGCACCCTGGCGGCGCACAAGGCGATGGCCGGGCGCGCGGGCGCATCGATCGTCAATATCTCGTCGTCGGCGGCCTATGCCAACCGAACCGTCTACGGCGTCTCCAAACTCGCTGTGCGGGGCCTGACCATGTCCTTCGCCCGCGAATTCGCCCCCGACGGCATCCGCGTCAACGCGATCGCACCGGGCCTGATCTTCACCGAGACCATTCGCGCCGAACTCGCTCGCGACGAGGCCGAGCGCGTCATGGGTCAGCAGATTCTCCAGCGCGAGGGCGAGGAGCGCGACATCGTCGAGGCACTGCTCTACCTGGTCTCGTCGAAGGCATCCTTCGTCACCGGCGAAACACTCCGTGTGACAGGCGGTTTCGCACTCTCCGTCTAACGTTGTGTCGAATTCCCCTGCACAACAACAACTGCGGCCGGGTCGCCCCATCAGGATTGCGAGATCCGGCCGTAGTTTCGGGTCAGCGCCCAGCCCAGTGCTCGTCGACGAATCGGCGGAATTCCCCGGCCCTGTCCCGGTCCTCCGGCGCGGTCCCGAGGAACATGCCGTGCCCCGCGGCGTCGAAGACGTGCAGGTCCGCGGTGATACCGGCGGTCGAGATGAACGGTACCTACCCATGAAGACGCTGCCGGTTTCGTGCGATCCGCACGAAACCGGCAGCCTCCACCTGCGTTATGCGGTCGCAGGCTCCGCGTCGACAGCTTCCTTCTCGGCGAGTTCGGCTTCCTCGCCCTTGATGGCCTTCAGCAGTACCAGCGGCGTGGCGACCTTCCAGACGAGGTAGGCCAATGCCGGAATGCCCTGGGCCAGAATGCCATTCCACGCGAACGGGCCGGTCTTGTTGAGGAAGACGAAGGCGCCCGAGATGAGCAGAACACCCAGCAGCATGCTGAGGTGCGCGTACCAGCGCGGGAAAATCGGCTTGGCGCGCTGGTCGAAGTAGGAAGCGAACCCGATCGACCAGACCTGCAGGACGAAAATACAGGCGTTGCCCACATACATCAGCCAGAAGATGTCGGTCATCGCGGACAGGACATCCGTGGAATGGCTTTCCGGCCGATATGCGGCGGCGGCCAGAATCGCCAACGGGTAGAAGAAGCCGGTCGGCGCGACGACGCCGGTGGTCAGCTGCACCATCGACAGCCAGCCCCAGCCGCCTTCGACCCGCTTCATCTGCATGCTGGTCACGACCACGTATGGATATTCGAATGGCACGGTCAGCACCATGATGGCCACACACAGCAGAATCCCGTGCTGATGCTCGACCAGGAAGTCGCGAACCTCATTCGCGGACATCGTCGGACTCATGGGCGAGAGCAGATCGCCGATCCCGTAAGCGGTCAGCATCAGTACGAGCACCAGGAATCCGCTCCACGCCGACCAGCGTTGCAATCTGAAATAGACCGATTTTTGCATTGACGGATCTCCTTCGATCTCTGCACTCATCGCGAGCAATTCCGTCCCGAGGACGAAAGCTCCCCCAGTGTGATGACCCGCACATTCGACCGGCGGCGAACTTCCGCAGAGCGGGATGGCCGAACGGCCGACCCATAGTGCACGACCCGTATTCCCGTTCAGCGGCAGCCGCGTGCGAGCCGTCGTGTTCCGGCTGGAGTACGCGGTGCTCAGGGCGCAGGATTACGGCATGGACAACGATGTAGCCGCGGCGGTGCGCGGGCTGCTGCCGGAACTGGCCGAACGCGCGGCTCAGGTCGATGTGACCGGCGAAATACCGGAACAGACGATGACCGACCTGATCGCCGCCGGCGTCTTTCGGCTGCTGCAACCGAAATGGAGCGGCGGCTCGGAGGCCGATCCGAATCAGTTCTACGACGTGGTCCGGATGATCGCGGGCACCTGCGGTTCCACCGGGTGGGTGGTCTCGGTGCTCGGGGTAGTTCCGTGGCATGTGGCACTTTTCGACGAGCGCGCACAACGCGAGGTGTGGTCCGGTTACCCGAATGCGCTGATCTGTCCGTCTTATGCGCCGGTCGGCCGGTTGACGCCGGTCGAAGGGGGCTACGAACTCAGCGGACATTGGCGCTTCGCGTCCGGCTGCGCACACGCGTCATGGGCGGTACTCGGCGGCACTGTCTACGCCGAGAACGGTGATCCGGTGGATATCGTGTCCGCGCTGGTACCGCGCGCAGATTACCGTATCGACAAGGTGTGGGACTCCGTGGGCCTGCGCGGCACCGGGAGCCATGACCTGCACGTCGAGCGCATCTTCGTCCCGGAATACCGGACGACGCGCAACTACGACGTCACCCACCGTCGTGGTCCGGGCCAGAAACTGAATACCGGCCCGCTGTATCGCATGCCGTTCGGCACGATGTACAGCTATTCGGTCACCGCGCCGATGATCGGTTTGGCGGAGGGCTGCCTGGAGAAATTCCTCACGCGCATGCGCAGTCTCAACCGACCGAGTTTCGGCGGCGGCAGCCTCAGCACGGACCGGTCCGTGCAGATCGCCGTGGCGCGGGCCGAATCGGATGTCGACGCCGCCGTCCTGCAGTTGCACCGGAACCTGCAGGACCTGTACGAACGTGCGCGCCGCCGCGAGGACATCCCGATGGAGCTGCGGCTGCGCGGCCGCCGGGATCAGGTGTGCGGCACCGAGCGCGCAATCACCGCGATCGATCTGGTTTTCCAGGCCGCGGGCGGCATATCACGACGTCGTGGCAATCCGATCGAACGGGCTTGGCGGGACGCGCATACGGGCAGTATCCATGCCGGTAACGATGTCGAATCGTCGCTGGCGCTGTGCGGCCGCGGCTCGTTCGGGTTGTACGTCGACGACATGCTGGTCTGAACAGACGACGACCCCAATGGCCTGCGCTGCCATTGGGGTCGTCGAATTGCGCACTGGCACATGAGCTCAGGTGGCTACCACCCGACGAGCCGGTCCAGTACCAGCGGCGCGCTGGCGAGATAGTCGCCGTACCCGCCGCGGAAGAACAGCAGTGGGGTCCGCACGGACTCCACCCGCAGTTCGTGCACCTGCCCGACGACCAGGACATGGTCACCGATCTCGACGATCTGCGCCACGGTGCAGTCGACCCACGCGACAACCCCATCCAATACGGGATTGCCCAATGTGGACGGCTGCCACGTCACGCCGTCGAACCGGTTGCCGCCCCTGGACGCCATCCGCCGCGACACGTGTTCCTGGTTGCCCGCCAACGCATTCGCGCAGAACCGTCCGGTGTCCCGAATACGTTGCAGGGTCGAGGAAGACGTGTCCACCAGGAACGAAACCAGGGGCGGGTCGAGCGAAACGGAGGTGAACGTCCCGACGATCAACCCGTGCGGCCGCTGATCGTTGTCGAGGGTGGTGATCGCGACCACGCTCGTCGGGAAATGGCCGAGCACATCCCGGAAGTGGCGGCCGTTGATCGCCACGACCGTTTCCTGTGCCGATGATCGGATCTCGCTCATATCCGTCCTCCCTGCCCTGCCTGTGTCAGACCATCACGACCATCGACGGCGGCAGCTCGAGCCCCATCTTGACCAGAGCATTCGCGTGATAGGCCGTGCCGGGTACGTGGATCATGTGCTGCAGTGCCATATGCGCGTCGCGCCAGTACCGCTGGATCGGATTACTTCGGCGACCCGCGTTTCCACCGGAGCGTGCGAAGATCTCGTCCAATGCCGAAACCGCCCGCCAGGCACAGCGGACCTGATTGCGCCGGATATCCAGCCGGTCCTCGAGTGTGATCGGCTGTCCGGCCTCCAACTGGTCGTACAGCCGACTGACGCCGCTGATCAACTGAATCCGCGAGGCCTCGATCTCCGAGGCCGCCTCACCCGCGGCGTAGAGCGTGTACGGATCGTCGCGCACCTGGACACCGGTCACCGCGACCCGCTCGCGCTGCTGGCCCAGGTGCACGGCCAGTCCGCCCTCGCAGATCCCGATGACAGCGGAGGTCAGTCCGAGCGGGAACATGGTCGTAAACGGCAGTTTGTACACCGGATCGGTGAGTCCGCGCTTTTCGGCCGCCGCGCCCTGCATGATCTCGTCCTGGACGATGACCCGGTAGTCGGGCAGGAACGCGCCCTCGATCACCACATCCTTACTGCCGGTGCCCGACAGGCCGACTACGTCCCAGGAATCGTCGATGATCTTGTAGTCCGTACGCGGGACGACCACATGCAGCACGGTCGGCGGCCCGGCGGGCTTGCCGGTGCCGTCACCGAGCAGAGCGCCCAGGAAGACCCAGTCGCAGTGGTCGGTACCGGAGGAGAACGGCCAGCGCCCACTGAGCCGGTAACCGCCCTCGACGGGATCGGCGACGCCCATCGGCATATAGGGCGAGGCGATCCAGGTATCCGGGTTCGCACCCCAAACCTCTTGTGGCAGACGGGGATCCATCTGCGCCATCTCCCACGGGTGGACACCGACGACGCCGCACACCCAACCGGCGGCGGGGTCGTGCCGCGCGACCGCCATCACCGCATCGGCGAAGTCGCGCGGGTGCGCTTCATAACCACCGAACTCCTTGGGCTGCAGGAGCCGGACCACCCCCGCCGCACGCAGCAGTTCTGCGGTCTTATCGCTCAGCTTGCCGAGCTTCTCGTTTTCCTCGGCGAGTGCGGCCAGTTCCGGCCCCAGCTCCTCGACACGTTGGACTACTTCGTGTGCCACGACGCACACCTCCTACCTACTGGGAAACTACAGGTGCCGCCGCGACGGCAACCGAATGTGCCGATCTGGCGAGGGGATTCGCTCATTGTCATTCCTTGGTCCAGTTGGTCACCGCGCACTTTCCGCTCACCGGAAATGCGCGTGCGCCGGAGTCGAGCGGACTATCAAGCGGACGTGGCGGTTGTTTTCCGGGTGAGGAATTCGATCGCCACCCGCTCGAAATCGGACTTCCGCTCGATCTGCACCCAGTGCCCGCAGCGGGCGAAGGTGTGCAGTTCGACATCGGGCAGCCAGCGATTCGCGAAATGCGCCTGGTCGTAGGGCAGCATCCGGTCGTCGCGACCCCACAGCATCAGCGTCGGAGTCGTAAAGGTGGCGGCCTTGGTCCACAGCGGCGTGTACGTCTGGCGCCGATTCGGATCGAACATCGAACCGAAAATCGCCCTGGTCCGGTCGAGCACACCCTCGGCGGTGGCATTGCGCAGTCGTTCATCGACGAGTTCATCAGTGATCAGCGCGGGGTTGAACACCATCGTCTTGATCCAGGCGATCATGCGGTCGCGGCTGGGATCCCCGAGGAATTCGAACAGACGCGCAAAGCCCTCGCTGGGCTCGGCCTGGAAGATGCCGACCGAAAGTCCGCCGGAACCCATGATGGCCATCCGACGCACCCGTTCGGGATACAGCGCCGCCAATTCCGCGACCACCGCTCCGCCCATGGAATTGCCGATGAACACCGCGGTTTCGATGCCGAGGTGATCCATCAGGCGCGCGATCCACCGCGCGGCGACCACCGGATACACCTCGTCGAGTTCGGGCAGCGCGCTACCGCCGAAGCCCGGCAGATCCGGCGCGATCACCCGGAACTGCTCGCCGAAGACGGGCAGATTGTGCTGAAAGTTCGACCAGGCGCTGACACCGGGCCCGGACCCGTGTAACAGAATCAGCGGCTCGCCCGCACCCACCTCGTGGTAGTTGAACGTGAGACCCTCGACATCGGCTGTGCGCTGGGTCATTTCAGGCCCGCCGACGGCGAGGTGGTGAGGAATCCGGCGCCCGGACCGACATCGAGGACATCGCCGTACCAGGTCTGGCCGTACTGCAGCTCGGGCACCTTCCACTCGAGGGCCTGCCAGTCCGGATCCATGATCAGGTATCCACCGGAGTACAGCTCGACCCGGTGACCGGAGCCGGGGTCGTGGATGTAGAGATACATCGCCTGACCGATGCCGTGCTTGCCAGGGCCGTGCCCGTAGTCGATCTCGAGATCGCGGATCTCGTCCGCGGCTCGCAGAATGTCGTGGTAGTTCTCGATATTGAAGGCGATGTGGTGGAACCGTGCCGTCGCGTCCTCCGCGTTCACGCCGATCGCGATGTCGTGCACCTGCGGTGTCACCGAAAGCCAGGACGCCATGATGGTCTCCGGGAACTGCGGAATCATCGCGAATTCGCGGCGCTTGAAGCCTAGCGCTTCGCGCAGCCACCGCTCGGACTGGTTCACCGTGCTCGCGCTGGTCTGCACGTTCAGGTGGTCGAGGCGGCGCACGCCGAAACCGCGACGGCGCGAGCTGTTGCTGGGCAGCTTCGAGCGCAATTCCTCTGGTGCGAGCGGCTTTTCGATGTCGTAGTACAGCTCGAAGGGATGCTCACTGCCCGGCACCAGGAAGCGGACGGCCTCGCCGCGGCCGAGTTCGTGCCCGGCGGGCAGTTCGATCGACTCGATCTCCTGTTGCTCGAGCTGCTTGTGGAAGAGCTCGACATCCTGCTTGCGCTGGACCCGGAAGCTGTAGGTATTCACCGTGGCCTCGTCCTGCTGGGTCAGCACGAGCGAGTGGTGGGTGAGCTCCTGATAGCCGCGCAGGTAGGCCACGCCGTCGGTCTGCGCGACGACCTCCATGCCGAGCAGGTCGCGGAAGAACCCCAGCGAACGCTCCAGGTCCGTCGTGCCGAGATTGATACCACCCGCGTGGGCGATCCGAGGGCCGGGATCGTAGTCGTGGGAAAGAGTCATGCGAGCTCTCCTTGAAATCGATTGACGGCCGGGAACGCTAATTCGTGTGGCGCCCGCCACTCGGAGAATTTCCGCCCACCGGAAGCGGCGCCCTCATATCGGCCGGACGCGGCATTGATTCCGCACAGCGGAAACCGATTCCGGCCCGATTGCCGCAGCCGCCACACTCGGGAGATCCACGCCCCGGGTGACGCAGGTCACTGGCGGCTGGCAGGAGATTCGCGGTCTGGAAGCAAGGAGATGGTTATGCCCGCTGACGAGGAAACCTACGACGTCGTGGTCGTCGGGTCCGGAGGAGGGCTGGTCGGAGCGTATGCCGCCGCATCTCGTGGCCTGCGCACGCTTGTCATCGAGAAGACCGATCGCTTCGGCGGTACGACCGCCTATTCCGGTGCGGGACTGTGGTTTCCGGGCAGCGCCCCGCTGCGGCGCGCGGGCGTCGAGAACGATATCGAAACGGTGCGCGGCTACCTCCGGGAGATCGTCGACGATCCATCCCGCGAAGTCATGCAGGATGCCTACCTGCGCGCCGGGCCGCAACTGATCGACGAAATCGAGCAGAACCCGTGGTTCGGGTCCTTCGCCTACCAGCCCGTACCCGACTACTTTGCGGAGAAGCCGGGCGCGACGGCCGCGGGCAACACCATCTTCCCGGCCGAGATCGAGGCCGCCGAGCTCGGTGATCTCGCCCCGCTGATCCGCGACCTGCTGCCCACCGAGCTCTCGGGCGCTGCGGCCGGATCCCTGCTCACCGGCGGCCGCGCCCTCATCGGGCGAGCGCTGAAGGCGTTCCTGGAAACCGGGAACGGCTCCTACAAGCTCGAGACCGCGCTCGAGAGCCTGATCGTCGAGGGCGACCGCGTGGTCGGCGTGGAGGCGGTCGGCAAGGGCGAGCGCATCCGGATTCGCGCTACCCGCGGCGTCATCCTCGCCGCCGGCGGATTCGAGCGCAATCGCGAGCTGCGCGAAAAGCACATGGTCGCCCCGTATCACGGCGACTGGTCCGACGGCGCTCCGGGGAACACCGGCGACGCGTTGCAAGCTGCCGTCGCGATCGGGGCCGCTACCGAATTGCTGGACCAGGCGTGGTACGTCCCCGGTGTCGTGCAGCCTGGCGGACGGCCGGTCTTCCACACCGGCACCCGTAGCGGCATCTGGGTCAACAGCGCGGGTGAGCGCTTCATGAACGAACTGCTGCCCTACGACCGAGCCGGGCGCGAGATGCTGCGTCAGCACAGGGAGACCGGCGTCGCGCACATTCTCTGCCACTGGATCTTCGATCAGCGCCACATCGACCGGGACAGCTTCGGCGGCGACCCGACCGTGCCGCCCCGCCCCGAGTGGTTCGAATCGGGTGCGCTGCGCAAGGCCGACACCATCGAGGAGTTGGCCGACCTCATCGCCGTGCCCGCCGAGAACCTGCGCAAGTCGATCGAGGAGTTCAACTCCTATGCTGACAAAGGGGTCGACGAGAAGTTCCACCGTGGCGAGACCGTCTGGGACCAGATGGCCCAGTACATCGTCGGATTCCCCGCCGGACCCGTGATGAGCTATGTGAATCCACTCGACAACGGCTACCCGAACCCCCTGGTGGCGCCGATCGACACGCCGCCCTACTACACCGCCACCATCGCGCTTTCCGATATCGGCACCAAGGGTGGCCTCGAGACCGACGAGCACGCCCGCGTACTGCGCGCGGACGGCAAGCCGATCGCGGGCCTGTACGCCAGTGGCAACACGATGGCCGCCATGTCCGGCCGGGTGTACCCGGGCGCGGGGACACCGGTCGGCTCTTCCCTGGTCTTCTCCTATCTCGCGGCGCTCGACCTCGCAGGCGCCGCCGCGTGACAGGCCGCTCGATAACCGAGATTGCTTGAGCACGAGCAATATTCAGTAGCCTGAGGATCGGCCGGGAGCGAACGACTTCCGGCTGATCCCAGAAGCGCCCGGCGGAAAGTAGCGGCCGGGATACAGATCAGTACCCTCTTTCCTGCCAAAATTCTCTGTACCGATCTGTATAAATTTCGGCGATTTCGCCAATCCGGGGGTCTGCGCGCGGTTACACTGACCGCCGAAGTTCGAGTCTCCGAAGTAAGGAGGCGCTGAAATGACCTCAATGTCGAGGATCAGTGAAGCTGCCGACGCCGCAGATCAGTCTGCGTTATCCCCCTCGCTGGTAGAACGCATGACGTTGATCATGGAATCGTTCGGGGGCGCACAGACGCGCCTCACGCTCGAGGAGGTCAGCGGCCGGACCAACATACCCCGGTCCTCGACCCATCGCATTCTGAAACATCTCGTTCAGCTGCGCTGGCTGGAGCGCGACGGCAGGGAGTACGGCCTCGGATCCCTGGCATTGGGTCTCGGCGGTCGAGAAGACGGCCACAACGCATTACGCGCCGCGGCGTTCCCACTGCTGCACGCGCTGGCGGTGCGCACCGAGATGGTCGTACACCTGGCCGTATTGGACGGCACCGATGTCTACTACCTGGATAAATTCGGTGGCCGGGCCGCGGTGGAAATTCCGTCCCGGGTCGGTGGCCGCGCCCCCGCCCACTGCACGGCCATCGGCAAAAGCATGCTCGCGTGGTTGTCACCCGAGCGGGTCGATAAACAGTTCAAGGGCGCGATCCAGAAGCGAACCACCCGGAGCATCAGCGATATCGGGATCCTGCACCAGGAATTGAGCCGGATCCGGGCGCGCAACGGCCTAGCCTTCGAGCGCGGCGAATGTTATTCGCATATCGCCTGCGTCGGTGCGGCGGTGCGCGGGCCGGACGGGCCGATCGGCGCGATATCCATCGTCTGCGACGCCCAGGCCGCACTCCAACGACTGGCGCCGCTGGTCGCCAATACCGCGCACGCGATATCGGAGAAGTTGTTCGGCGTAGCGCCGCAGCCGCAACGGCCACGCCACGCACCGGCCACACCACGGATCGCCTTGCCCAGTGAAGCGCTCGGCGAACTGGTCGCGATGGGCGAGCGGGGCGCGTGGTTCTGAGATGACGAACGGCCCCGCACCATCGGTGCGTGGCCGCCGAATTCCCTTATGCTGCCTGCACTTTCGGCCGCCAACTGGCAGCGAGCAGAACCGCCGCGCCGCCGACTCCACCGATCACCGCAATGGCAAGTCCGAGACCCCCGGCGAGCGTCGCATCGATACCGAGCGCACGATCCATTGACGCCTTGCCCGGCCCGATGGCTGCGATGCAGGCGGCCACCACAGCCAGGATCAGCACGTACTCGTAGCCATCCTTGAATACGAAGAAGCCGTTCTTCCGATGTGCTATGACCGCGGCAACTGCCATGCTGCCGACAATGAACGCCGCCGCAGGCGCGGTGAGAAGTCCGGCCGCGAAAGCGACTCCGGCCGCCAACTCCCCCGCACCGCTCAATGCCGCCTGGACCCGGGGATGCCGCAGCCCCATCGATGCGAACCAGCCCGCCGTACCGGCCACACCCCCTGGGCCGAACAGGTGGTTATAGCCGTGCGCGGCCATGGTCAGGCCGACCACCAGCCGGAGCGCCAGGATCGCGGCATCGATCGTTGTCATGCGAAAAGAGACTCCTCATTGTCGAGATACGGCTACGACGTCCACAGCCGCGCACAAGGCAGCGGAAGCAGGCCCTCGTCAAGCTTCGTATCGATGTCGACGTCGACTCCCAATCCCCGCACGGCCGCCGCGAAACACTCGGCGGCATCCCGGGCCGCGCGATACTGCAGGGTGGGATGCCCACGAAAACGTACTCGGATACGGCAATCGTCACAGCGCGGGCGGGACCGCCGCAGCGATATCGGCTGCCAGTCGGGCTGGCGCTCGAACACCGTCGATGTGTCGTATCGAGCCACTGTCGTTTCCTCGTCGTGCAGCTATCGGCGTGCCTGCTCCGCACACAAAGGCGGATGGAGCAACCAACCAATTAAGTACACTTAATATAGCCTCCGCAGATCGGCGCGCGTAGACGAGTGTGACCCACGCCACAAATGTCTCGAGAATCACTGCCGGCCGGTACCAGCGGGCGACAACCCCGTCAGAAACGACAGCGGCGTCCGGCGCAGTGCCGGATCGGTACCGATGAGCGCGACAACGGCGGGCTCGATGCCCGCTCCGGCATCGGCCGCCAACCGTGGCAGCCCGAGCTCGGCGCACCGCGCCAACGCCGGATCCAGCACCGCGACAGCCTCTTCCAGCCGGTCCGCGGTTGCCAGGCAGCACGCCGACAGCAGTCGCGCCTCCAACAGCGCCCGCGGGCGGCGCTGGCGCTCGAGGCCGCGCACCAACCGCTCGGCCGATACCACGGCGGCCGCGACGGCCCCGGCCGAGCGGTCCGCCAACAGCAGCCGAATCGCCGAATCCCACTGGATTTCCGAGGTGAGGATAGTGATCCCATCGCCTTCGGCGCGGTAGGGCTCGAGTCGCTCCAGTGCTGTGGCCTCGTCCGCGGCGATGGGCAGGCCGAGGCGTATTCGTTCGTTGACAATGCGCGCGGCCAACCGGGGCAGCGCGAGGTTGCGGGCAATCTTCGCCCCCTCGGCAAGTCGCTCCCGCGCCGCGCCGAGATCGCCGCGCAGCGCCGCGAGCCGCGCGCCGATTCCATAGGTCGCGGCGACGAATTCGACCGCACCGCCCTCCGGCCCCGCCTTGACACTCTCGTCGAGCAGCGCCACCGCTTCGTCGAGTTCGCCCCGCCAATAGCACAGTGCACCGAGCAGGGCGGCGGTCATACGCGTGATGTAGGAATGGCGGCCGGTTTCCAGCGCCAGCTGCCGAGCGGTTTCCAGATGTGCCTGGGCCGCAGCGATATCGAGTTGTTCGAAGGCAGCCGTACCGGCCAGGCCATAGCTGTGCATCAAGCCCGTCGGCCCCTTGACCCTGGCCCGGTGCGGCGCCACCCACCGCTGCCACCGGTACACCTCGTCGAAGTCGAACCGGTAGAGGGCGGATGCCGATCCCACACCCGCCGCGATGGTCGCGATGAACGGACTGACCTGCGACTCGAGCCGCTGTGCGACAACCTCCGGCAGTTCCGTGAATCGGTCGGCGGTGAGTCGGTTCGCCGCGCGCGCCAGCGCGGCTTCGAGGTGTAGATCGGTGGCGTCACCCGCGTCGGGCCGATCGGCGCTCAGCACCGTGTCGGCCCTATTCAGGGCCGCCTCGGCGGCCACCGGCCGTTGCAGCGAGATATTCCCCCATGCCACGAACAATTGCAGGCGCACACTCGATACCGCAACCGCGGTCGGCAGTTTCGCGACCAGCCCGAGCAGCGTGGCCGTCCGCGCACTCTCCAGCAGTTCCGCCGCGCGATCTTCGATCAATCGCATCGCGCCCGTCGAATCATGGGCGGCCAGCGCGTGATCCACCGCCTCGTTCAACATCCCATGATCGGCGAACCAGTCGGCCGCGACGCGGTGCAGCCGCAGGCACCGGTCGGGATCCTGTTCGGCGAGTCTGCGGCGTAGAAAGTCGCCGAACATGCGATGGTAGCGGAACCACTCGAAGTCGTCGCCGATAGTGTCCGGGAAATCGACATTGCGCAGGAACAGATCTCGGGCATTGACCTGCTGTAACAACTGCGGGGCGGCAGGACCCGACAGCGCTTCGGCGAGTCCGGCGCAGATCTTTTGGGTGATCGAGGTCGACAGCAGAAAGTCGAGCAGGTCCGGATCGAGCGTATCGAGCACGTTTTCGACGAGGTATTCGCCGATCGCCTGATGTCGGCCCGACAGTTGTTCGATGAATCCGGCGGGATCACTGCTGTCGCGCAGCGACAGCGAGGCCAGTTGCAGTGCCGCGATCCAGCCTTCGGTCGAGTCCAGCAGTTCGGCGACCTGTGCTCGGTCCAGCGTCAGGCGGTTGATATCGAGCAGAAACGCCGTCGACTCGGCAGCGTCGAATCGCAAGTCGTCGGAATCTATTTCGACCAGTTCGTCGGCGACCCGCATCCGGCTCAGCGGTAATCCGGCACGCGTTCGGCCGGTGACGATCACCCGTAGGTGATGACATCCGTTTTCCAGCAGAAACGCCATGGCGGCGCGGGTACCGGTATCGGTGACGAGGTGCCAGTCGTCGATGACGACGGCGAGCGTCGCACCGCTGTCGTGTACTTCATCGATGAGCGATGCCAGCACGTAGCGGGTGGCATCGTTGGAACGCTCCTCCAGCATCATCACGAGCTCACCGGCCAAATCCGGGCGAGCCCGGCGGATCGCCTCGATCAGGTGCGCGAGGAACCAGACGGCATTGTTGTCGTCGTGGTCGATCGTCAACCACGCGACCGACATCCCTTGCGCGGTAAGGACATCGCGCCACTGCGCGGCCAGCGTGCTCGTGCCGAAGCCCGGCGGCGCGTGGATGAGCAGCAGTCGGCGATTGCCACCTTCCTGCAGCTTGCGCAGCAGCCGCGGCCGGTTCACCAGAGGGCGAGCCGAGGTCGGCGGACGATATTTGGTCGAGGCGACGGGCGGAGGCACGGTGGTCCGTGGGCCGGTGCCGCGCTGTGCGGGCACCATTATCGGCCCGGACCGCGGTTCCTGCGCGGCCGCGGGCACCACCATGGCGTCCACGTCGAGCCCGCAATCCCGTTGGACATCGCGCAGCAGATATCCGAATTCGACTGCGGTACGCGGTCTCCGATCAGGTTCGGTGGCCATCGCCGCTTCGATCGCGGCCCGCAGTTCGGCGGGAACATCGATATCGCCCAGGTCGGGCGCGGGCGTCGAGGTGACTCGAACGAAATGTGCGACCACGGCCTCACCGGTCCGGCGTTCGACGGCCGCGTGCCCGGTCAGCAGGCAGAACAAGGTGGCGCCGAGGCTGTAGATATCCGAAACCGCGCTCGGCGGCGCACCCCGCAACACCTCGGGTGCGATGAATGCCGGTGTGCCGGTGATGCGTCCGTCGGAGGTCTCGAATCCCCCACCGATGTGCGCGATACCGAAGTCCGCCAGCTGCGGCTCCCCGTAATCGGTCACCAGAATGTTCGCGGGCTTCACATCCCGATGCAGCGTGCCCGTCGCATGCGCCGCGGCAAGTGCCCCGGCAATCTTCACCCCGATCGACAGCAACTCCCGCCACGGCAGCGGACCGGTCGCACGCAACCGCGCATCCAATGAACCGCGCGAGTGGAAGGGCATGACGATGAACGGACGGCCTTCGGCGGTCACATCGGCCTGATGGACCGCCACGATATTGGGATGACCTGAGAGTCGGCCCAGCGCGTGTTGCTCGCGGACGAAGCGCTCGCGTTCGTCACCGGTGATCTCCGAGGTCAGCACCTTGACCGCGACGGTGCGATCGAGGGAGTGCTCCAGACACCGATAGACGACCCCGAAACCGCCGCGGCCGATCTCCTCGGCATCCTCGAATCCGGCGGCGGTCAGCTCCGCGACGATCCCGGACTGGAGATCGCGCTGGGTGCGGTCGTTCTCGGCGTCGGGCATGGTGAATCGGCTAATCGACCGGCGTCGATGTGCGCGACCCCCCGAAGTCGCAATGTCCGACCATAGGATCACCTCTCGAGGCAAACTGCCGACCCCGACCAGCCGATCATAGTCGTGATGGCCGAGCTCCGGTGCGGTTGCCGAGGCGGTGCCGGGATTGGCGAAAATGTGTAGTCGACGAGCTGAGCCCGCATACTCGAGAACCTTCCGCTCACCGGGATCCAACAGACACGCCGCCCGGCACTCGCTACCGTCCGATATTCGTCACCAGCCGACAAAATCAGCCCGGCAAGTCGGATACGCGCGGAACAGACCACGGTGCCGCGACCCCGATCCGGTAATCGATGAGCTGCTGCTCGATCGACGGCGTGCGCGGCGGCTACCGAGCCCGATACACCGGGTCACCGGCCACGATGGTCGCCGCGACGATCTCGGCACCGAGTCGGTGGGCGGCCTCCTTCGGCGGAACCGACAGCAATGTCAAGTCGGCGACCGCGCCCCGCGTGATCCGGCGCGGCGTCGCCGGGCTATCGGGTGCGCCGAAGAACAGTGACAGCGCCGTCGGGAGCGATACCGCTTCCGCGGCATGGAATTCCGGCGGTCGATGTACCGCGGCGCGCACCACTTGCCACGGATCGGACGCACCGAATGGCGCATCCGATCCGGCGGCGACACCTACCCCGGCGGCGAGCAGCGAACGCAGCCGCCACAGATCGGGCAGATCTTCAGCTGGCACCTCATCGCGGTACTGCTCGCCTCGTTCGACTACGAAATGCGGTTGGGTCACGACCGAAACCCGCTGTCCGCGTAGCCAATCCAACGATTCTTCGGGGATCACCGCGCCGTGTTCGATCCGATCTCCCGCGCGCACACCGGCCCGTTCCAGTGCGGCCATGGTCAAGACGAACTGCACCCGCGTGACGCAGTGCACCGCGACTGCCCGGCCTGCCGCATGAATCGCCCGCAGCCGGTCGGCGAATTCGTCGAATGGGGGCAGATCGACATCATCGAGCAGAATCTTGGTAGGCCCCAGTGTGCAGCGTGCGCCTTCGGGCTCGGTCACTTCGGGTGGTGCCATGCAGTGCACCCGCTGCACGATCCGCCCGCAGTCGACCGTCTCGGCCAGGCGGTCGATATCGCCCTGCGTCAGCCCCGGGGTCGCATCGGTGAATCCGGTGACACCCATTGCCGCCGCAGTGGCACTCACTGCGGCCAGATCCGTTGTCCGCGAGTCGATTCGCTCCCCCAACCAGGAGTCCAACCGGCGCAGCCGCCCGGTCGGCCGCCCGGTCTCGTCGCGCTCCACACCCGATGCGTCATTACTGTCCAGGCCGACCAGATCGCATGCCATCGAGTTGAGCTGCCACAGCACACCCGTGCGGTGCTGCACGCGCACGGGACGGTGCGGGAGCAGCCGGTCCAGCACCGCGCGATCGAGCGGTCCGGCTACCGATTCGTGGTATCCGGTGCCACGAATCCACTTGCCCGGCTGCAGCTTTCGATCGGCTTCCCACAGCCGCGCCGCGAACTCGGTTGCGGTGCGCACCTGCGGCGGCCCCAGCGCAACCGACTCGTAGGTCGCCGCGAGCGAACGCAGATGGATGTGGTGGTCGTGTAGCCCCGGCAGCAACCAGCCGCCACTCGCGTAGATCTCGTCCTCACCGGGCAGGCGCACCAGTCCGGTCGCGCATTCGGTGACGACTCCACCGCGGATGCGCACGTCCATTCGACCCGATCCGAATACCTCTGCGTCACGAATCAGCATGGGGCACAACTCATTTCACGCATCATCAGGCCGATCCACCTGGTTGCGGTATCCGCGGCCGCAGCACCCGTTGCGCACGACCGTAATGCGGGCACTCGACAACCCAGCTCGCGCCGTCGGCGAGCACTCGATGCGGTCCATGGGTGAGCACGGGCGCCGCGGCAAAGGCTGCGGAGGTGGCCCGCATGGACAGATCGATCAGCAGTCCCCCGCCACCGTGGACGGCACCGCACACCGCGAGGGCGGCACAGATTCCGGTGAGCGGATCGGCGATGGCGTCACCGCAGAACACCGGCTCACCCGTATCCCAGCCGACCAAGCCGCCCGCCACCGCCGCATCGTCGCCGAATGCGACGCGCATCGGATCGGCGCGACCGTATCCGGTCAGGCTCAACCAGATCTGTCCGTCGCGATGCGCGCGGTCCCCGGGAGCGAGCCCCAGCTGCGCCAGCGCCCGCGGCCGGGATGCCTCGATCACCACATCCGCGGCGGATACCAGCTCACGCAGCGTCGCCTGCCCCGCGGGCGTGTGGAAGTCGACGGCGATCTGTTCGTGCCCGCCGTGGAGCCATTCGAAGAAGCGCGGATCACCGCGACGTGCACCATCCGGGCGTCGGGTGCTCTCCACCTTGACCACCCGTGCCCCCGCGCGCCCGAGTAGGTGCGCACACAGCGGGCCCGCCCACATCGAGGACAGGTCGACGACCACCGCGCCGTCCAGCCGTGCGCCGACGACCGGCTCGGCTATCCGGCTTGTCTGCCACGGACATCGGGAATCCGGCGGTGTGCATGGCGCGGCTGATAGTCCGGCCACGGGGCGAGCCGCGTCATCGGACAAGCCAGTGGCCGGGTGCGCGTCGACGAGGTGCCGGGCAGGTGGCGCGGCGCCAGAGTCCGCAGCAGCAGGAGCAGGCGCGGCAGCGGACAGCACGGCGCCAAGGCGCGGGTCGGCAGGCAGCGCGGCGGCAGGGTACGCAGCGGTGGGCAGCGCGGCGGCGGGTACGCCGAGCAACTGCGCTCGGTCGGCTAGGTCGGTTGCGGTCCGATCACGGGCGGCCGCGGTGAGCGTCTCCCACGGATCGTCGGCCACCGAATCCACCCCCAGGATCGCGGGCACCGAGTCGATATCGTCTTGGCGGCTCAAGGTGATCGCGCACCAACCGTCCGAGGTGCGCAGCAATCGACCGGCTCCGCCCGCCGTCTGCTGACCGCCGCGCCGTAGGTTCAGCAATCCGGCTCGACCGGCCAGGAGCAGTCCTGGATCGGCACGGACCTCGGAGCCGATCTCCGCGGTGATTCGCGCCAGCGCCCCGGTGGTTTCGAGGAGTAGTCCGTATGCCGCCGCCGGCGAGACAGCGGGAGCGCCATCAGGGCGTCCGGTCAGGTCCATGACGCCGGACGCGGCCCAGGCGAGCGCCGCGCACTCCGGCTGCGTTTCGACCGGGCGCGACAGGACATCGGACGGGCACAGCGACCGCACCCAATCCCGCAACACCGCTGCCGTAGCCGAGGTATTCGTGTGCGATCAACTCCTCGCCTGTTCCACCGCGTCGACCATGCCCCACTCCAGTGCGGCCGCCGCGGTCAATCGCTGTTCGGTCAGCATCAACCAGGCGGCGCGCCAACGGCCGATCCGCCGCGGCACGCTGACCGTACCGCCCGCTCCGGGCACCAGGCCCATCCGCAGCTCCGGGAATGCGAAGTAGGTATCGGGGGCGGCGATCACCGTGCCCGCGAACGCGGCCACCTCCGCGCCCGCACCAATGCATGCTCCATGGGCGCGCACCGTGACCCGGTCCCGGATGCGGTCGATGATCCGCCATGGCGCCCGGTCCAGCCGGACCAGATACGCGGCAACCAGATCCGTCGCCGTACCGAATTCGTCCAGATCGCCGCCGCTGCTGAAAACCGGTCCCGCCCCGTTGATTTCGACGGCGGTGAGCGTGGCATCGAGGTCGGCCAGGCGCACCGCATCCAGCAGTTCCTCACGCAGTCGCATGCCGAGTGCATTGCGTCGCTGTGGGTGATTCAGCGTGATCGTCAGGCGATCGTCGTCGCGGTGCGTCCGGACCAGGGCATGCTCCGGCGGTGTGACCGCGCGTGGCGCGCCACGCTCGGCCAGCCAACGCTCGAATTCGGTGCCGCCGAGGAGCATCGAGTACACCGCCGCCTCCGCCGCCAGCGCGGGCACGGTCGGCAACTGCACCGTCTGGCGCAGCAACTGTCCGCACGCGACGGCCGCGCGGGGCGAATGCCGCACCGCCGCCCCCAGCAGATCGAGCGCGGCATCGATGTCGTCCACCACGACCGCCTGCGGCAACGAGTTCGCCGCGGCATCCGTGGTGAGGGTGAGCGTCGCTGCCGCCAGCAATGGCGTCAGGCTGGGTGTCACAGGCCCACGCAGCACCCCGATGACGAGCGGTAGCGCCTGATGCATCCGCTCGGCGGTCCGGGAGATTCGGTCGGGTGTTTCCGTGCCGAACGCGTCCAGCGGGACCACCATCGTAGGGGCGGCCGGAGTTCCGTCCGCGGTGAGGTCCACCGCGAACTCATCGAACAAATCCATCCCCGAATCCGGCATACCTAGAAACTAACCGCGTCGACGAGAGGGACCAACTGCATCGGCGCTCCAGTCGTTCATGGCCGGAACCCGACCGGAAAGAGTATACCTAATCTGGTTAGAGTAGCTCACGTCCGATTCTCGACCCGGAAGGCCGACAATGACCGATCAGCCCGATGTCCTCGTGGAACGCACCGACACGATCGTGCGGCTGACCCTCAACCGCCCCGACCGGCTCAATGCCCTGACCGCCGACATGATGAACGAGGCCGCGACGGCGGTCGAGAAATTCGGCGACGATCCGACCGTTCGTCTGTTCGTCGTGACCGGCAACGGGCGGGCCTTCAGCTCTGGAGCGGATCTTTCCGACTCGGCCGACAATGGTCCGCAGGTCGCGACGCTCGACGCGGCGAACCGGTTGATCCGTGCCCTGCGCACCGTACCCCAACCGGTGCTCGCGGCGATCAACGGTCCAGCGGTCGGCGTCGGATGTTCACTGGCCCTGGCCGCGGACATCACCGTCGCCCGCGAGTCCGCCTACCTCCTGCTCGCCTTCGCCAATATCGGCCTCATGCCCGATGGCGGTGCCACGGCCATGGTCCCGACGCTGATCGGATATGCCCGCGCAGCCCGCATGGCCATGCTGGCCGAGCGCATTCCCGCACCGCTGGCCGCCGAATGGGGTTTGATCGGCCAGGTAGTGCCCGACACCGACTACGATGCCGAAATCGCAAGGCTGGCAACCAAGCTCGCCAACGGGCCGACGGCGGCACACACCCGCACCAAGCGCGCATTCAACGCGATGGCCCTCGCCCAGCTCGACCAGGCGCTCGACCTGGAACGCGAAGGTCAGACCGCGCTCTTCGAGACCGCCGATGTCGCCGAGGGCATCGCGGCGTTCAAAGCCAAGCGCACGCCAGGTTTCATCGGTCGCTGAGCGAGTTCGTCAGATACCACAAAAATCAGCGGAACCTGTTTCAGAGGTTTCACAAAAGCCCTGCTCAGCGCGGATAGTGCGGTGCGACTGCGTGATTGACACCGAGGCGGACGCCTCGTAGCTTCGGCGGACCGGAACGGGATCCGGCCCGACGAAGGGACTCAGCGTTGATACGGCGTGCGTGGTCAGGTCTCTGGTCGGCAAGAACATGGTGGCGCGCAATAACTTCGGCGATGGCGGGTGTCGCGGCGGCCGCCGTGCTGGTGCCCGCGCACGCGGAGCCGAGCGACGCCGCGCGAACGGAGGTGCCGGTGACTTCGACATCGGCGATCTCATCGGTGACCGAATCCGTTGTAACCGTGCAGATTCCGCTGCCGGAGTCGGTCGGACCGCATCCCGCCGCCTGCGACCGACTGTCGTATCTGCGCTACCGCGACATCGACGGTCCGCGGCGCTCCGCCGATGCGGACGCCGTGCTGGTCGCCCAGCCCGGCATCTTCGAAGGCGCGGGAGCATTCGACAGCGTCGCCCGCAATACCGTGGCCGCGGCCGCGAAAGTCGGTCGGCACGTGGAATTCTGGGCGCTGGATCGCCGTTCCAACTGTCTCGAGGACCACACCGGAATCCTCGCCGCCCTCGCCGACGAAGACGTCCATCGCGCTGTCGACTACTACTACCGCAACGCCGAGATCGACGGTCACCGGTTCGGCGGCTATCTACTCGACGACCGTTCGGCCTGGCTCGGCCACCTCGGCATCGCCCAAACCGTGCAGGACGAATTCGACCTGCTCACCGCAGAACTGCCGGATCCCACCGTGCGCAGACAGAAGGTGCTGTGCGGCGGCCACTCGCTCGGCGGCATCATTACCGGTGCATTCGCCGAATGGGATTTCGACGGAGTCGCCGGTGGTGACCAATGCGCGGGCTATTTCGCGCTGGACTCCGCGATCGACACCTCGCTGTCCGCGCTCAACGGCATTCCGGACATGGTCGATCTATCCATCGGCGGCCGTGGCTACGACGCCGTGACGGCCGGGCTCGACAGCGGCACGCTCCCGCGAGTGCTGGCACTACCGGCGGTCATCAATCCCGAGACGATGAACCTGCTCGGGATCGCGGGGCTGGCCGCATATCTGGCTCCGGACACCGAATCCGACCTGGCCCACTACATTCCGAACAGCCTCGACCAGGAGGCCACCTACCGGGTGCTGATGTCACGCGACGCCGCGACCGCGGCCACCGGCGCGCCGTCGGTCCGCGACTTCCGAGTCACCAATGCCGCCGTGCTCGGCGCGTTCCTCGACGCCAACTCCCAACCGCTCGCACTGCTGCAAACGGGATTCGGGTTCTTCGACGGTGGACCCGTGGCCGAGAAGAACTTTCCGGTGCCCGGTGACATCGCCACGATACCCGCGCTGCAAGGGCTGACCGGCACCATGCTCGGCCCCGATCGCAAGGCGATACCGGCGGCACCCAACGGCCCGCTCTACACCTGGCGCGACTACGACCGACTCACCGATAGCGCCGTACCGGCCGACAGCCACGGGATCGCGTTCACCGATTCCGGACAGGAGGTCACCGACCTGCGGGACCTCGCGCGCAGTCTGGCAGCACAGCCCCTGGACTTCACCGAGTGGTACTTTCCGACGAAACTGGCCAGCGATACCTTCCAACTGCACGCCCCCGACATCACTGGCCGCACCACCCATCCCGGCGCCATCGACGCCCATCCGACCATCAATCTGATCGGCGGCTCCGGAATCGCACTGGCGAGCGGACATCCCGGCCGTGGCAGCACGGTGGTCGCCCCTGGCTACCACCACCTCGATGTACTCACCGCCGCCACGAATCAGAACAACGGGCAACCCGAAATCGTCTCCACCACACTTGCCCGCTTCGCCATCCACACCACCCGGCCACACTGAGCGAAACGGTGGTGTACCCAGGTACACCACCGTTTCGGTACCTGACTCCCTGGGCTCGCGCATCCGGCAACGGCATCGTTGATCACAACGAACTCATCGACCGGGCACGCCGAGCCGATGATGAATCCAGAGAGGACAGGCAGCATGGCAACGATGAAGTCGGTTCAGACCAGCACGCCCGGCGCGGTCACGGTGGTCGAGGCGCAGCGCCCCACCCCCGGTCCGGCGGATGTGCTGGTGCGGATCCGGGCGTGTGGCATCTGTGGCACCGATGCGACCTTCGTGCATATGGGTGGCATGCCCAAGGTGCTCGGGCCGCGGGTCAAGGCCGAGGCGCTGACACCGGACCAGATGCGGCCGGTCGTGCTCGGCCACGAACCCGCCGGTGAGGTCGTCGAGGTCGGCGCGAATGTCACCGGATTGCGGGTCGGTGATCACGTCGTGGTCAACCCGCAGGCCGCACCGTCCGGCATCATCGGCTGCGGCGGACCGCTCGGCGGTATGAGTGAATATCTGCTCATCGAGCACGCCGAGGTCGGCTCCAGCGTCGCCATCGTGCCGGATTCGGTGCCGTTCGCCGTGGCCGCGCTCAACGAGCCGATGGCGGTGTCGCGGCACGCCGTGAACCGCTCCGAGGCGAAACCGGGTGATAAGGCAATCGTCTTCGGTGCGGGCCCGATCGGGCTCGGTGCGGTGATCTGGCTGAAGCTGCGCGGTGTCGAACACGTTGCCGTCGCCGACGTGATCGTCTCGCGGCTCGACACCGCTCTCGCGGTGGGTGCGGACGCGGTCATCGACTCCGCCACCGAGGATGTCGCAGCCCGGCTCGGTGAACTGCACGGGCACGGCAGCAACGCCCTCGGTGCACCGCGGCCCGACACCGACATCTACATCGATGCCGCCGGTGTGGCCGCCGTCGTCGATACCGCTCTCGCCGCAGGCAAGTGGGGCGCCACATTGGTCACGGTCGCCGTGCACAAGAAGCCCGAACCGATCGACCTCGGTGCCATCCTCCGCAACGAGATGACCATCATCGGCTCGCAGGGCTACCCCTCCGAGATTTTCGAGGTGACCCCGGAAATCAGCAAGCATGCCGATCGCTTCGCCCGGCTCATCAGCCACCAGATCCCCTTCGCCGATGTGCAGAAGGCGTTCGAATTGGCGCTTACCCCGGGTGCGGCGGAAAAGGTGATCGTCACCTACGAGTGAGCCGCGGCCCGATGACCCCGGTTACGTAGCGGTTCCGCCGTCGGTAACGAACGGCACCGGTATCGCACGAATGCCACCGAGAGTTAGCTGAACCGTCGGTATTCTCGGGCCAGAGCATCGAATCGACCTATCGCCCCGGAGATACGTCGTCATTACGAAGTTTGCCGGAAGAGCACCAACGATATCCGGGATTCGACTCCCGGCCGGGTGCCCACATCAAGCCGCACGCTCCCGCCGATGCGCCGAAGGTGCTGCATGCATACCGCAAGCCTTGTTCCGACACGACCAACCATGATGTTCGTGTCGGGTGGCCGGCAAGCCTGGAGACCACGATGTCAGCGTGACCCGACGATTCGGAGGAGCACACGATGTCCAGGGGCGAGACCCGACGAATGAGGATCGGTGAGTTTCTGCTTCGCCGGCTGGCAGAGGCCGGGATCGGGCACCTCTTCGGTGTCCCCGGCGACTATAACCTCGAGCTGCTCGAACAGCTCGAAGACCAGAGCACCATGAAATGGGTGGGCAATTGCGCCGAGTTGAACGCCTCCTATGCGGCGGACGGGTACGCGCGGCTCAATGGCATGGGCGCGCTCCTCGTCACGAACGCCGTAGGCGCGATGAGCGCGATCAACGGGGTTGCCGGCTGCTATGCCGAACACGTTCCGGTGGTCTGTATCTGCGGGTCGCTTCCGCTCAGGTCGATCGATCGCGGCTTGGGGATGCACCACACGATGGCCGATGGGACACGGGACCGCTTCCTCAGTGCTTTCGCGCAGGTCACCGCCGCGCAGGCCAGGCTGACCCCGTGCAACGCGGCGCTCGAGATCGACAGGCTGATCCTGACCGCGTGGCGCGAGAAGCTGCCGGTCTACCTGGAATTGCCCTCCGACATCGCCTATCTCGATATCGAAGTTCCGACCGATTCGCTTGTGCTCGTACAACCGGCCAGCGACCCCGAACGGTTGGTGTCGTGTGTCACCGCGATCGCGAGCCACTTGTCCGACGCCGCGTCACCGGCGATTCTGGTGGATCTGGACGCGGACCGGTTCGGTGTCGCCGCCCAGGTCATGGAACTCGCCGCGAAGATGCAGCTTCCGATCGCGGTGAGCAGCACGGCCAAGGCGGTGATCGACGAGACGTTCCCTTACTACGTCGGTGTCTACAACGGCAAGGCAAGTGCGCAGCACACACTCGACGCGATGGAGAGCAGCGACTGCCTGGTCTGCATCGGCTACCGACCGATCGAAGTGACCACGGGCGCCTTCACGGCGTCGCTGCCCGCCGACACGATCCACCTGCGGGGACACTCGGTCGACGTCGGCGATGACAACTACCAGGCGGTTACCATCCAGGAAGTTCTCGGTGGCGTCATCGCTGCGGTGCCGCACGTCACCGATCGCGCCACGAGCCAACCCAGCCAAGCCGCGCCACGCATTCACACCGACGACTCTGCCGAGCTGACACAGGCTGTGTACTGGGAGGCCATCCAGGACTACATCCAGGCCGGTGACGTGCTACTCGTCGATAACGGCACGTCATACGCTCTCTTCGGGCTGCAACTCCCACCCGGCTGTACCTTCGTCGGATCGGTCAATTGGGGTTCGATCGGCTATTCGGTCGCCGCGCTGCTGGGCACCCTGACCGCAGCACCGGACCGACGCCACCTGCTGTTCGTCGGCGACGGCTCGTTCCAGCAGACCGCGCAGGAGCTCTCGACCATCCTGCGATACGACCACAAGCCGGTAATCTTCCTGATCAACAACGGGGGATACACCATCGAGCGGGGCTATCTCGGCAAGACCGAGTCCTACAACGACATCGCCACGTGGGCATACGCGGAGCTGCCGAAAGTGCTCCGCCCAGACACCACGGCACGGTCGTTCGTCGCCAAGACTCCAGCGGACCTACGCAACGCCCTGTCCGCGTCCAATGACAAGCTGATCTTCGTCGAATCGATCATGGATCCCTTCGATTCACCCGCCCCGATCACCGCGAGCAGCAACAGAGGGGCCGAACTCGACTACGGACCCCGAGGCCCCCAACACCGCGAAGGCACCCAGCTACGGCCGGCCTGACCGGCAACAATGTGAAACGACGACGGCCCACGGTACGGGTGAACTCCGCTCACCCGACCGAGGGCCGCTGCGCGGCCTGCACCGTGATGGCACCTGCTGCGCTACGACATGACCGGCGACGACCTACTTGGCGGGCGGCATCGGCGAGTTGATGGTGGTGAAGTACTGCACGGCCGCGGCGATCGCGATCGGAGCGGTCACCAGCAACTGACCGGCCAAGGTGCCGAGGGCACCGATCGCGACAATGCCGCCGAGGCAGCCGATGGCCGCGGCCGGGATGAAGGGGCCGAATAGTCCGATGATGGTGGCCGAGGCCACGGTCGCACCGGCGATTCCGCCGAGTACGCAGCCGACGACGCCGCCGCCGATTCCGCCGACCGCACCGCCGATGGTGGCACCCATGGTGATCGTGCCGATGAGTCGACCCCACGCCGCCTGCTCACGGTCGTACTGGGTCTTCCACGGCGCCTGATCCTCATACGGCAGGGCGACCGGCTTGTACACCGCATGCGCCACATCGAATTGCGGGGTGAGGGTGGCGGTGCGACCAGCGATCTCGGCGGCGACCGGGAATTCGAAGTCGTCTACCCGGAACTTCAGCTCGGTACCGGCGAGCACGGCACCATTAGCCGCCCTGATCTCGAGCACCCCGTCTCGGATACCGATCGAACCCGCATCGGTCGAGATGATGGTCGACTTCTCATTGGCGCTCGCCTGGAAGTTGACCGCATCCGCCTCTGCACCGGGCGATGCACCCGCCGTACCCATTCCGACGCCGAGCGCTGTCGTCACAACAGCAGCCGCCACGGTGAGGTTCCTCATCTTCACGATAACTTCCTTCTTCCCTACGCGAATCTCTCTCTCCATTGAGAGAATGTCATTCTTGCAGGAATGCGGCCGGTTAGCGGGGGTTTTTGCGATATCGGGCGCTACTGCTGTCCCGGCAGCAGGGTGAGAAATAGCGCGTGCGCCTCGGCGCACAGTCGGTCGCCATCATGCAGGGTGGCGACCAGGAAGATCTTGCGCCCCTCCTGCCGCTCGACCCTGGCGCGAAGGGTCAGCTCGGTATCCAGCGGCGTAATGGACCGGTAGTCGACGGTCAGTGATGCGGTGCGAATCGCCGCCCCCGAGTAGGCGACGCCGCTCATCCCGAGCACGGTATCGAAGGCGAGCGCGATATGTCCGCCGTGCACCGCCGCATTGCCGCCGAGATGGAAGCGGCGAAAGGTAATGCGAGCCGACACACCCGCACGATCGGAGCGGTCGACGATGAACGGCGGCAGGGTGATGTTGCCGTTCGCGGGCACATCGGGTCGCACCCAGCCGGGTACCGACCACTCGTCGACCAGCACCGTATCCAGTAGCCCGTTGAGTTCCTTCAGCGTGGTGATGCTCTCCAGCGCCACCTCGTCGGAGGGGCAGGCCAGGCGCACCCGGTCCATCAGACCCCGCACCTGTTCGATGAACTCACCGAAGTGCGGACCACCGCGGGAGATATCGGGCGTGCGATCCAGCGATCGAGACCGCGACGGCCGAAACCCACCTTCGTGGTGCTCCTCGGTGGGCAACGACTCGAACTGGCTCTCACTCATGAGAATTACATTATCGGCCGGTGCCGCGGCGCGACCGACCGCTGCCGCGTACTACGGACCGGCGGAGCCGTCCTTGCTGATCGCCTTTCCGTTCAACCGGTCGCCGAGCTGTGCGAGATCGTAGGACTGTCTGGCCAGCCAGAAGCGCAGGAATCCGGTGAGCGAGTACCGCAGGAACAGCGCCGACCCCACCACGCTCGCCGCCACGGCACCCAGTGCGAGGGTTATCGCATCGCGTTGTGCCAGTGGGTCTTTGGTGCCGTGCGCCATGAAGTACGACACCACGGCCACCACCAGACCCAGCACCATGAGCGTCACTCCGGTGCGCAGCCACAGCACCGCTCGACCCGCCGCGGGATCGGGAATCTTGGCTTCATCGAGTTCGCGGACGAAGCGGTCCGCGCGTGTTTCGGTCATTGCGAGCTTCCTAAGTAAAGGGCCGCCAATTCATCGCGGATACCGCTGTCGGGGTGGCCATGTTTTTCGATGCGACCGCGCACGAGCACGGCCGCGTGGTCGGCGATATCCAGTACCGCCGCGGCGAATTGCTCGACAACCAGGACAGCCACACCCTGACGGGCGATTTCGGCGACCTGTTCGTAGAGCTGACCGACCACCAGCGGCGCCAAACCCATCGACAGCTCGTCGAGCATGAGTACCGCCGGGTCGGTGGCCAAGCCGCGGGCCAGGGCGAGCATCTGCTGTTCACCGCCGGACATGGTGCCCGCCGTCTGATCGGCCCGCTTCCCCAGAATCGGGAACCGGGTGAAGGCGATGTCCTGGATCTCCTCCCGGGAGCGACCCGTGAAGGTCATCATCAGCAGGTTGTCACGCACCGACAGATTGGGAAAGACACCTCGCCCCTCCGGGATCAGGCATACCCCGGCTCGGGCCAGGTCGCGCGGGTCGGCACCGGTCATATCGCGTCCGCCCAATCGCAGTTGGCCGGAGGCGACCGGGTGCACGCCCGCCGAGACCTGCAGTGTGGTGGTCTTGCCCGCGCCGTTCGGCCCGAGTAGCGCGACCACCTGACCCGCAGCGACACTCAGATCGATGCCGTGCAACACCGTGATCGCGTCATAGGCCGCGCGCACCTCGCGCAGTTCCAATAGCGGGCCGGTGGCGGATTCGGTTGTCGCCGTCACTGTTTCGATGCTGTCCACGGTCATGCCGCCCCCAGGTAGGCCGCCAGCACGGTTTCGTCGCGCCGGATCACCTCGGGTGGACCGGAAGCGATGACCTTGCCGAGGTCGAGCACATAGACCTCGTCACAGACATTCATGACCAACCCCATATCGTGTTCGACCAGCAGCACCGCCGTCCCATCTTCAGCCAGCGAACGCAGCAGCGCCGCGAATCGTTCGGTCTCGCTGTGGTCCTGACCGGCCGCGGGTTCATCGAGCAGGATGAGCTCGGGCCGCGCGGCCAGCGCCCGGCCCACTTCGATCAATCGGCCCGTTCCCGTCGGTAGCGCGTCGGCGCTGCCGTCGGCGACTTCGTGCAGATCCAACCGCTCGATGATCTCGTCGACGACCTGGGCGGCCTGCCGACGCCGCGGCCCGAGTTCCGCGGCGACCAGCAGGTTGTCCCGAACGCTCAACCGGCCGAACAGTTCCAGACGCTGAAATGTGCGAGCCATGCCGAGCCGGGCACGGCGGGCCGTGCCGAGCCGGGTGACATCGCGCCCATTGATCAGCACCCGCCCCGAGGCCGGTTTGCGCAGACCGCAGATCACGTCGAAAAACGTGCTCTTACCAGCACCGTTCGGCCCGATCAAGCCGGTGACCCGGCCGGCTTCGGCCACCAACCCGGCGCCGTCGAGCGCACGGTGGCCACCGAAGACGACGGTCACATCCTCAACTTGCAGCAGCGGTGGCACGATTCAACACCTCCTCGTCCTGCGCACGCCATGGCCGCCGAATCCCCCACCATTCGACCGGTAGCTCGGGTTCTTCGGCGGGCACGCGCTGCCGCGCGATCCAGACGCGGGCGCCGATGACGACGAGCACCAGACCGAAGCAGAGATGCCAGCCGGTGATCAGATCACCGAGCCGAAGCAGCCACAGCACCACCGTGGCGGCCAGCACCACCGTCAGCACCGCCCGGTCCCGGAACATCGGCAGCCATTCCGCCCGCATCGTGGCGATCGCCCCCTGACCGAGCATGCCGCCCGCGAAGGCGATACCGCCCAGCGCGGGCAGCACCTGCGACAGGTTCAGCAGCGACGGCCACAGCACTGGAATCACCAGCAGCGGCCCGGCATAGGCCACGCCGGTGAAGAATCCGCTGCCGACCGCGCCGAGACCGGCGATCACCACGATCAGGAATATCGGCAACCCGGACACCAGGTTGAAGTGATCGGAGGTGACCGCACGCAACTGCATGCCGTACAGCGCACCGCCGAGTCCGGCGATCGCCGCCGAGAGTGCGAACACCAGCACCTTTGCCATCAGCAGATTGCCGCCGAGCGTCGCATACGCGGCCTCGCTGTCGCGCATCGCGATCAGACGCCGCCCGAATCGGCTGCGCCGCAGCATCGCTATCGCGAAACCCGCCACCGCCAGGCATACCGCCGCGAATACCGTCACGTGGGCGGTGCTGTCGAGACGCACGCCGAATATGTGTGGCCCGACCAGATTCACCGAGCCCTGTTCGAAAAAGTCGAGCCGCACGCCGAATACGTGCACCGTCGGCAGGGTGAAGACCCAGCGGTCCAGGACCACCGAGAAGGCTACCGTCGCCAGGGCCAGATAGACCCCGGACAGTCGCAGTGCGGGCAATGCGATCACCGCACCCACCGCGCCCGCGACCACCATTGCCAGCAGCAATGCCCACCACTGTCCGCTCGCGCCGTACTGTGCATAGATGACCGCCCCGATGCCGGCGACGCTGAGCTGGCACAGCGAGATCTGTCCCGCGTATCCGGCCAGCGGCACGAACGACAGACCGATCACGCCGAAGGCGAAGATCTGCCCGTAGGTGATCAGATCCGCCTCACCGAGGACGGTGGCCAGTACCACGCCCAGGGCCACGACCACCGCCGCGAAGGCGACCGATCCCGAGACCGTCGGCAGCGGCACCGGACTGAGCCGCCGATCCCGCCCACGCAGCCGTCCGTGCGGGAACAGCAGCAGCGCGATGAACAACAGCAGTGCGGGCGCGGCCAGTCGCAGACCTGGCAGATATTCGTTCTGCGGCAGATAGCCGGTGAGATAGCTCTCCAGACAGCCGACCACGATCGCGCCGAGGAAGGTCATCGGCAGACTGCGCAACCGACCGAAGATCGCCGCGGTGTAGGCGCTGACGATCAGCAGCGACAGCTGGGGCGCGTCGAGCGCGACGGTCGGCGCCACCAGGATGCCGCCGATCGCCGCCAACTCGATGCCGAGAATCCACGCCACCCGGTTCGCCCGCCGCGGATCGGCACCGGTCAGACCCACCAGCGCACGATCGTCCACGGTGGCCCGCATCTCCGCCCCGGTCCTGGTGCGGTACAACAGGATCCGCAGTCCGACGGCCACCGCGATCGCGACCACCATCGTCAATGCCTGATGCCACGTCACGGTGATCACGCCGACGTGCAGCGGTCGCTGTTCGGCGAAGAACTTCGGCAGGGTGCGGGCCTGATTGGGGTCCCACACCCATTGCGCGAGCAGGATGAGACCACTCAGCAGGGCAATGGTCATCACCAATTTCTCCGCATCGCCGAGGCCCTGGGTCGGCGCCAAGGCCCATGCGAAGAACAGGCCGAACAGCGGCGCGAATACCAGCAGCACCGCGGCGATCGCCAAGGGCGCGGGCACATCCCAGCCGATATGCAACTGCCAGTACACGAACGCCGACACCATGCCCGCCGCCCCGTGCGCGAAATTGAATACGCCGGTGGTGGTGTAGGTGAGTACCAGGCCGCTACCGATGATCGCGTAGATCGCCGCGGTGCTCAGCCCGACCACGCCGAAGGCGAGGAATTGTTCCATTGCCGAACGACTCCGCTACTTGAAGTCGTTGCTGCTGAGGCCGACGTCGGCGAGGGTCAGGCCCTTGCCGTAGTCGGTCTTGTACACGTAGGCGTTCATATCGCAGCGGTACGGGCCGTTATCGGGTTTGAAATCGGCGGGCTGCTGCCAGCCCTGCGTGGTCGCCTGCACGATGTTGTAGCACTTCGGCAGCGCTGCCCCGGTCGGCCGCAGATCCATCGGTGCCTGCAGGCCGCCCGCGGTCCACGCCGTCTCCTTGGCGGCGGCGTCGTACACACACTTGCGGGTCAACTGGTCTCCGCAGCTCGCGGCCGACTTGGCGAACAGCAGCCACGCGGAGAACGCGCGCAGTGCCGGGTAGGTGACATCCTTACCGGGGGCGTACTTGGCGAACAGGTCCTTCACCAGCTTGACGTCCGGTACCGTCGCGACCGCCTCGACCGGCGCGATGCCGGCAAGATCGGCGAAATTGTTCTGCCCCGCAAGGGATTTGCCCGCCAGCTCCAGGAACTGCGCATTGTAGGCGTTGCTATTGGCGTCGATCCAGTCCAGCTTGTAATCCATCCCGGTCAGCACATCCTCGAGCTTGGCCAGGCTGCGGAAATCGCCGAGGAAGATCAGCCCTTTGACACCCTTGCTCTTGATCGACTGCGCATACGGCGTCCAGTCCGCGACACCGATCGCCGGATAGAGCTCGTTGTAGACCACCGAGGCGTTCATCGCGGTCAGCGATTCCTGGAATTTGGGCACCATCACCTTGGTCGACGGCGAATCACCGGTGATGATGCCGACCGCACCGGCCGAGGCCGGGTAGGTCGTGATCAGCCACTGGTGGTAGCCGGTGTAGGGGTTGTACGGGCGAGAGGCAGACGCACCGCCGCCGACCTGCAGGTCGGATCCGGAGTTCTTGACATCGACGACCTGTGCGGGAAAGTCCGGCAGCAGGCACTTCAAGCGATCCTCGGTGCCGAGCGAATCCAGCGCGGCGCCGCCGCCGACCAGCGCGAAGTCCTCGCGGCAGGCCTCGATCATCCGCTGTCGGACTTCCCGCAGCTTCGCATCGCGCACGGTGGCCACCAGCTTGCGGCCGCCGATACCGCCGGCGGCATTGCACCAGGAGGTGAAAACGTTTGCTGCATCGACGAATTCGGTGTTCTTGGTGAAACCGACGTCACTGAAGACACCGACCTTGATCTCGCCCGCGGTGACGCCTTGCGCGGACGAACTCGATGGCTTCCCGCCCTGGCAGACATTCTTCAGATCACCGAAGTCGCCCGACGCAGCCGTGGTGGTGGCGTTGGTGCCCTCGGCTTCCTCACCACCCCGGCTACAACCGGCCGCCAGCAGCGCGGCCGCCAGCAGAGCAACGAGTATTCGCTGCGATTTCACGTTTCCTCCTCTACGGACGCCACCGCTCCGGTCCGCGATCGGTCGAGGCCCGCGTCCTTGTTCTTCATCGAGCGGCGCCCTACCTGATCTGGCGCTCTCGCCGCTGGGAAAGCAGCTTTGCACATGAGGAGAATCAAGATGGTCAATTTTGGAAAATGAGGTCTGCGCAAAGTTTCAATGACCGGACGACCAAGTGGAGACCGCAACCACCTGTCATCACCACGATTGCCACCGGACAGCAATGAGAATAGGATTCTCGCAACAAGCAAAGGAGGATCTCATGCCAGTGCGGACATTGCCCTACCCGCTGTTCGACGCGGACAACCACCTGTACGAGACCAAGGAAGCACTGACCCGCCATCTGCCCAAGCGCTTCCAGGGCATCATCCAGTACGTCGAGGTCGAAGGACGGACCAAGATCGCGCTGCGCGGCCAGATCAGCCAGTACATCCCCAACCCCACCTTCGAGGTGGTCGCCCGCCCCGGCGCCATGGAGGACTACTTCAAGAACGGCAACCCGGAGGGCAAGAGTCGCCGCGAGATCTTCGGCAAGCCGATGAAGGCCATCGACGCCTTCCGCGAACCCGGACCGCGCCTGGCTCTCATGGACGAACTGAACGTCGACCGCAGCCTGATGTTCCCCACTCTGGCCAGCCTGGTGGAGGAGCGCCTGCGCGACGACCCCGAAGCCATCCACGCCATCGTCCACTCGCTGAACCAATGGATGCACGAGGAATGGTCGTTCAATTACCAGGACCGCATCTTCGCCGTCCCGGTCATCACCCTGCCGATCGTCGAGGAGGCGATCAAGGAGCTGGAGTGGGTCGTCGAGCGTGGCGCGAAGGCCATTCTGATCCGTCCGGCCCCGGTGCCGGGCTTCCGTGGCCCGCGCTCGTTCGCGCTGCCGGAATTCGATCCGTTCTGGAAGCGGGTCGTCGAGCTGGGCGTCGCCGTGACCATGCACACCTCCGACAGCGGCTACGCCCGCTACACCCAGGAGTGGGACGGCAGCAACGCCGAGATGCTCCCGTTCGTCACCAATGCCTTCAGCATGGTCAATGAATGGCGTCCCGTGGAAGACGCGGTGACCTCGTTGCTGACTCATGGTGCGCTGCTTCGGCATCCGGATCTGCGGGTCGCCATCATCGAAAGCGGCGCTGCCTGGCTGGGCCCGCTCATGACCAAACTGAAGGAAACCTTCAAGAAGGCGCCCGAAGGCTTCGGCATGCAGGACCCGATCGAGACCATCAGGCGGCAGATATTGGTCAGCCCGTTCTATGAGGAGGGTGTGTCCGATCTGATCGATCTCATCGGCGTGGATCAGGTGCTGTTCGGTTCGGACTACCCACATCCGGAAGGCCTGGCCCAGCCCACCACGTTCGCCGACATGCTCACCCATTTGCCGGTCGACGACCAGGCCAAGATCATGGGCGGCAACCTGGCGCGGCTGCTCGGCGTATGACGTATGAGCTTTGAGACCATCCCGCAGATGGTCATGAGTGCGGCCGACCGCTTCGGCAGTGCCGAAGCGGTCGTCGACGGACCGTTGCGGATCAGCTTCACCGATCTCGCCGATCGGGTGCGTCGGGCCGCAGGCGCCTTCGCGGAGGCCGGGCTCGAATCCGGTGACCGGGTGGCGATTTGGGCGCCCAACAGCGCCGAATGGATCGTCGCGGCCTTCGGGCTGCTGACCGCCGGTGGCGTGCTGGTCCCGGTCAACACCCGGTTCAAGGCCGAGGAGGCCGACGATATCGTGCGCCGCAGCGGCGCGAAAATGCTGCTGGTTCAGCAAGGTTTCCTCGGCGTGGACTACCCGGGTCCAGCTGGTGTGCCGGTGATCGATGTGAAATCGGATTTCCTGTCGACCGGTACGCCATTCGAACGGCAGGTACGCGGTACGGATATCGCCGACATCATCTACACCTCGGGCACGACCGGAAAGCCCAAGGGCGTCATGATGAATCATCTGCAGACATTGCGGCTGTACACGGAATGGTGCGAGCTGGCCGATCTGCGGGAGCGCGACCGCTATCTGATCGTCAATCCGTTCTTCCACACCTTCGGATACAAGGCGGGGATCATCGCATCGCTGATCCGCGGCGCGACCATCCTGCCGGTCCCGGTCTTCGATGTCGATCGGGTGCTCGAGCTGGTCGAACGCGAGCAGGTGACGATGCTGCCCGGTCCGCCGACCCTCTATCACTCGCTGCTGGCGGCCAAGGACCGATACGAGTTGTCGTCGCTGCGGGCGGCGGTCACCGGGGCCGCCGATATTCCGGTCGAACTGATCCGCCGGGTGCACGAGGAGTTGCCGTTCCGATCGATCATGACCGGATATGGGCTCACCGAGGCGGGCACCGCGACGGCATCGCGCCCCGGCGACACCTTCGAGCAGATCGCGTCGACCGTAGGGACCGCCTGCGACGGCGTCGAGGTGCGCGTCGCCGATGACGGTGAGGTGCTCATTCGCGGATACTCCGTCATGCAGGGCTATTTCGACGATCCCGAGGCGACCGCCGCGGCCATCGACCCCGAAGGCTGGCTGCACAGCGGCGATCTCGGGAGCCTCGATGCCGGCGGTCGGCTGCGGATAATCGGCCGCAAGAAGGATATGTTCATCGTCGGCGGCTTCAATGCCTATCCGGCCGAGATCGAAGGCGTCCTCCTGGCGCATCCGATGGTCGCGCAGGTAGCGGTGGTCGGCGTTCCCGACGAGCGGCTCGGGCAGGTCGGCACGGCGTTCGTGGTTGCCACCGGCCCGATCTCGGAACGAGAGCTGATCAGCTGGGCCAAGACCCGCATGGCGGGATACAAGGTCCCGCGCTTCGTGGAGTTCCGTGCGGCGTTGCCGTTGAACGCCACCGGGAAGGTGATGAAGGATCAGCTGCGGTAGGCGCGCACCGGCGGCGTGGCCCGCAGGTCCCGGATGACCGTCGCCCCGAATTCGGCCAATGTCTCCGGTGCGGCGAAATCCGTGAACCACACATAGAACCGCTCGACGCCACGTTCGATGAGATCGCCGAAGTGCTGGGCGAGCTGGGCGGCGTCACCGACGACGAGGCCCTCACCCAGCTGACCGAATCGCCTACCGCTGCGTGCTCGAACCTCCGCCGCATCCCGGCCCTCGCCGACGAAGCCGACCAACTGCTGGATGGATACCCGCGCCGAGCCGATCTCGGGCAGCAGTTCGGGCAGCCGATTCAATTGCGGCGCAGGCAGATTCCACCAGGTCGCATAGCGGCGCACCAATTCCAGCAGTGGTGCGCTGGTGCCGCCGATGACAATCGGAATCGGTGTGCTGGGTGGCGGCACCTGCACCGGTCCCCCGGAATTCGATGCGCCCCAGTACTGGTGCAGCAGTTCCAGACTGCGTCGCAGCCGATCGCGCCGTGCGGGCGCCCGGTCTCGGGTGATATCGAATCCCACCAATTCGCGCGGCACCGAACCCGCACCGAGGCCGAGTTCGAATCTGCCACCGGATGCCTGTTGCAGAGTCACCGCTTCCTTGGCGAGAACCGCCGGGTGTCGGAACGCGTCGCACAACACCAGATGTCCGATCCGCAGCCGCTCGGTTCGTGCGGCCACCCATGTCGCCACCGTCATCGCCTCCCACAGCGGCAGCTGTTCGGCGCCCGGCGCGACCAGATGGTCGATGAACGCGAGACCGTCGAATCCGCTGGCCTCGGCCACCCTGGCTCGTTCCACGATGTCGTCCACGCGCAACTTGATCTGCGGCAGGAACAGAAACCACTCGGGCATCGGTGGGCTCACAGCGCCAGTCCCCCGTCGACGGCGACCGTCGCACCGGTCATCGGGCTGCTGTCGGGACCGGCCAGAAAGGCCAGTACGCGGGCGATCTCATCCGGGTCGAGTAACCGTCCGATCGGCTGCTGGCCGGCGAATCCCGTCACATCGGGCAGCCGGTAAAGCCGGGCGATCTCGGCCAGGAGCGGGGTGTCGGCGGAGCCGGGACTGACCGCGTTCGCGGTCACCCCGGTGCCGCCGAGTTCCGCGCCCAGTGCCCGAATCAGCCCGGTCACACCGGCTTTCGCAGCACAGTAGACGGCGAGTTGGGGTAGGCCCTTCGTCGCGGCGGCCGACGCGACGGCCAGGAACCGCCCCGATCGCGGTGCCGGTCGGGCCAGCAGCGCCGGAACCGCCGCCCGCGCCAGATTCACGACACCACCCAGGCAGACATCCAGGACCGCGCGCTCCTGCTCGATCGGCATCTCCCACAACGGAACTCCCCCGGCGATCACCCCGGCCGCCGCGATCACCGCATCCAGTCCGCCCCAGGTACCCACCGCCTCGGCTACCGCGTCCTGCAGTGCCGTCGGCTCGCGCACGTCGGCGATATACGGTCGCACCGCACCGACCCGGTTCACCCGTCTGCTCGCCTCGGTCGCCACCGCGACGAGTTCGCGCTTGCTTCCCATCGGATAGGGCAGCGCGGGATCATCGCTCGCCAGATCCACCGCGAGCACCGACCATCCCCGAGACGCCAGTTCCAGCACCGCCGCCGCCCCGATGCCCCGCGCGGCACCGGTGACCAGCGCGACCCGTCGATGCTCCGACCGCGAGGTCATGCCGACCCCCGAACCACCGGATACTCGGCAACCGGCCGATGCCGCTGCGAACAGTCCTGAGGCGGCTTCGACGCGACGGCGGATTCGCTGGTGTTGCCGATCATGGGACTCCCGCGTCATTGCTTGCGCCACCCGGATGGGTGGAAACATTGTTCTCATTAAAGGATAATGAGATTCTACGAGGGAGACAAGGACACCCGCGGACGGATACCGGTCAGGCGACGGCTTCCTCGCCGACGAGGGTGGTGCGGTGCATCAACCGCCGCGAGGTCACTTCGTACGGCTGGGCCCGGTGCAGCATGCCGGTGTTGTCCCATACAACGAGGTCGCCGAGCCGCCATCGGTGCCGCAAAGCGAACCGCGACTGGGTCGACCATGCGAGCAACCGATCGAGCAGCGCTCGACTTTCCTTGGCCGACATGCCGACGACCTGCGCCGCGGTAGCGCCGATCAGCAGAGATTTACGCCCGTTCTTGCGCGTCCACACCAGCGGATGCACCCGGGTCGGCACTTTCGCCCATGCCGCCCGCTCCCGATCCGTCGGATCCGGATTGGCCAGTGACTGCGCATGCGCGAAACTGTGTACCACGCGCAGGGTTTCGAGTTCGGCCCGCTCCGCATCCGGCAGCGCCGCATAGGCGGCGAAGGTATTGGCGAATTCGGTGTCACCGCCGTCGGCGGCCACCTCGAGCGCGGTCAACAGAGTAGCCTGCTGCGGGACCGCGTCGGTCGCGCCATCGATATGCCAGAAGAATGTGCCCTCCCGATAGGCGGCCAGCACGCTCTTGGCCGGATCACGGGTGATGGCCGATACCTCAGGATGCGATTTTTCCCCGCCGAACGGCGCGACCACGACCTCGCCGAGCAGGCGACTCAGCGCCACGAGCGCGGCGTCGTCGATGTGGGCGTCACGGTAGATCACCACCCCGTACCGGTCGAGCGCCGCCCGCAGGTCGTCGGCAACGCGCCGGTCGGCGAGTTGGCGGCCGGACAGCCCGGTGATCTCCAGTCCGATGTGATCGGTTACGGGGGTGGCGGTGACGGTCATGATGCGCCTCTTCGATACGGCAGCACGCGGGTCGATGCACCCACACGTGCTGAACAAGTGCCCAAACTCGGTATATGCATATGCTTAACATCGTGACGAAGGAAGGGTCAAGAGGTCGCATGAGCGAGCGAACAATCGGCACAGCCGCCACCGCGGTCATGGCGGAGCCGAGCGCCAGCGAGGCGCAGACATGAGTGCGGACGAGTCGACGGCCACCGGCGGCGGCGCCCGAGTCCGCCGCATCGGCGCGCAGGATTCGACCACCCGACTCGCCATCCTGGATGCCACCGCGCGGGTCATGCTCGAGCAGGGACATGCCGCGGCGACGTCACGGCGGGTCGCCGCGCTGGCCGGGGTCAAACCCGCGCTGGTGCACTACTACTTCCCGACGATGGACGATCTGTTCCTGGCGGTGTTCCGACGCGGCGCCGAAGCCAATCTGGAGCGGCAACGCCAGGCCGTATTCTCCGAACAGCCGCTGCATGCGCTCTGGCAACTCAGTCGGGAACCACACGGCACCCGGCTGCAGCAGGAATTCATGGCACTGGCCAATCAGCGCCCGACCATTCGCACCGAAATCGCCGCCTATGTCGAACGTTTCCGCGATATCCAGGTGACGGCGCTCACCTTCATCGCCCGAGCCAAGGGTCTCGACCTCACCGAGCTGCCGCCGGTGGTGATATCGCTACTCATCGCCAGTATCTCCGGCGTCATCGCGACCGAGAATGCCGTGGGCGTCACGAACGGTCACGCCGAGTTGATCGCATTCGTCGAGCAATACCTGGACAGGTTCGAGACGACGGCATCCGAACACAGTCCGCCCGCGGCCGAAGCCGCGGATTCGTGATCTGGCCGTGTGCCCAGCCAAATTTTGAGCGCTAGTTCAGCACACCAACCGTGGTAGCGCGCGGCATCGACAGCTCGTCGGCAATATCCGGTGGGAATTTGTCGACCGCGCCCGCGCGCAAGGTGTATGGTCGAATCATTGCGAGAGTGACATTCTCTCAAATGAAGACTGACCATCTCTCCGCTTGTCGAGATCGGGGTGAGGCGCACCCCCGGCGTTCCCACGAACAGCAAGGAGTCACGTGAACATCGACGACATGATTCTGGTGAGCATCGACGACCACGTCGTCGAGCCGCTCGATATGTTCGACGGCCGGGTACCCAAGAAATGGGCCGATCTGGCGCCGAAGGTGATCGTCGACGACAAGGGCGTCGACCGGTGGGTCTACCGGGGGAAACCGACGGGTGTCACCGGGCTCAACGCGGTCGTTTCCTGGCCGGCGGAGGAGTGGGGGTACGACCCGGCCGGTTACGCGGAAATGCGGCCCGGTGTCTACGACATCCACGCTCGCGTACGGGATATGAACGCCAACGGCATCCTGGCCTCGATGTGCTTCCCCACCTTCGCCGGATTCAGCGCCGGCCACCTGAGTCATTTCAAGGACGAGATCACCGTCGCGATGATCCAGGCATACAACGACTGGCATCTCGAGGGCTGGTGTGACATCTATCCCGGCCGGTTCATCCCGAATGCCATTCTGCCGCTGTGGGATCCGCAGCTGGCCGTCGCCGAGATCCGCCGCGTCGCCGCGAAGGGCTTCCGCGGCGTCACGATGGCGGAACTGCCGCACCTGCAGGGCAGCCCCAGCTATTTCGACGAGGACTACTGGGGACCGGTCTTCGCGGCGCTCGACGAAACCGGTCTGGTCATGAACCTGCATATCGGCACCGGATTCGGCGCGCTCAAGCTGGCGCCGGACGCGCCGATCGACAATCTGATGTGCCTGGCACCGACGGTCTCCCAGATCACCGTCCAGGATCTGCTGTGGGGTCCCGCATTTCGCTCCTACCCCGGTCTGAAGGTGGCGCTGTCGGAGGGCGGCATCGGCTGGATCCCGTTCTTCCTGGATCGCTCCGATCGCCACTACACCAACCAGAGGTGGCTGCGGCGTGATTTCGGCGGCAAGCTGCCGAGCGAGGTGTTCCGCGAGCACGTGATCGCCTGCTACGTCACCGACCCGACCGCACTCACCTATCGGGACGCGATCGGAATGGACATCATCGCGTGGGAATGCGACTACCCGCACTCGGACTCGTTGTGGCCCGATGCACCCGAATTCGTGCTGAACGAACTGAACGCCGCCCACGCCGACGACGCCGATATCAACAAGATCACCTGGCAGAACGCCTGCCGTTTCCTGAATTTCGATCCGTTCGAGCACACCTCCAAGGAACAGGCCACCGTCGGCGCGCTGCGCGCGAAGGCCGCGGGTTGGGATACCTCGACGACGACACGGCAGCAATACGCCGAAGCCTATGCCCAGCAAGCACACTGATCGAGAGACGATATGAAGTTGATGGTTTTCTCCCGCCCGCAGCCCGGCCGGGACGAGGAATACAACACCTGGTATCGCGATGTCCACGTCCCCGAGATGCTCGCCATCGATGGCGTGGAATCCTGTACCCGCCACCGCCTGCGGGCCACCGAGGACCAGCCCACGGAATATCTGGCCGTCTACGACATCGACGGTGATATCGACATCGTGATGAAGGAGCTGATCGCCCGGTCCAAGGATGGCCGGATGCGGCTCAGCCCGTCGATCGATCCCGCCAACACCCGGATGACGATCTGGGAGCCGATCTGATCGCTGCGCACGGGACAATCCCCGTTTCCACGCCAGCGCGCGGTTTACGGTTACCCGACTGGTTGATTCGGGGTTGTGCGTCTCTCATCCCAGATACGGCGTCGAGCGTTGTTCGGCGTGGTGCTGCAAGCGGAGCCGAACCGTCTGGTGCACCGGCAGTGTCTCGAGCTCTTCGAGCCGAAGGAATCTCACTTCCGTCGACTCAGAGCTGACCTCGATACGGCCACCGATCACCCTGCCGTAGAACGTGATATTGAACTCTTGGCGGATCTCGCCGTCCGCGTATGCGATCACGTGCTGAGGGTCGGTATAGATACCGAGTATCCCGGTGATCTCGATATCGAGTCCAGATTCCTCTTTGGTCTCACGGATGACGCACTGTTCGAGCGTTTCTCCGATCTCCATGATTCCTCCGGGGAACGACCAGTTCCCGGAGTCGCTTCGGCGTTGCATGAGGACGGCGCCCTCGTCGTCGACAACCAGTGCCGAGCCTCCGGGAACCAAGCTGTTCGGCTGGGGTGCGTTCGGATCTCGGTAATAGTCACGCCGTGAGCCCATCGGAATTCACCTCTTGCAGGTACGGGGTTACGGTTCCCCAGATCTGTTCGAATTGGTCTTCGAACGATGCGAACAGCCCGTACGGGGAGAGCTTTCGGAGGTAGAGCGCTGGGTGCTGATAACCCCTCGCTCGAACCAGGTACGGCGTCACCAACATCAGGTCATCGAACCTGAACACCGAGTTGTACAGGTGCGTTGTGTGTAGCCCGATTCGGCATCCGGGAGTCTCGGCAAGGGTACCTATCATGCTCAGCGCGTTTCGTATCCGGCCGGGCAATGTCCCTTGCATCTGCTCGAGCGCGTCACGCTCGGCTACGTGTGCGGACTCCGGGTCTGCGAAGGCCAGGCGGACGCTCGCGCCGTTGCGGCACTTGTCCGCGATCAGATCAGCGGCATCAGGCAACAGCTCGAGGACGAACGGGTATGCGTATCCGATGATGTCTATTCGCTGAGTAGCGCTCAGCAGCAACGATGTCCAAACCTCGTTAGGCACGTCGGCGCGGTGTGCGTAGGCACCGATGACTTCGGCTGTCGCGGGAGCTCCCGCGCTGATGTCCGGGCGAGTAGCGGGCCAAAGACTCGACTCCGATTCGCCGAGCGCACTCGCCACCGCGGCGCGAGTTCGTTTGTGCGGCACCCGGACCCGCTAGCCATCGGTTCACGGTCTTCACGTCCACGCTGACCGTCTTCGCGAGCGCGGCGGAGTCGATTTGTGCTCGCAACATCGCCGATTGGAGGCGGTGACTCATACCGAAACGATACCGGGACGTTGAGGTGCTTTGAAGTGTCCGGCGAAACGTCCTCCGCGAAGTTCAGGTGTCCCCGGTTCGTCCATAACGTTCGATTCGGCCCCCGTGACATGTGACGCCAACCGGTCACGGGGTGCCTTCCAAGGATGCGGCCGAGCCGAGGAGACACCGTGTTGAACAGTCGACAGCCACAGCCTGATTGTGTTCTGCCGCAACGAGACCCGTTCGTCGGCCCACCCCGGCCCGAGCTCCGAGAGTCGTGGCAACCGCCTCCCGCCGAAGTGATCGAGCTGTTCGTCGTTGCGGTCGATCAGTGGAGCTACCAGATCGATTCCGAAGAATCGTCCAACAAGGAGGCTGTTCGACGCGTATCCGGACTTGGCCGACGCTCGGGAGATGCTTCCACAACACGAAGACCTGTGGAACGTGCTGCGCGATGACTACTGGGCGGCGCTGCTCAGTACAACCGATCTCCCAAATCCGTCGGGGGCGTATAGATGCCGTCCGATCGCGTTCCATCTCGTTCGCAGGAGATAGCTCCGGCCGTGCGGGCGTTGCTCGCGCAGTTCCACGAGGACACCCAAAACAAGCTGGCCATCGCTCCGACCGATAGCGCACCGATCTACCAGGCAGCTGACGGTTCTCTGACCCGGGTTCAGGACGGCTGGATCTCCGACTCAGACGCCGAACTCGACAAGGCGGACGCGGTCACGATTCAGCCGACCAGTGTTCGCGATATCGAGCAACCCATGTAATGAAACACTGACACAGCATGGGCAGCGACGATCATATGGAGGCATCGTCGTGGGGAATGACGAGCAACTCGGTCTGGACTTCCAAGTCGAACAGACCGAATGGGGTAAGTAGGTGGACCCGGACCGGCGAGCGGCGCAAATCCGTAAGCTCTGAGTGAGAGGCGTCTCGTGACGTCGGAACTGCCCCGCGCACACCCGCTGCGCCGACCGACCCGGGCGGGTGGTGACATCAATTCACGGCTGCCGTCCATAGACATGATCTGCGCAACTGTTTCCGGCGCCGGCTCGCGTGCCGGATCGACCGTGATACGAACGACTGCGGTGCGCATCAGCGGGGCCGAAGGCCGTCGAGCAGGAGGCGGACGGTGAAGTGGACCCGCTCGTCGAGCTGTTCGGGCGTGGGCGGGCGACCTGCCACGATGGCGCGCACCTGACCGCCGACGACCATGCTCATGAAGGCGCGGGCGGCCTGTCCGGAGTTGGTCGGCGCGATCGCTCCGGCGACGATCGCGCGGTCGAGGACGCCGGCGACGAAGTCGACAACCGGCCCAGAGCTCAGTTCGTAGCCGGCGACGAAGATCTCGGGAAAACGATAGCTCTCGGTATTGATAATGCGTTGCAGGCGTAGTCCGTTCGGCGTCATCACCTGATCGATCCGCAGCCGGGCGACCGCGGTCAATGTCTCGGCCAGATCGCCGTTGTCGAAGCCCGCGAGTACGTCCGGTGGCACGACCTGCCGCTCGATGGCGCGCCGGACGGCGGCGAGGAACAGTGATGCCTTATCGGGATAGCGGGCATAGACGGTGCGTTTGGTCATATTCACGCGACCGGCGATCATCTCGATCGTCGCCAGCTCGTAGCCGCGCTCCAGGAAGAGGTCCAGCGCGGTATCGAGCAATTCCTCGTGCCGTGCCTCGGCCTGCGCCCGGGTGGGTCGACCGGCCGAGCGCCGAATCGTCGGACCGGCCTCCGTCATCTCCAGCTCCGCGAAACCGCCGCTTGCGTCATAGTGCCTCCGATCGCCGATAACGATACGGGTGAGCCGCCATTTTTCCACGGGCGACCGCACGGAACGCACGTCTCACCACAGGTGTAGGAAACTCCGGACGTCGTCATACCCGTCGACGGCCCGGCCATCCACGTCCGACGGGTCAGCCTCGGCACGCGCTGCCAGCGACCTCACCAGTGCAAGGGCTTCATCGCCGAGACGCCCGAAACGCCGAGCGGTGTGTCCCAGGCACAGGCCGGCCAGCCCGAGCAACGGACTACCCGGCTCTGCCCGTGTCCCCACCTGCACGCACCAGTGCTCGACAAACTCCACGTCGTTGTCGTTCAACGCGCTTCCGACCAGGACACTCGCGGCCTCCCCCTCGGCCGTGCGGTCACGCAAAGCCCGCTCCAACGTCTCGACCACGACCTCGTGAGGCAGCGCAGGAGGGTTCTCGAAACTCAGATGCGAGTGCACCGCGCGAGACTACGTGCCCCGCGCGATCCGCATTGGACTAGGAGACCGCGTCGTGGTCGGGCAGCCGCACCGTGACCCGCATCTGGAACGTCAGCGAGCGGGTCGGCAGCACTATGACCGCGCCCAGCGCCGCGGCCCGCCGGACCGCGACGGCGTGCGCGCCGACCGGTCCCCACCACCAGCTCCAGCCGCAGCCGTGCACCGCGAGTATTCCGGCGGTCCGACTGAAATCGGCGGCCTCGAGCCCGTCGGCGGCGACGAAAAGTCCGCCCAACGCAATGGCGCCGAACAGCATCGACGGCGCGACCCCGTCGCAGACCACATGCACGGTGCCCGCGGCGCCGACACACCGCGCGGCGCGCTCCAGCACCGCACGACGAATCCGCGCGCTGCCCGAGACAAGCGCGACGGCCTCCGGCCCCGCCGTCAAGCCTCGGGTCCTTGGAGGATTGTCACCGCCGACACCGCGGTCGGCCCACCCAGGTTGTGGGCCAAACCGATACGCGCACCGTCGACCTGATTGACCGCTGTACCGCGCAACTGCTCGAACAGCTCCACGCATTGGGCCACGCCGGTTGCCCCCGGCGGATGCCCCTTGGCCTTCAGGCCGCCACTGGGATTCACCGGCAGCGTGCCACCGACCTCGGTGACCCCACTCTCGATCAGTTTCGCGGCCCCGAATCGCTCGGCGAAGCCGAGGTCCTCGTAGCTGATCAGTTCGATACCGGTGAAGAAGTCGTGCACCTCGGCGACATCGACATCCGCGGGCGTCAGACCCGCCATCGCGAAGGCCGCCCTGGCGGCTCGAACGGTGGCCGGGAAGGTCGTCATATCCGGCTTGTGCTGGTGCATCACCGAATCCAGGCCGAGGCCGACGCCGCGGATCCACACCGGGCGATCGGTGTAGCGATCGACCACATCCGCCGCGGCGAGCACCAGCGCGGCCGCGCCGTCGCTCTGCGGTGCGCAGTCATAGAGCCCGAACGGTCCGGCCACGATCGGCGCCGCCAGTGCCTGTGCCAGGCTGATCTCGAAACGCAAGCAGGCCTTGGGATTACGCACACCATGCCGATGGTTCTTCACCGCGACCATGGCCAAATGCTCTCTGGTCGCGGGCGATTCGTGCAGATACCGGGCCACGTGCAGCGCGAATCCGGCGGGCGCGATCAGGCCGAGCGGGTAGTCCCAGGCCATATCGCGCGCCATCGCCTCCCATTCCCACAGCATGTCCTTCTGCGCCGTCTCACGCACCTTGTCAGCACCGACCACGAGGGCCACGTCGACCGCACCGGAGGCGATGCCGAACAGGGCATTGCGCACCGCGTCATTGCCTGTCGCACAGGAGTTTTCGACGCGGGTCACCGGCAAGCCCGGCAGCCCGAGCGCATCGGCGAGAATTCCGGCCGGGAAGCCATCGGTATTCCCCATCGCACCGAACCAGGCCGCCTGCAGATCGGCGGTGGCCAACCCCTTGTCGATGCTGGCGGCACATTCGGCGAATGCCATCGGCACCAGATCCTTGACGCCTAGGGCGAAATGTTCGGCGAACGGCGTCATACCCGCGCCGACGATGGCCACTTCCCTCACCGCGCGACCTCCGGTTCGAATGCGTATCCGTAGTCGGGCACCCCGGACCGCACCGCGACCCGGCGCAGCACCATGCGGCCGCGATCACCGATCGCCACGGTGCCCGGATCGGTCCCGGTCACCTTCGCCAGCGCCCGCACCCCGACGCCGTCGAGCTCGATGATCACCAGCGTGTACGGACATTTCAGACCCGGCACCGGCATCGCCACGGTGGCCTCGGTGTACACGGTGCCGGTGCGCGGCAACGGCACCAGGGTGTAGTCGGTGCTGAGACCGCCGTCCGCGGCGACCCGATAGCGCGGCGGGAAGTCCAGATCATCACTGCCGGAGTATTTTCCGGCCTCCCAGCGCACCTTCGCCTCGAATGCGCGTTCATAGGCGGCCAGCGAGATCGGAATCTCGGAACCGGGCCACAGCGTACCGTCGGGCAGGTCCCGCGCCGTCGACTCGCGCCGGTGCAGCGCGGCCGTACCGGCGGCCACCGTGATACCCGACAGGCTGGCCTGCTCCACCCCCACCAGCAAACCCGTACTACCCCATTCGGCCATGGCCGCCAAGGCGAACAATCCGGCACTGGCGCCGACCGTCGGCAGCGCCGGTGGGTTGCCCAGGCACAGCTCGGCCGCCTGTTTGTCGTCGACCCCGGCCACCGCCGCCGGCGTGTCCAACCACGCCGCCGCCAGCGAGGCCAGCAGACCGCGCTTGTGCAGCAGTCGCGGATCACCGTAATCGTGCACGGCCCCAATGGCATTGCGGGTACGCACCGGCAGGCTGCGCGCCACCCTGGCGGCCGTACGCACCTGCAGGCCGTGATCGGAGATCAATGCCGCGGCCGCGCCAGCGGGTTCGGTATCCACCCCGATGATCAGCGTGCGCGGCCGTGCGGAACTGAGCGAGTCGAGGGTGGCGGGCGCCCCGCCGAGCCGCTCGATCACCTCCAGCTCCGGATCCAACCCCAGCCCCGCCAGCAGGACCGCGGCATTACTGCTTTCCACCAGCGGCAGATCGCGACCGACCACGACCACCCGTTCCACCGGACCGGCGTCGTACAGCGCGGCACGGCCGGCCTCCACGGCCAGGGTGATGGCGTCCTCGTCGTCACCGAGCACCCGGTGGCGCTGGGCGCCCCAGCACGGCAGGTAGGTCCCGATCGAAGCGATGTAGGTCATGGGTACTCCAGCGAATTATGTGATCGCACCCGCGGTTTTGAGCGCGATGATGCGGTCCCAGTCCAGGCCGAGTTCGAGCAGGACCTCGTCGGTCTGCGCGGCGAACTCCGGGCCGGGACGCAGTTCGGGCGCGGTGAGGTCGAACTGCACCGGACTCGAAACCAGCTGCAGCTCACCGGCTTTGCGGATATATTCGTTCGCCTGGACCTGCGGGTCGTCGATGGCCTGAAGTGCATCCTGCACCGGCGCCCACGGTCCGGACAGGGTCGCGAAACGCTCGGTCCACTCGGCGAGTGTGCGGGTGGCGAATACCTCGCGCAGGATCTGTACGGCCACAGCGGTATTGGTGGCGATCGCCGCGGCATCGGCGAACCGCGGATCTTCGGCGAGATCCGGTCGGTCGATATGGTGACATACGTCGGCCCAGAACTTGCCCGGCTGCAACATGACCAGCGACAGGTACCGACCGTCCTTGGTGGCGTACAACCCCGACAGCGGATTCGCCGGCGAACCGTGCGATCCGGTCGGAAACGCCCGCAGCGGTTCCCCCATGTACGCCGAGAGCGCGATGGTGTGCCCCATCGACCACAGCCCGCTGCTCAACAGCGACACATCCACGATCGACGGCTCGCCCGTGCGTTCCCGCCGCAGCAGCGCGGCCGCGATGCCGCCGGCCAGATTGGTTCCGGAAATGGTGTCGCCGAAAGCCGGACCGGGCGGGGGGATCAGTCCGTCGATATCGGGCGGGGTGATGGTGGCGGCCACGCTGCCGCGGCACCAGTAGGCGGTCATGTCGTAGCCGCCCTTGTCGGCCTCCGCGCCGCGCGGGCCGAGACCACTGCCGCGGGCATAGATGATCGCGGGGTTCACCGCGCGAATATCGTCGACATCGATGCCGAATTTGGCCCGATGCTGCGGCAGGAAACTGGTCAGGAATACGTCCGCGGTCTTGGCCAGGTCGTGGATCACCGCCCGACCTTCCGGCACCGACATATCGACCCCGATACTGCGCTTGCCCCGATTGGCATGTTCCACATTGGGATTGGGGTCGCCCTCGACCTTGAAGGTGGCGATCTGCCGCAGCCCGCGCTGTGGATCACCGGTGACCGCGTGCTCGACCTTGATCACGTCGGCACCCCAGTCGGCGAGTACGGCGCCCGCGGACGGCACGAACCCGTACATCGCGACCTCGAGGACGCGGATCCCGTCGAGTGGCCGCGCGCTCATCGGGCCACCGCCGCGAAGGTCTTGGTCTCCAGGAATTCCGTCAACCCGTCGACCCCCATTTCGCGGCCGATGCCGGACTGTTTATAGCCGCCGAAGGGCGCGTCGGCGGCGAAGTAGTTGCCGCCGTTGATGCTCATGGTGCCGGTGCGGATGCGCCGCGCGACCGCAAGTGCCCGCTGCTCGTCGGCGCTGAATACCCCGCCGGACAGGCCGTAGATGGAGTTGTTCGCGATTCGCACGGCATCGTCGTCGTCCTCGTACGGAATCACCGCGAGCACCGGCCCGAAGACCTCTTCCTGGGCGATTTCGCTGTCCGGATCGACCCCCGCCAGCAGCGTCGGCTGGTAGAAGAAGCCCGGGTCGACCTTCTCGCCACCGGTCACCAGTGCGGCGCCCGCCGCCACCGCGCGCCGCACCAGGCCGTCGACCTTGTCCCGCTGGCGCTCGCTGATCAATGGGCCCATATAGGTTTTCGGATCTGCGGGATCGCCGTAGCTGACGTGCGCGAAGTTCTGCGCGACCAGTTCCACGATCGCGTCGTGGTCCTTGCGCGGCACCAGCAGCCGTGACGTCAGCGCACAGCCCTGCCCGGCATGGACGACAATGCTGAACGCCGCGAACTGCGCCGCGGTCCGATAGTCGGCGTCGTCGAGCAGGATCGCGGCCGACTTCCCGCCGAGCTCCAGGAATACCCGCTTCAACGTCGCACTCGCGGCGGCCATGATCTTGCGTCCCACCGGAGTCGAACCGGTGAAGGTGACCACGTCGACATCGGGATGTGTCGTCATCCGTTCGCCGACGGCCACGTCCGAGGAGGTGAGCACATTGACCACACCCGCGGGTATGTCGGTGTGACGCGCGATGAGCTCGCCGATCGCCAGGGTGGCCAGCGGCGTATCCGGCGCACCCTTGAGCACCACCGTGCAGCCGGCCGCGAGCGCGGGCGCGAGTTTGGCCAGGGCGAGCTGATGCGGATAGTTGTAGGCCGCGATGGCCGCCACCACGCCCGCGGCTTCCTTCTCCACCCAGCGCCGATGGCGCTGACCACGGATTTCGATATCGCCGAGTTCCTCGGTGAAGGCGAACTTCGCCAGCAGCTCGGCGTAATAGCGGACGATCTCGAAGGGGATCTCGAGCTGGTTACCGTGGGTGAGCTGCCTGGTCGCGCCGACCTCCGCGATCGTCAGCTCGCGCAGTTCTTCGACGTTATCGCGAAACGCCTGGTAGAGCTGTTCGAGGCAGTGCGCGCGGAAGGCGGCGTCGGTGGCCCAGGTCGTGGTGTCGAAGGCCCGCCGGGCCGCGGCGATCGCCGCGTCGGTCTCGGCAATGCCTGCCTCCGGTGCGTACCCGTACACCTCGCCCGTCGCGGGATTGAGCGAGGCGAGGGTGCGGCCGGTCTCGATCAACTGTCCGTCGACGAGCAGTCGCCGCGTCGGAACCCGCTCCGGCCGGGCGGCCGCTTGGTCTTGCACTGACATCCGGTCTCCTCGCTGCGCAAATGAAAACTTCATTCTCACTATCGGAGAATCATACATTCGCCGATTGCGCGAAGGTAGCAACATTCCGAAATGGGCGACACCCGCCGCGCACCGATGTCACTGACGCTCATGTGCCAATATCCCGCATCACCCGGGAAGTCTTGCGGATAAGCTCAAAGCGAGAGTACGGTTCTCAACATCCGGAAGGGAGATTCTTGCGTGAAAACCGCTGTGGTCACCGGAGGCGCATCGGGTATCGGCCTCGGCATCGTCGAGCGCCTGCGCGGCGACGGCCTGCATGTCGCCACCCTCGACCTGAACCCGGCCGCCGAGGACGATTTCGCCTATCAGGCCGATGTGACGAAACCGGACGAGATCGCCGCGGCGCTGACCGATGTGCGCGCCGCGCTGGGCCCGATCACCGTGCTGGTCAATGCCGCCGGAATCGAGAAGTACCGCCGCTTCCAGAACCTCACCTTCGAGGAGTGGCAGCGGATCATCGATGTGAACCTGCACGGCGTATTCCACACCGTCCAGGCCGTACTGCCGGATATGACGGCCGCGAACTGGGGACGCATCGTCAATATCTCCTCCTCGAGCACCCACTCCGGTCAGCCGTTCATGTCGGCGTATGTGGCGGCCAAATCCGGACTCAACGGCCTCACCAAATCGCTTGCGCTGGAACTGGGGCCGTACGGAATCACCGTCAACGCGGTCCCACCGGGCTTCATCGATACCCCCATGCTGCGCCGATCCGAGGAAAGGCAGCTGCTCGGCGGAACCATCGAGGAGCACATCCAACGGACCCCGGTGCGTCGGGTCGGCCGCCCCGCCGATATCGCCGCGGCCTGCTCGTTCCTGATCTCCGAGGACGCGGGCTACATCACCGGCCAGATCCTCGGCGTCAACGGCGGCCGTAATACCTGAACCCGTCCGTGCGCGGCACGAGCGGTACAGCCCCAGAAGAAGTAGGACCGAAAGGAAGATCCGTGGGACGTGTGCAGGGCAAAGTCGCCTTCGTCACCGGAGCCGCGCGAGGCCAGGGCCGCAGCCACGCGGTAAAGCTCGCGGAGGAGGGCGCCGACATCATCGCGGTGGATATCTGCGCCGATATCGAGAGCATTCAGTACTCGCTGTCCCGACCGGAGGATCTGGAGGAGACGACCCGTCTCGTCGAGAAGACCGGGCGGCGCATCATCGCCGAACAGGCCGATGTGCGCGACCGAGCGCAACTGGCCGCGGCACTCGAGCGCGGTATCGCCGAATTCGGCCACCTCGACATCGTGGTGGCCCAGGCCGGTATCGCCGGTATGAAGGGCGATCCGAAGTGGCAGGCTTGGACCGATGTCATCGATACCAACCTGATCGGCGTCATCAATGCCGTACAGGCGGCGCTGCCACATCTCGGCGCCGGCGCGTCGATCATCGCCACCGGTTCGACCGCGGCGCTGATGGAAATGTCGAAGGTCGACCAGCCGGGCAAGGATCCGGGCGGTGTCGCCTACATGGTCGCCAAACGCCTTCTGTCGCAATATATCCACGAGATTGCCACACATCTGGCCGCGAGCAGTATTCGCGCCAATGTGGTGCATCCGACCAATTGCAACACTCCCATGCTGCAGAGCGAGGCGATGTACCGGTCGTTCCGCCCGGATCTAGAGCATCCGACACGCGCGGATGCCGAACCCGCCTTCTTCGTGCAGCAGGCCATGCCGGTCCCCTATATCGAGCCTGAGGAGATCAGCAACGCGGTGTTGTTCCTGGCTTCCGACGAGTCCCGTTTCATCACCGGCACGCAGCTGCGTGTCGACGCCGGCGGCTACCTGAAGTGGTACGACTACCACATCTGAAGGGAAGAAACACCGTGAAGGTTCATGTCGATGCCGAACGCTGTCAGGGGCACACGCTGTGCGCGATGATCGCCCCGAAGGTGTTCGAACTCAGTGAAATCGACGGACATTCGTCACCGGTCAGCGAAGACGTTCCCGCCGATCAGCAGGACAACGTGCGCGAGGCCGTCCGGTCCTGCCCCGAACGGGCGATCTCCAGCACCGAATAGAGGAACCGCCGATGACCGTGGAAGATATCGCATCCGAGGCCGAGCGCAGACGGCCGGAGTTTCATTTCGATCGACACACCCCGCAATATCGCGAACAGTTCGTCGATATCACCCAGCAGATGCAGAGCAGCTGTCCGGTGGCCTGGACCGAAACCTACGGCGGGCATTGGGTCGCCGCGGGTAACCGCGAAGTGTTCGACCTGGCCCGCTGCCCGCACATCTCCAATGACAACGACCCCAACGGGGAACGCCGTGGCTACAAGGGGATTTCCATTCCGACACCGGAACGCGGGCAGGGCATTCGCGCGGGCATCCTGGAAATGGACCCGCCCGAACAGCGGGAGCTGCGGGCGGCGCTGAACCCGTATCTGTCCCCCGCCGCGGTGCAGCGCTGGATCCCGTTCGTCGACGAAATCGTGCGCGCCGGCATCGACGAGCAAATCGAAAGCGGCACCATCGATTTCGTCGACGAATTGGCGAATATCGTGCCCGCGGTGCTCACCCTCGCGATGCTCGGCATCCCGCTGGACAAGTGGACCATCTACAACGAGCCGGCGCACGCCTCGGTGTACACCCCACCGGATTCACCGGACACCCCGCGCATCGCCGAGATGCACCGCACCATGGGCCTGGACCTGCTGACGAATTATCTGGAGGTCAAACAGAATCCGCGGCCGGGCATGCTGCACGCGGTCGCCGAGGCCACCCTGAACGGCGAGCCGATCTCCGATATGGACGCGCTCGGCATGCTCAGCCTCATTATCGGCGGTGGTTTCGACACCACCACCGCACTCACCGCGCACGCACTGGAATGGCTGTCGGAGAATCCGGACAAGCGCGAATTGCTCAGCCGGGAACGCGATCTCATCCTGGATTCCGCGACCGAGGAGTTCCTGCGCTACTTCACGCCCGCACCGGGTGACGGCCGCACCTTCGCCCAGGATTGCGAAGTCGGCGGCAAGCGGTTTGCCGAGGGTGAGCGGCTGTGGCTGTCGTGGGCGATGGCCAATCGGGATCCCGAGGTGTTCGACAACCCCAATGAGATCGACATGGAACGACGGGGCAATCGGCACTACAGCTTCGGCCTCGGCGTGCATCGCTGCATCGGCTCCAATATGGCGCGCATGGTGTTCAAGCGGATGCTGCTCGCGGTGCTGGACCGGATGCCGGAATATCGCTGCGATCCCGAGCGCGCCGTGCACTACGACACCATCGGCGTCATCCAGGGCATGCGGCATCTCCCGGCCACCTTCACCCCCGGTCCCCGGTTGGGCGCCGGATTGGCCGAAACTCTGGCGAAACTGCAGCGCGTCTGCGATGAGCAGCGGCTGGCCGAACCGGTCACCGTGCGCAAGGGCGACGCCCAGATCTGACGAAAGAGCGAGGAGGCGATATGGGCGAAGCATCGGGACGTCCGCTGCCGTTGCTCACCCTCGAAAACGAGTTCTTCTGGACTTCGGGGAGCGATGGCACGCTGCGCATTCAGGAATGTGAATCCTGTGCGGCACTGATCCATCCACCGCAGCCGGTGTGCCGGTACTGCCGTGGACACGAGATGGGGGTGCGCGCCGTCTCCGGCTTCGCCACACTCGCCGGTTTCACCGTCAACCATCGTTTCGGTGTGCCGGGGCTGCCCGCGCCGTACGTGGTGGCGCAGGTCGCGCTCGAGGAGGATCCGCGGGTTCGGCTCACCACCAATGTGATCGACTGCGAGCCGGACGACCTGGTCCTCGGCATGCGACTCGAGGTGGTCTTCCAACAGGACGACGATGTCTGGCTGCCGCTGTTCCGGCCCGTCGAAACACAGTCGGATCCGGCTCCGCTGCCGGTGGACGCTATTGCACCACAAGAATTTTGGCGGCACGTGCGGCCGATGGTGCGGTCGGACAAATTCGAGGATCGGGTCGCGCTCACCGGTATCGGCATGTCGCCGATCGGGCGCCGGCTGCAGGTTCCGCCGCTGCGGCTGACCATCCAGGCCTGCGAACGCGCGATCGCGGACGCCGGACTGGCGATGGCCGATATCGACGGCCTGTCGACCTATCCCGGCGGCGGTAATCTGGGCGGATTCAGCGAAGGCGGCGTCACCGCCCTGGAGGCGGCCCTCGGCATCCGGCCGACGTGGCACAACGGCGGGATCGAAACCTTCGGCCCCGGTGGGTCGGTCATCGCGGCCATGCTGGCGGTCGCGGGCGGGCTGGCCCGGCATGTGCTGTGTTTCCGCACCGTGTGGGAAGCCACCTTCAACGATCTGATGCGCACGGGCCGGATCCAGCCGTCCGGTGGGCGCACACCCGGTTGGATGGCCCCCTTCGGCGCCACCTCGGCGGCACATACCCTGGCGCAGAACGCGCAACGACACTTCCATCGCTACGGCACCACTCGGGAAACTCTCGGCTGGATCGCGCTGAACCAGCGCGCCAATGCCGAACTCGAGCCGACCGCGATCTATCGAGATCCGCTGACCATGCAGGACTATCTCGAGGCGCGCACGATCACCACGCCGTTCGGGCTCTACGACTGCGATGTGCCCTGCGACGGCGCGATCGCGGTGATCGTCTCCAGCGTGGAGGCGGCACGTGATCTTGCCGAACCACCCGTGTTGGTGGAGGCGGTCGGCACCCAGATCATCGAGCGGATCGAATGGGATCAGAGCACCCTCACCCATGAACCGCAGGTGCTCGGCCCGGCCGCGCATCTGTGGACCCGAACCACCTTGCGCCCCAGCGATGTCGACGTCGCCGAACTGTACGACGGGTTCACCTTCAACTGTGTGTCCTGGCTCGAGGCCCTCGGCTTCTGCGGTATCGGCGAGGCCAAGGACTTCCTCGACGGCGGCAAGAACATCGCCCGCGACGGCCTGCTGCCGCTCAATACCCACGGTGGCCAGCTCTCGCACGGCCGCACCCACGGCATGGGACTGCTGCACGAGGCAATACTGCAGTTGCGCGGTGCGGCCGGCGCGCGACAGGTGGCGGGCGCGCGCGTCGGTGTGGTGTCGAGCGGCGGGCTCACCCCGGGTGGCGCGCTGCTGCTGCGGAGTGATTCATGACGATCACCGAATCCGATTTCTCCCTGCTGACCGGAGACGACCCGATTCCGGTGGTCACCGAGGTCGACGGCATCCCGATGTCCGGGCTGCTGGCCGAGACGCCGACGCCGCGGGCGGTCGTGCTCGCCGTGCACGGCGGAGCCACCACCTCGGTATATTTCGACTGCCCCGGCCACCCGAGACTGTCCCTGCTGCGGCTGGCCGCCGCGGCCGGATACACCGTGCTGGCCCTGGACCGGCCCGGATACGGCAGCTCGGGCACGCACGCGGACGAACTCGCCGATCCACATCGCCGCGTCGATGTGATGTACGCGGCGGCCGAGCAGCATCTCGGGTCGCGGCCCCGCGGCGCGGGCACCTTCCTGCTGGCGCATTCCGCGGGCAGTGAACTGGCGCTGCGGATGGCGGCCGACGAGCGCGGCCGCGAGTTGCTCGGCCTCGAATTGGCCGGGACCGGGCTGGAACATCAGCAGGAGGCCTACGACATCCTGTGGGGACCGGACCCGCACGGGCGGCGGCGCATCCGCCGCGACGGCGTGCCGGGCGGGGTCACCGACCTGCTGTGGTATCCGGCCGGTCTGTACCCGCCCGAATTGGTCGGCGGTGCGCGGATCGGCTCCTATGGCCCACGCTACGAAGGGAATTCGGTCGAGGACTGGCCACAGGTCACCTTCCCCACCCTCGCCGCCGAAGTGCGGATTCCGGTGCGGTTCACCGTCGGCGACCACGAACGCGTCTGGCGCAACGACCCGGCGGCCCTTGCCGAGGTCGCCGCCCGGTTCACCGCCGCACCCCGGGTCGTGCTCAATATCCAGCCCAACAGCGGCCACAACCTGAGCATCGGACATACCGCCGCCGCCTACCACCTCGGGCTGCTCGCCTTCGTCGAGGAGACCGCCGTTGCCCGTGCGATCGGCGAATTCACCGGACCGTCAATACAATTCAACGGCGCTACCGCGGCAGCGAATCAGGAGGACAACTGATGGACGTCGTCGACGTGGCCATCGCACTCGTACGACTCGTCGTGGGCGGCACCATGATCGCCCACGGGGTCAATCACTGGGTGGGCGGCGGCAAGATCGCGGGCACCGCGCGCTGGTTCAGCGGCCTCGGACTGCGCGGCGGTGTCCTACACGCCTGGCTGAGCGTCGTCACCGAAATCGGTGCGGGCGTGCTGTTGATCGTCGGGCTGCTCACTCCGCTGGCATGTGCGGCGATCATCTCGGTGATGGCGGTCGCGGGTCTGCTCGCCCACCGCACCAACGGATTCTTCGTATTCAAGGAGGGTTACGAGTATGTGCTCGTGCTCGCGGTCGTTTCGCTGGCACTGGCACTGCTCGGTCCCGGGTGGCTGTCCATCGATCACGCCGCCGATATCGAGATAACCGGGTGGGCCGGTGGCGGCATCGCCCTCGGGGTCGGCCTGGTCGCCACCGCGGGCCTGCTCGCCGCATGCTGGCGGCCCGAAGCGAAAGTATCAGCATGACAATAGGTTTCAGCGTGGAAAGCGAAATGTGATGCGGGTCGGATTCATCGGACTGGGCAGCCAGGGTGGGCCGATGGCGCGTCGGATCGTCGACTCCGGCTACGAGACGACGCTGTGGGCGCGGCGGCCCGCCTCACTCGAGCCGTTCGCCGATACGGCGGCGAAGCTCGCCGCGTCACCGGCCGAATTGGCCGCCGCGAGCGATCTCGTCTGCCTCTGCGTCGTCGGCGACGCCGACGTCCGCGAGGTCGTGACCGGTACCGATGGCGTGCTGGCGGGTATGTCGGCGGGCACGATCCTGGCCGTGCACAGCACGGTACACCCCGACACCTGCCGCGATCTCGCCGATATCGCGGTGGCACAGGGAGTTTCGATCGTCGACGCGCCGGTCAGCGGTGGCGGTGCGGCGGCCGCCGACGGCCGGTTGCTGGTGATGGTCGGCGGCTCGGCCGATGTCGTCGAACGCTGTCGCCCGGTCTTCGAGACCTACGCCGATCCCGTCGTACATCTGGGCCCGCTCGGCGCCGGACAGACCACCAAACTGCTCAACAATCTGCTGTTCACCGCGAATCTCGCCACTGCGGCAAGCACTCTCGCACTCGGTACGGCAATCGGCATCGATCCCACCCGCCTCGGTGAGGTGATCTCCCACGGCACCGCCGACAGCTTCGCCCTCGGTCGGATCGTGGCCGGGGGCGGCACCCTGGACCGGCTCGCCGCGCACGCCGGTGCACTGCTGCGCAAGGACGTCGGACTGATCGCGGACCTGGCCGCCGCCGCGGACGCCGAGCCCGGCATCGTGCTCGACGCCGCGGACGCCACCCTCGCGATGATCGATCATCCGCGCTGATGCGCATCGGATTCCTCGGCGCCGGGCGGATGGGGCGTCCCATGGTGGAGCGGCTGGTCCGGTCCGGACATGAGGTGTGCGCGCTCGGCCGGTCGCTCGAAGCACGCAGGGCCCTCACCGAAATCGGCGCGCAGGCGGTATCCGCCCCCGCGGCCGTCGGGTGCAGCGCCGATCTGGTCGTCGTGTGCGTCTTCACCGATGAACAGGTTCGGGCGGTCTGTCTCGGCACACCACTGCTGGCCGCCATGCCATCCGGGTCGACGCTCGTCCTGCACACCACCGGCAGTCCGGACACGACCGCGGCCATTGCCGCCGAAGCCATTGCCTCACACGGCATTCAGGTGCTCGACGCCCCGGTCAGCGGCGGCCCACCCGATATCGCGGCCGGACGGCTCACCCTCTTCGTCGGCGGGCCGGCGCAGACCCTGGACCGGGTCCGGCCCGCGCTGGCCGCCTACGGCGACCCGATTCTGCACGTCGGTCCGCTCGGTGCGGGCCAGCGGGTCAAGTTGGTCAACAATGCCGTATTCGCGGCACAGCTCGGAATACTCACCGCGGCAGTCGATCTCGGGAAACAGCTCGGTGTCGCGGAGGCCACCCTGCTGGCCGCACTACCGCACGGCAGCGCCGCCAGTCGCGCGCTGACCGGTGTCGCGGGCCGAGGTTCGGTGGCTGAATTCAGCGCATCGGTCGGCGAATTCGTCGGCAAGGATGTCGCGGCGGTCCGGTCGATCGCCGCCGAACTGGGCACCGATCTCGGCCTGCTCGACGAGGCGATCGGCAACCGGCACTGAGGCTGCGACCAGATCCGCGCCGGCGCCCCGAACCTACTACCTGAGCAGGTTCGGGGCGCCGTTCCCACCGCGCCACGCTGCGCGGACGAGCGCTATCCGCCGTCGCGGTCTCAGACCCGCGCGGGCACCTCCGCTTCGGCCTGCTCGGCCGGGTGGACGACGATCGCACGCCGGACCGGAATGGCCATGGCGATCAATGCCGCCAGCACCGATACGCCACAGCCGATCAAGAATGCGATGCGGAAGCCGTCCTCGGTGGGGATGCTGTGACTACCGACCGTAACCGTCAACTGCGCGAGCACCGCGCCGACCACGGCGGCGGAGATCGAGGTGCCGATCGAGCGCATCAGGGTGTTGAAGCCATTGGCGGCGGCGGTCTCCGACTGCGGAACCGCGCCCATGATCAGGGCGGGCATGGCGCCGTAGGCGAAGCCGACACCGGAGCTGCAGATGATATTCACGATGAGCAGGCCCCAGGTGCTGCCCATCAGGACCTGCGCGGATCCATAGCCGATGGCCATGACGACGGCGCCGATGACAAGGGTGAACTTCGGGCCGCGTAATGCCGACAGCTTGGCGCCGACCGGGGAGATCAGCATCATCATGATTCCGGCGGGGGCCATCCACAGGCCCATCGCCATCATCGACTGGCCGAGACCGTAGCCGAGCGAGGACGGCAGCTGCATCAACTGCGGCACACTCAGCTGCAGCGCGTACATACCGACGCCGATGGCGACCGTCGCGATATTGGTGACGAGCACCTGCGGTCGCGCGGTGACCCGCAGGTCGACCAGCGGCTCGACGGTCCGCAGCTCCCACCAACCCCAGACCAGCAGCAGCGCTACCGCCGCGATGAACAGGCCGAGGATGCTGCCGCTCGTCCAACCCCATGCCGCCCCCTTGGACACGGCGAGCAGCAGCGATACCAGGCCACCGCCGAGCAGTACCGCACCCAACCCGTCGAAGCGACCGGATGGACCTTCGGCAATACCCTCCGGAACGATCAGCGTGATCAGCGCGGTGGCGATCGCGACCAGCGCCGCCGCCGCCCAGAACAGCACCCGCCAGTTGCTGTACTCGGTGACCGCCGCCGCCAACGGCAGCCCGAGCGCGCCGCCGATGCCGAGCGAGGAGCTGATCAGCGCGATGGCCGAGCCGAGCCGCTCCGGCGGCAACACATCCCGCAGGAGCGCGACGGCCAGCGGGATGGTGCCGAAGCCGAGGCCCTGCAGGCCCCTGCCGATGAGCATCGGCAGCAGCGAACCCGCCATGGCGCAGACGACCGAGCCGAGGATGAGCGGCACGGTCGAGGCGATCACCATTCGGCGCTTGCCGAACATATCGCCGAGGCGACCGGCGACCGGGGTGGCGACCGCACCCACGAGCAGGGTGACCGTAACCACCCAGGACGTATTGGTCGCCGAGGAATTCAGTATCTGTGGCAATTCGCCGAGCAAGGGCACCACGAGCGTCTGCATCAGCGACGCGACGATGCCGGTATAGGCCAGCACCGCCAAGATGGCGCCCGGCCGAACGGCGGAATCAGGCTTGTCCACGCAAATCTCCCTCGGACTCACAACTATCAGCGTGTATCGTACACTATATGTGTATCATGCATTAAACGTGAGCAATACACGCAGCATGTGTGATGCACATCTCCGAGGAAGGAAGGCATGGATAAGCGCATACAACTGATCGAGTTCGAGACCTTGCTACTCGGCCACTACCGGCTGAGCCCGCAGCACCGGCGCACCGACGACCCGCTGGAGCGCAGCTCATATCTGCTGCTGAGCCGGCTGCGCATCCAGGGACCCATGTCGCTGCGGCAGCTCAGCGACGCACTGGCATTGGATGTGTCAACGCTGCATCGGCAAACCGCCGCACTGCTGCGCACCGGATTCGTCGAACGCATTCCCGACCCCGAGGGCGGCATCGCGCGCAAGTTTCGCGTCACCGCGGCGGGCGGCCAGCGCCTCGATCGGGAGCGCGCGGTCATCGTCGACGTACTGGCAGCGGTAACGCGGGATTGGACCGCCGCGGAGCGCGCCGAATTCGCGCACTACCTGGGGCGTTTCAATAGTGATATCGAGCGGCTGTACGGGCGGAGCTGGCCGCGCCCCGCGCCCTCGCCCACGCGGTAGGCCACTCAGCTGACCAACGTGTCGTGGCCTTCCCAATACTGGGCACGCAGTTGGCGTTTGTAGAGTTTGCCGCTGGGATCACGCGGCAACTCGGTGACGAAGTCGACCGTGCGCGGGCATTTGTAGGCGGCGAGTTCCGCACGGCAGCAGGCGATCAGCTCGGCCGCGAGATCGGCACCGGCGGCGGCTGGATCGACCAACTGGACAACGGCTTTCACCGCCTCGCCCATTTCCTCGTCCGGTACCCCGAGCACCGCGGCGTCGGCAACCGCGGCATGTGCCGCGAGGACGTTCTCGGCCTCCTGCGGGTAGATATTCACCCCACCGGAAATGATCATGTGGGCTTGCCGATCGGTCAGATACAGATAGCCGTCGGCGTCGAGGTAGCCCATATCGCCGAGCGTGCGCCAGCCCTTCGCGTGGGTCACCGACGCCGTCTTCGCGGCGTCGTGGTGGTATTCGAACGGCCGTCCTCCACCGAAATACACCACGCCGACCTGGCCCGGCGGCAACTCCGCGCCATCCGCGCCGACAATGTGGCATTCCTGCGCCGGTCTACCCACCGAGCCCGGATGTGCCAGCCACTCCTCGGCACCGATGTAGGTGTTCCCGACATCCTCTGTCCCGGAGTAGTACTCACCGATGATCGGTCCCCACCACTGCATCATCTGCCGCTTCACCGGCACCGGGCACGGCGCCGCCGAATGGACCACATCGACCAGACTGGAGATGTCGTAGCTTTCTCGTTCGGCCTTCGGCAACCGGAGCAGGCGCACGAACATCGTCGGCACCAGCTGCGCGTGCGTGACCCGATGACGCTCGATCAGCTCCAGACAGTGCCGGGGGTCGAAGCGTTCCATCACGATCACGGTGGCGCCGATTCGGTGCCATGACATCGAGAACACCAGCGGCGCACCGTGATACAGCGGCGCGGGCGACAGATACACCGCAGCGTCACTGGCGCCGCTCACCAGCAGACCCCGCGCGATCTGCACCGGCGCCGACGCCGGGTCACCGAGCGGGACTGCGGGCAGCGGTTTGCGAACCCCCTTCGGCCGCCCGGTAGTTCCCGAGGAGTACAGCATCTCGCGCCCCTCGCATTCGTCGGCGCCGAGCGGCCGCGGCGAGGCCGCCGCCAGCACATCGTCGTATCGCTCGAAACCGACCAGCTTCCCCACCGCCGCGATCCGCACCGGGATGGCGGAGAGGTCGAGATCGGCCACCACCTCGGCCATGGACTCGCTGGTCACCAGTGCGGTGGCACCGCAGTCGTCCAGGATGTACTGCACCTCACCGGGTTTCAGATGCCGGTTGATCGCGGTGTAGTACAGACCGCAGCGCTGCGCCGCCCACGCGATCTCGAGAAACGGGCGATTGTTCTCCATGAGAATCGCGATGTGATCGCCGACGGCCAGCCCGCGCGCACGCAGCGCCCTGGCGAACCGGATCGACCGCTGCTCCAATTGGGCATAGGTCACCACCTCGCCGCTGGCCGCCAGCACGATCGCCGGGCGATCCGGTGCTCGACCGGCATGCCAGCCGGGCGTCATCGGTGCGGCGGCGCCCGCCACCGGGTCACCTGATTCGGCAATATGACTGTCGGCCATGGATTAACGCTCTTCCTCGAACAAGATGCCGGTCGGCTGACTGGATGGCGCCGGTCAACTCGCGGTGATGGCATGCTCCGGACAGGCCGACACGGCCACCAGCACGGCACCGGCGGAATCGGCCGGAACCTCAGGGGTCAGCACCTCGGCGTAGCCGTCGTCGTTGAGGGTGAACACCTCCGGGCACAACGACAGGCACACACCGTGTCCGCGACAGCGGTCGGAATCGACCGAGACCTTCATCGGGTACCACCCTCCGGGATATCGAATTCCAGATGCAGCGCGGTCAAACCGCGCAGGACGAAGGTCGGCACATACTCGTACTCGCGCGCGTCGGCGGTGCCGTGTACCGCTTCGTCGATGCGGATATCGGTCGTGCGGTCCAGCAGCCGCTCGATGGCCACGCGCGCCTCGGCCCTGGCCAGCGGCGCACCCGGGCAGGTGTGGATGCCGCGGCCGAAGGCGATGTGAGTGCGGGAATTCGAGCGCTCGGGATCGAAGGTCGACGGGTCCTCGAAGCGACGCGGATCCCGGTTGGCGCCGCTGTTCACCACCATCAAGGTGCTACCGGCGGGCAGGTCCACCCCGCCGACGCTGACCGGCACCCGCGACAAGCGGAAGTCACCCTTGACCGGACTCTCCATGCGCAGCACCTCCTCGATGAAATTGGGTATGCGCGAACGGTCCTCGCGCAGCCACCGTTGCAGTTCGGGCTGTTCGGCGAGCAGTTTCAGCGCGGAGCTGAGCAGTCGAACCGTCGTCTCCTGACCGGCCGAGAACAGATTCGTGGCCACCCGAACGACATCGAGCACCGTGGGCTCGGAGCCGTCGGGGAACATCGTGGTCGCCATGCTGCCGAGCACATCACCGCGCGGCTCACGCCGGCGGTCCTCGATGTAGTCGGCGAACCTGCCGTAGAGGAATTCGATGGGGTTGTGGTGCATGGATTCCCCCTCGGTACTGCCGAGGGTGGCGCCTTCCCGGTGCGGGTCGCGCTGCAATGCCTGGAGGAATTCCGCCTGGTCGGCCGTGGGCACACCGAGCAGATCGGCGATGACGTACAAGGTGAACGGACCGGCGAAGTCGCGGATGAAGTCACCGCGTCCGGGTGCGAGGTAGTCGTCGAGCATCCGGTCGGCGAGCGACCACATCGCGTCCTCGTTCTCCTTGAGGCGCTTCGGGGTGATCAGACGCATCAGCAATCCGCGATGCTGGGTGTGCACCGGCGGGTCCAGGGTGGGCAGCTGATCGCTGAACGGCAATTTGTCGCGGTGCTCGGCGATCAGCGCGTCGATATCGCCCTCCAGCGGGACCGGGAAGCCGGGGAACGGACCGGTCACCGAGGTGCACGAGGAGAAGTGCTCGGTGTCGTTCAGCACCTCGAGCGCCTCGTCGTACCCGGTCACCATGTACACGCCGTGGTGGTTCTCGCGCGCCACCGGGCACTGCGCGCGCATGGCGTCGAAGTACGGATACGGATCCGCTATGAGCTCCCGGCCGAGAAAGAAATCGATCTCCTCGAAGTCGTTCACCACTGATGGCTCCCTTCGGCACCGCGCGCTCGCCACGGACCTACCGACCGGCACGCGAGAATGCTACTCTCATTAACTGATGAATCCGATTCTCACATCGGTATGGGAGACCGTCAAATAGGAGACGGCGGCGCGCGGTTCCCAACAGCGCGTCTCAGCCCGGTGAGCAGGTGCTCAGCGGTTGATTCGGAGGACCGAGAACATGAGTATCGAGCCGACCGCCGAGCAGCGGTTGTTCCAGACGACGACCCGCGAATTCCTCGACCGCACCGTCCCGATCGAGACCGTCCGCGAACTCGGCGATGCCGCAACGGGTTTCGATAACCAATGGTGGCGACGGGGTGCGGAATTGGGCTGGACGGCGATGCTGGTGCCCGAAAGACTCGGCGGCGGCTCGATTTCCGGCCAGCCGCTGACCGAACTCACGCTGGTGGCCGCGGAGTTCGGGCGCACCTGCGCGCCCGGCCCGCTGATCCCCACCAGCGCGGTACTCGCCGGACTCGCGGCCGCCGGCGATCGGTTCGCCGGCGTGATCGCCGAGATCGTCGCCGGCGACAGCGTCGCCGCATGGGCGCTCTACGAGCCCGGCCACGGTTTGGATCTCACCGCCCCGGACACCCGCGCCGAACCCGACGGCACCGGCTATCGGCTGACCGGATCGAAGGACCGGGTCGAAGCCGGTGACCGCGCCGACCTGTTCCTCGTCACCGCACACGGCCCGGACGGCCCGATCCAGCTCCTGGTGCGCGCCGATACCCCAGGCGTGACGGTCACGCCGACATGGACGCTCGACCTGGTTCGCCGTACCGCGAGGGTCGAATTCGCGAATGTCTTCGTCGGCGCCGAGGCGGTGGTCCAGCAGGGCGAATCCGCCGCCGCGGCAACACAATCGCAACTGCATATCGCCGCGGCGCTCACCGCGGCGGAATCGGTCGGCGCCGCGCAGCGCGCCTTCGACGCCACCGTGGCCTGGATGTTCGATCGCTACACCTTCGGCCGCCCGCTGGCCTCCTATCAGGCCCTCAAACACCGCATGGCCGATAACAAGACCTGGTTGGAGGCCTGCCACGCGACCGCCCGTGCCGCGGCCGCGGCCGTCGACGAAAACCCGTCCACGGCAGCCGAATTCGTCAGTGTCGCCAAGTCCTATGTCGGGACGAAGGCCCCGGTGATCGTCCAGGACTGCGTCCAGATCCACGGCGGCATCGGCGTCACCTGGGAACACGACCTGCACCTGTTTCTGCGGCGCGTCACCTACGGTCGGGCCCTGTACGGCACGCCGGAGGAGCACCACCGCCGCATCACCGACCTACTCGTCCGGAGTGCCGCATGACCACCGATCTCGAACCAGTCGACAGCTTCCGCGACCGCGCCCGACGCTGGTTGAAGGAGAACCTCCCGCCCACCACGCAGACCTACACCGGTGTGGACAGCGAGGAGGTGTGGGATCGTGCGCGCGAGTTGCAGCGCACACTCTCCGATGGCGGCTTCGCCGGTATCTGCTTCCCGAAAGCCTATGGCGGCCAAGGGCTCACACCGGCCCACCAGCAAGCCTTCACCGAAGAGGCGCTCGGTTACGAGATGCCGCTGGTGCTGAATGTGCCGACCCTCGCGATCTGCGCGGCCACCCTGCTCGACCTGGGCACCGAGGAGCAGAAGCGCACACATCTGCCCGCGGTGCTGCGTGGCGAGGAGATCCTGGCCCAATTCCTGTCCGAACCGCGCGGCGGCTCCGATCTGGCCGGACTGACCACCCGCGCCGATCGCGACGGTGCGGAGTGGATCCTCAACGGCTCCAAGATCTGGAGTTCGGGCGCCTACGCCGCCGACTACGGACTGTGCCTGGCCCGCACCGACTGGGATGTGCCCAAGCACAACGGGCTCACCCTATTCCTCGTCCCGGTCGGCGCTCCGGGCGTGACCATCCAGCGGATCAAACAGGTCACCGGATCGACCGAGTTCTGCCAGGAGTTCTTCGACGATGTCCGGCTGCCCGCCGACACCGTGATCGGCGAGGTCGGCGGTGGCTGGGCGGCCGCGTCGCGGCTGCTGGTACACGAACGGGCCGCGATGGGCGGCACCTCGCCCTACACCAGCGGCCAGCGCCCCCATCTCGGGACGGAGGCCACCGCGCTGGTCGACCTGGCCCGCGCGACCGGTCGGCTCGACGATCCGCGAGTGCGTGAGGATATCGGGGCGGCCAGGGCCATGATCGTGGTCCGCAACCAGCTCATCGCGCATATCTCGCACGCCATCGGCACCGGCGCCCTCTCGCCGGCGGCCGGGTCCATCGTCCGCCTGTTCAGCGCCGAGAATGCCTGGCTGCAAACCGATTCCGCGGTCACCATAGCGGGCGCGGCGGCGGTGACCGGCGACCCGGACGGTCCCGGCATCGGCCAACTCGGCATCGACTACCTGTTCCGCAACGCCTGGAGCCTCGCGGGCGGCAGCACCGAAATGGCCCGCAACATCATCAGCGAACGCGTACTCGGCATGCCCCGCGAGCACACCGCCGACCGCGACGTGCCGTTCAACAAGGTCGAGCGGGGTCGTTGACAAGTGACGGACTGGTTCGAACAGCGCGGCGCCCTCGACGGCACAGTGGCTGTGATCACCGGTGGCGCAGGCGGTCTCGGGCAGGCGATCGTGCACGATCTGGCGGCCAACGGTGTCCGCACCGCGGTGCTCGACCTCGACACCGAAGCCGCCGAGGCCTTGCGGCGCACCATGGCCGAGGATGAGCGCGACGGTCTGGTGCAGGTCGGTGACGCCCGAGATCCCGATACGCTGGCAGCACTGTTCGCCGCCGTCGACGAGCGCTGGGGTCGGCTCGACACCCTCGTCAATGTCGTCGGCGGCACCTTCCGTGCGCCGTTCACCGACACCACCCCCAAGGGCTGGGACGCACTGCTGCGCACCAATCTGGTGCATGTATTCCATGCGTGTGCTCTGGCAGTGCCGCGGATGCGGGCCGGTGGGCGCGGCGGCAGCATCGTCAATATCACCACCATCGAAGCGCACCGTGCCGCACCGGGTTTCGCCGTCTACGCCGCCGCGAAGGCGGCCGTGGAACAGTTCGGCCGCACCCTCGCCGTCGAACTCGCACCGGACCGGATCCGGGTCAACAATGTGGCCCCGGACTTCGTGCCGACCCCCAACCTCGCCAGGTTCTCCCACGGCGACGGTGCCATGACCGATCCGGTCGGGGCTCGGGTCGCGATCCCCCTCGGCCGCCCCGGACAGGTCACCGATGTCTCGAACTGCGTGGTCTTCCTCGCCTCGGCCCTGTCGGCCTACCTCACCGGCACCACCCTGCACCCCGACGGCGGCACCTCGGCATCGGCGGGCTGGTTCAACTGGCCGGATTCCGGTTGGGCCAATTACGCTCCGCTGCGCTATCTGCAGAGTTGATCGGGGTGATCGCGCGCAGGCAGAACGCGGTCGTGCGGTCGATATCGGCGGCGGTCGGGTCCACCCGGCGCCAGAGGTAATCGGTCAGACTGCCCACCGTCGCGTGTGCGACCAGCGCGGCATCGAATTCCGGGTCCTGACTGCCCAATTCGGCGAAGGCGCCGTGCAGCAGGGTGGCGAGCCGATCGCTCGGTGTCGGCGATCCGGCATCGATATCCGGGGCCGACCCACCCCCGTTCCACAGCACCGCCCTGGTCAGCATCGCCGTGCTCCCGGTGGCCTGGAACAGCACCGCCTCGACCCAGCGGCGGACCTGGTCCTGTGGTGTATCGGCCGTGCGCATTCGCCGGGCGGCATAAGCCACCACGCGCTCGGCTCCGTCCTCGATGAGGGCGGAAATGAGTGCGTCCTTCGACGGGAAGTGCCGGTAGAAGGCATCATTGGACAGACCGGCGGCCGCGACGATGTCGGCGACGCGCGGTCGCGACGCGGTTCCGCTGGCGCGGATGACGGCCAGCGCGGCATCCAGCAGCCGGCGCACCTCATCGGCATAGGCTGCCTCCCGTTTGGCGAGAGCCCGCGCTGCGATGCGCCCCACCACATCCACCTCGGGGCCTGCAAGGCTATTCTCACTCACAAGAAGAGTATTCTCACTATGAGGAGTCGGCGCAATGCCCGAGCGTGTCCTCGCCCTACACGGAGCGACGAACTTCCGCGATCTCGGCGGCTACCCGACCGTCGACGGTGGACGCACGCGCTGGGGGATGGTCTTTCGGTCCGACGCTCCGCATCGGCTCAGCACCGCCGATCTCGCCGTCGTCGAGCGCCTCGGCCTGCTGGTCGCCTACGATCTGCGCACCGACGAGGAACGCGACCGGTCCCCCTCGGCCCTCCCCGCCACTGTGCGTCGGATACCACTCACCATCGGCGGCACCGCCGCCCACACCCGGGCCAATGCCGAGATGATCCGCACCCGGCCCGCCGACATTCCCGACGACTTCCTCGCCGAAATGTACCGCCGGATGGCCGATTTCGACGCCGATGTATTCGGCCGGATATTGACCGGCCTCGCCGATGCGGATGGTACCCCGGCACTGATCCATTGCACCGCGGGCAAGGACCGCACCGGTGTCACCGTCGCATTACTGCTGGCGGCACTCGGCGTCGACGAAGCGACGATCCTCGACGACTACGAACTCAGCGCCATCCACTTCACCGACCGGCACCTGCCCCGCCTACTGGCCCGCCTGCCCGAAGATGTGGACCCCGCCCGCTACCGCGCGGTATTCGGCGCGCCACGGACGGCGATGTACACCATGCTCACCACACTGCGCGATCGACACGGGAGTATCGAGAACTACCTGCGAACCCGGGCCGGTCTTTCTCCCGCAACGCTCACCGCGCTGCGAGACCGGTTGGTCCGGCAATCCGCTTCGTAACTCCGCCCGGCAGTCGCAACGTTTGCAAAGTACTTCGCCACGAAATCGGTGTTGACCTGTTTGTGCAGATGCCGTACTTCAGGCGGGGGTGCGACGTGCCGCGACCGTCGACGGCGTATGCCCTCGAGACTCCGCGCTCCACCACCGTCATTCGGGCCGACAGCGTCAGGCCATCGGAATGCAGCCGATCGCCATCTCACGGAAGTCGAGCGGGTTCGCCTCGATATGTCGGCCTCGGGGAGTGGCGTCGACGAGCTCTCCGTGGTCGACGACCACGTGCCCGCCGACGAGCACGGTGGTCGGTCGACCCTTCAATTCCATGCCCTCGTAAGGCGTGTAGTCCGTCGCCATATGTAGTTGGTCGACACCGACTGTCCATCGGGTTTGTGGGTCCCAGATCGCGATATCCGCATCGGCCCCGGGCATGAGCGATCCTTTTCGCGGGTACAGGCCGTTTGTTCGCGCCGGATTCGTGGCGCTCAGTTGCACGAACCGGCTGGCGGACAGGCCACGGTCGTTCACGTACCGGGAGAAGATCACCGGTAGCCGCGTTTCAACGCCCGGAAGGCCGTTCGGCATGGCTCGTACGTCGTGGCGATGTGACTGCTTCTGGCCCAGGTCATAACAGCAGTGATCGGATCCGATCGTAGTGATGTGACCGGTGAACAGATGCTCGCCGAGCGCCTCGACTGCCTCAGCAGACCGCAACGGCGGGCAGCAGACGAACCTTTCGGGCTCCTCGCCGGTGTAGGCACGGTCATCGAGGACAAGATGGTGCGTCACCGATTCCGTGAATGCGACCAAGCCACGCTTGCGGGCGTCGGCCACCAGTTCCACCGCCTCCGCGGTCGACTGATGCACGAAATAGACCGGCGCATGCTGGGACTCGGCAATCGCCAGAATCTCCGCAACCGCGGCTGCCTCCGCAATCTCCGGCCGTGTGCACGCCATGTGCGCGGCGTCGATTCCTGCGGCGCCCGCGGCTCTGGTCTGTGCGTCGACGACGATGGCATCGGACTCGCAGTGGATGATCACCATGCCACCGAGATCCCGAGTGGTCTGCATCGTGCGCAGGATGGTGTGCGCGTCGGCCATGCTCTCGCCCGCGTAGGTGGTGAACATCTTGACCGTTCTGATGCCGTTGTCCGCCATGGTCTTCAGCTGATCCGCAGTGGTGTCGTCCCACTCGACGACGCACCCGTGCAGCGCGGAGTCGCACAGACCTTCAACCGCCTTCGCCCGCTGTGCAATGGCCGCATCGAGCGGGCGCTGGCCGGGGCGGGGAATCGCGAAGTCGACGATCGTAGTGGTGCCACCGCAGACAGCTGCCGTCGTGCATTCCGCGTAGGAGTCCAGCGACGTGAACTCACCGGAGGTGAAACCCACGTGACAGTGCGGATCAACCCCACCCGGCAGCACGAGCTTGCCGACGGCGTCGATGGTCTGGACAGTCGGATCCGCCACGACGGCACCGGGTTCCAGGAGAGCCGCGATCTTCCCGTTTCGAATCAGTACGTCCGCGGGACCACTCCACGACGCCTCGACAACTGTGCCGCCACGAATCACCGACGACGCGTTCATGCGATCGCCTCGAGGTACGCGATCCAGCCGCCGCGGTCGCTGATGTCCGATACTCCCGGTAGGCTCACCGACTCATCGCGCATCTTCATCGAGAACGAGCCGGAACCGTCTTCGAGTTCGATAACGGTCAACTCCAACTCCGAAGGCTCCCGCGGAAGTAGTTTCTCGCGCAGCACCTCGTACGACACCTCGTACACCTCACCGGGTACCGCGACCCCGCCGGACGCAACGGGGTGTAGACCTGGGAACTCATCGCGGACCGTGTAGAAACGGTAGCGCGGAGCTGTCTTCGCCTCGCCGATCAATCGGGCACCCTCGAGCGCGTCGTTGAGGCTGCCTCCGGACAGCGCCTGTCCGTTGACGAACATGCGGACGGTGGTCATAGCGATTCTCCTTGGCGTAGGTCGGCGCGGGAAACGGCGGCGAGTCGGCGCGGTCCGAAGTCTGTGACGTCGAGCGCGAACTCTTCCCCGCACACCAGCGATGTGACGACCTCGGCCCATACCGGTGCGAATGTGAAGGAGTACGTGCCGCCCGCGACGAACATCCCCGGTGCGGAGTCCAATTCGCCGACAATCGGCATCTCGTCCGGTGTCGTGATCACGGGGCCGGTCCACGCAGCCCCGATCGCGTGATCGGCGAGCTCGGGCAACAGTCGCGACACCTGCGCCAGGTTGCCCGCGATGCTCGCGGCGTTCACCGGAGCCGACATTTCCGGGTCGAAGGGCCCACCTGGCCACCCACCGCCGATGACGATGCGGTCGGTTCGATCCTGCTTTACCGAAATGCCTTCCGCGACATGCTGTACCAGGTATGGAAGTGTTCCGGGCGCTGCGGACATCGCGTGCATTTGCAGCACTGCCGGGCGCAAGTTCAGCTCAGCGCCGGCCAGGCGGGCAATCTCCGCCATCCACGGCCCCGCCGCGTTGACAACCTTCGACGCGCGCCAGGCTTCGGATCCGGAACGGACCAGCCACGTGCCTGCGCAGCCCTCGATACCCGTCACTCGGGTATACGGACGCAGTTCGGCACCGGCGGCGACTGCCTGCGACAACACGGCGGGCGCTGCCAGGTGTGGTTCGGCGTACCCGTCCAGTCCGCACCAAGTCGCCGCCTGCACGGTCTCCCCCAGGAGCGGCAATTCTCGGCGTACCGTGTCACCGTCGAGGACCTCAGAGGCGATACCCGCCTCGATCTCCCACGCGTGCTTCTCCCGCAATGCGGCTACCTGTTCATCGGTTTCGGCGACCATGAATCCGCCGCATCGCACCAAACCCAGATCTGGACCGACGTCCGCTGCCAGCTCGTCCCACAGCTGGCTCGCTTTCCGCTGGAAAGGCACGAGCTTGCGCACATCGACAGGCACGTCCTGGCCGGGTCTGCGGGTATGGATCGTCTGGATGTGGAGGTTGCCGGCCGTTGCGGCGGAACCCTGGGTATTGGGCGCGGATCGATCGAGAATTGTGACGCGTCGGCCGGCACGTGCAAGGCGCAGCGCGGTCACTGCTCCGACTATCCCCGCCCCGATCACGACCACGTCAGACGTTCTAGACATCGAGTGCCCCCGCGCCCTGCGCCGCCTCCGCGATCCCGGACTCGGCGACGACGCGTTCGAGCGCGGCAAAATCGCCGCTGAAAGGCAGCAGCGGAGCGCGAACGTGCCCGCCGGGCTGGCCGAGAATCGACATGACGGCCTTCAACTGGGGGATGGGTGACGCGAAGACTCCGCTGTAGTCCGGGCGAATCAGCTTGCCCGACAACAATTGGTACTTGTCCGCCCACATCGACGCCGCGCCGCGATCCCCCGCGAACGCCGCCTGGTAGTACGGGACCGCGAACGGGGCGCCGATACCACCGCCATCGATGTTGCCGTCCCCACCGATGTTCTGGAGTACCGCCAGGCCACGTCGGTGCAAGAAGCTGCCGAACACGCGGACTTCGGGCGAGAGCTGTTCGACCGTGTCGAGCATGCCGAGCCAGTTCCCCGTACTGTCCTTGATCGCCACCACTCGGTCCAGTTCTGCCAGCCGGTGAAACAACCCGGGAGTGGCCCCCATATCGACCGCGACACCGCGTGGCCAGTTGTACACCATGAACGGAAGGCTCGTCGCCGAGGAAACCGCCCGGTAGAACGCCACGATCTCGTCCGGGGAGGGATGCACGTACGGAGGCGGCGTGGCCAATGCTCCGTCCGCTCCGATCTGTTCGGCGTGCCGAGCGAGCGCAATCGACTCGTCCGGCGTGTAGGCGGTCACGCCGATCACCACGGGGAAGCGTCCGGCGACCGTCTCGACAGCAATCCGAGCGACCTCGCGACGCTCATCGAGGGTTTGGCTGAACCATTCTCCGGTACTGCCGTTGATCAAGACCCCGTTCACACGGTGCCGGGCATACAACTCCACCAGCGACGCCAACGCAGCACCGTCGAGCGCACCGGTCACTGTGAACGGCGTGGGAGCCGCGGGCCAGTAACCGGACCACGCAACATCATTTCGATTCATGGAAACCTCTCGCGAGGAGCAAGTAGCACATACGATGGGATCGATCCCAAACCTTGCCGAGCTGGAGCGGACGTAGTCAAGCCGGAAACAATCTCTTAACGCGAAGGCGGCACCATCTCCCCGAGGCGACCCGAGCGCCATACGACCGATGACGGAGCGATCCGCACTCTGCCCGAGCATCTACAACCGAGGATTCATGACCGTTACCCTGCTCGACGTCGCAAGAGCTGCCGGAGTCTCCCGCAGCACGGCTTCCCGCGCGCTCAGCGGCTCCACGTTGATCTCGCCCCAGACCCGCACCGCCGTGGAGGAAGCCGCGCGGCGCCTGCAGTATCGCCCGAATCGTGCCGCGAGCACACTCCGATCCCGACGCTCGCATCTACTCGGGCTGGTGATGAACAACCTGGTCAACGCCTCGTTTCACACCGTTGCCGAGGTGGTGCACAAGCGGGCCGCGGAAGCCGGATTGCAGGTCATCCTGTGCATCACCGACGCCGACAGCGGACGCGAGGCAGACGTGCTCGCCATGCTGGCAGAACACGGTGTCGACGGCGCCATCATCATCGGCACGGGAACCAACCCCGGGGCCACCAACGCGCTGATGCGACAGCACTGCGCCGTGGTCAACCTGATCCGCTCGGTAGACGACTGCGAGGCCCCCGCCGTGCTCGCCGACGACTACAACGGCGCCTACGACGCGACCCGGCACTTGCTGCGGCTGGGGCATCGGCAGATCGGCTATCTCGGCGGCTATCCGACGGCAACGTCGGGACGCGAACGGTTCGCCGGGTACCGCCAGGCCCTCGAAGACGCCGGACTCGAAGTAGACCCCACATTGGTGCGGAAAGGTCCATTCACCACGGACTTCGGCGCGCAGGCGGCGAAATCCCTGCTCGACGGTTCGGATCGGATCACCGCCCTGTACGCCGCGAACCACGAGGCCGTGTTCGGAGTGCTGCCGACGTTGGTGCATGCGGGCGTCGCACTCCCGGACGACTTGTCGCTCGTATGCCACGAGGACATGCCTTGGCTGGCCATGTGGCGGCCGGCGGTCACGGTGATCGACAACGGCGCGCAGCAACTGGCCGAGATGGCGATGAACCTGGTTCTGCAACAGATGAACTCGCAGGATCGCGGCGAGTCGGTCCTCGGCAGGACCTACCGGGTCGGCGCCCGACTCATCGAACGCGACTCGTGCGCCCGCTATGACGCGCCCCATGCTCAGAGCTCGAATTCTCTGGCTCCCGGTTAACAATCCGTTACGTCGGTTTAGGAGACGTAAAGCAGGTTGACCCTCGCGGAATCGGCCACTTAGCATCCATGCAATCGATCCCATCGAATCCCATTCGGTGCATCCAGACCTTTTTCGGAGCACTGCATGAGTGACTGAAAGGTCTCCCCCATGCGCAAGATCGTCGGTCTCACGGCCGCAGCGGCCATCCTCGTGTTCGGCGCCGCGTGCAGCTCGTCGAGCGAGCAAGCCGCGCCCACGAATTGCACCCCGACCCTCGGCTCAGCCGATCTCACCGCCGAGGGCGCACTCACCATCGTCACCAACGCGACACTCCCGCCCATGCAATACGTGGACCAGTCGGGCAACCTCGCCGGAATGCGCATAGACCTGGGCAAGGAAGTCGCCAAACGGCTCTGCCTCGCAGCACATTTCGTCAACACCGAGTTCGAAGCGCAGATACCCGGCGTGCAGAGCCGGCGCTGGGACATGATCGACACCGGCATGTTCTACACCGAGAAACGCGCCGAGACGATCGACCTGGTGCCCTACGAGGTCCAGGCGGTGTCCGTCTCGGTCCCCTCGGGAAACCCCGAGCACATCTCCTCGGTCGACGATCTGGCCGGTAAAACCGTCGGAGTGGAAGCTCCTGGTTACGAGTTCGACACATTCACCGCCCTCGCGAAGAATCTCGCCGCTCAGGGCAAGCCGACGTTGACGGTGCAGACCTTTCGCACCAACGCCGACGCCTACCAGGCGCTTTCGGCCGGACAGGTCGATGGAGTCTCGATCGTCGAATCCGTGACTTCCTACTATCAGACCGGCGGACGGTTCGAGACCGCGGTCAAAGGCATCAACCGGGCCCCACTGGCACTCGGGTTCGGGAAGAACAGCAAGGCCTCCGGAGAGGTCGCACGCGTCGTCAACGCGATGCGTGAAGACGGCTATCTGGCAACCTTGTTCACCAAGTATGGGGTGACGGCGTACGCGGGCCCGATTGCGGTCAGCACCGGGCCACTCTCGAGCTGAAACCCATCTGAAGGGCTTACACATGTGGTCTTGGGACGCATTCTTCTCCATGCTCACCAGCACGCAATTGCTGAAGGGGGCGTGGGTCACCGTATGGATGACGGTGGTGAGCATGGCGCTCGGACTGGTTCTCGCAGTGATCGTCGCAGCGGCGCGCTCGTCGCGGTTCATCGTCTTGCGAGGCATCACCGGGTTCTACGTCTGGCTCATGCGGGGAACGCCGCTATTGGTCCAGCTCGTGATCATCTATACCGGGCTGCCGCAAATCGGCATCAAGCTGGGGGTAATCGAAGCCGCGATACTCGGCTTGGTGCTGAACGAAGCCGCCTATCTCTCCGAGATCGTGCGCTCCGGACTGATGGCCGTCCCCACAGGTCAAACCGAAGCGGCTCGCGCACTCGGGATGTCCCCGCTCAAGGTATTTCGCGTCGTCGTCCTGCCGCAGGCGCTGCGGGTCATGATCCCGTCACTGGGCAATAGTTTCAACGCACTGCTCAAGACGACGACTCTGCTCTCGGTGATCTCGGTTCAAGAGTTGCTGCGTGAAACGCAGTTCGCTGTGCAACTCAACTTCCGGGTCCTGGAAGGGCTCGTCGCGGCGGCGATCTATTACCTGGCCCTCACCACTCTGTGGGGATTGATCCAACGGGCGCTGGAAAAGAAGTTCGGACGCGGATACGACCGCAACTACCGGCGCAAGGCCACACAAGGAGCTGGCGTCGGCCAGGCAGCCGAGCTGACGGAAGCGGTGAACCGATGACAAATAGTGTGATCGACCGGACAGCCATGATCGACGTGCGCAACGTCTGGAAGTCGTTCGGCGACCTACAAGTACTGAAGAATGTCGATCTCACGGTGCACAAGGGTGAGGTGGTACTCCTACTCGGACCTTCGGGGAGTGGAAAAAGCACCCTGCTGAGAACTCTCAACTGCCTCGAGACGGTCGACTCCGGCACGATTTCGGTGTGCGGCGAGACGATGGGTTACACAGCGAGCGGCGGTGAGCTCCGCCCAGCATCGCAGACGGAGATCGCGCGGCAACGGCACAACACCGGAATGGTGTTCCAGAGCTTCAACCTGTTCCCTATGATGACGGCACGCGAGAACGTCGCGGCCGGACCCCGGCACGTCCGCGGCACGTCCAAGGCCCAGGCTGCCGACGAAGCTCAGGAACTACTCGCCATGGTCGGGCTCGCGGACAAGGGCGACAACTATCCGTCGCAGTTGTCCGGCGGCCAGCAACAACGCGTTGCCATCGCTCGTGCCCTGGCCATGAAGCCCCAGGTCATGCTGTTCGACGAACCGACCTCCGCGCTCGACCCCGAGATGGTCAAGGAGGTGCTCGAGGTGATGATCCGGCTTCGCGAGGAAGGTATGACCATGGTGGTGGTCAGCCACGAGATGGGCTTCGCGCAGGCCGCCGCGGACCGCGTCGTCTTCATGAGCGACGGGGAGATCGTCGAGCAGAACTCGCCGAACGCATTCTTCTCGGCGCCGAGTCATCCACGTTTGCAGCAATTCTTGAGTCGCATTCTCTGACCTCGATCTTTCGCCAGCCCGCGGCGGACGTCACCGGTCCGGCAGCGGTAGCCGGGTTCGGCGCCCGCGTGAGATGTAGCAGAGAGTGATTCCGTTCGATCGACTGTTTCCCAGGGCGGCCGAGCGATCGGTGTGTGTTGTTCTTCTGCGGCGACTGGTGCATGGCACTGCTGACACCCACCGGTACTACCGGCCTTTGCATCGACGGAGGCCGAGCGTCGCGACTCCGCTCGGTCAGTCACGCCGGTACCCGGTCACATAGTCGGCGGCCTGCTTGTGCAGATGCCGCAGCAGGATCTCCTGGTCATTGAGCGGGAACTCGGTGACCGCCCGTGATTCGAGCATGGTCTGAGTGGCCTCCAGAGTATTGCAGTCCTGCAGGCCGAATTCCTTGAACGTGAGGGCGGCCAGTTCCTGACGCAACCGGTCGGTGGCGTTGCACGCCGGGGCGAAATAGAGGGTGCCCTCGAAGATGTGCCGGTTGTAGGCGGTCGGCCAGTAGTGATACGTCAGGTACCAGCCGGGTGCCCACACGACGATCATGAAATTCGGGAAGAAGACGTAGGAGTCCAGGCCCCATGACCGGTGCCGGGCGGGGTTGAGGCCGGGTGGCAGATTGTCCAGCGCCGGGATGTCCGGGCGGTCCCAGGCGCCGAAATTGCCGCTGCGCAAGGCCCTTTCGATCGGCTTGACCATATTCAGGTCCTTCGGCGGGGCCATGCCGCCCCAGGACGACACCATGCCGTGCGGTCCGTCCAGTTCGTAGTGCAGCGCTTCGAAACCGAAGTCCGACAGCTTCTGTGACTCACCGGCCACGTACTGCTTCGCATGCAGGATGGGCGCGTGGTAGAACTCGGCGAAGGCGTCGATATAGAGCTTCCAGTTGCTGCCGACCTCGGCCCGGTACTTGTACACCTCGGTCATCTCCCCGAACGGGTAGCCCGCCAGCCCCGCGGCGAACTTGCCGAGATAGTCGGTCAGCGGCGCGGCATCGTCGTCGAGGTTGACGAAGATGAATCCCTCCCACACTTCGCAGCGCACCGACTTCAGCCCGAATCGGCTCTTGTCGAAGTCGAAGAACTCCCGCTCCTGCTGCACGAAGGTGGCCTCGCCTTCCAGGCTGTAGCGCCAGGCGTGGTACTTACAGGTGAACTGTCGGCAGGTACCGGCGGTCTCCTGACCCGGATAATCGTCCCAGACCAGCTTGTTGCCCCGATGGCGACAGACATTGTGCAAAGCGCGGATTTGCTGGTCGCTGTCCTTGACGATGATCAGCGACGTGTTCACCACCGCAAGCTCTTTGGTGAAGTAGCTACCTATGCGTGGAAGCTGTTCGACCCGACCGACATTCAGCCAGGTCCGCGCGAAGATCGCCGTGCGCTCGAGCTCGTAGTGCTCCGGCGAGATCGAGTCCTCGAACGACACCGGTCCGGTGCCGAGCTCCGGATAGTGCTCCGTCCACGACCCCTCCGCGGGCTTCGCGAAATGCGGCATCTGTAGCTCCCGTCCTATCGACCACCGCGACCAACAGGCCGCCGACACCGGAGAATGCTAGTCGTTCGTAAAGTGTATTGCTAGCCACTCGTAAAGCAAAATCCTTGCTGGTCGTAAAGTACAGGCCTTGCCGATCGTCAAGTACAGTCGTATGCACGACGATGAACTCACCGGAAAGGAAAGGTATGACCACCGCAACCGAGGCAGCTGATGTCGCACGCGAAATCGACAGTCGGCAGCGCCTTCTCGACGTCGCGGTGGCACTGTTCATCCGGCACAGCTATGCCGGCACCTCGCTGCAGATGATCGCCGATGAGCTCGGCTTCACCAAGGCCGCGATCTACTACCACTTCCGCACCCGCGAACAACTGCTCCTCGCCGTACTGCACCCACTGCTGCAACAGCTTCGGTCGGTGATCGAGACCGCCGAACGACAACGCACCACGCGCGCCCGCGCGGAATCAATGCTGAACGGCTACGCCGAACTCGTCGCCGCCAGCCGATCGATCGCCGCCGTCGTAACCACCGACCCCAGCGTCATTCGCGTGGTACGCGAGCAACCGGACTGGCGCGATGTCATCGACCGCCCGGTCGCGCTCCTGGCAGAACCCACCTCGGGGCCAGCGGGTGTTATCGCGGCTACCGCGGTGCTGACCGGCCTGGCCGGTGCCGCATCCGGCGCGCCGAGCGAGGTCGACCAGGACACGCTGCACCGCCAGCTCCTCGACATCGGTCGCCGCATAATCGGACTGCGTAAACCGCGAAACCCGTGACACCGCAACGTATTCAACAAAGTACCGGGCAACCGTCGGGTCCGCTCGAGTACCGCCAGCTTCCCGGCCGCCTCGACAACTTCCGAGCGCCGGTTATGGATCCGAGTTCACGGAAGAGATTGCTTCTCGGCACCCCTCCGCGTCGGCATATGGAGATCGTAGATTTGTAGGGATACAGTTCTATAAACTGTATCCCTACAAATCTTGGGGAATGCCATGCGGAAACCTGCGGACATGTTCGACCGTGACTACGAGTGGTCTGCGCTGACCCGTTTTGTCTCGGACGAGCAGCCCGGCACGACGCTCGGCGTGGTCTCCGGTAGGCGTCGGCAAGGCAAGACCTTCTTGCTCGAGGCGATCTGCCATGCAGCGGGAGGCTTCTACTTCGGTGCGACAGAGGCGACCGACGCCGAATCGCTGCGGCGCATCAGCGCTGCCTTGACCGCCCATGCCCGGCCGGCCAGCCCGTTCCATTTCCACGGTTGGGCGGAGGTGATCGACACGCTGCTCAGCTTGGGTGCTGAACGGCCGGTTCCCGTGGTCATCGACGAGTTTCCGTATCTGGCGAAGGCGAATCCGGAGCTTCCCTCGATAATCCAGGAGGCCCTGCGGCCGCTGCGTGCGCAGCGGATGAACTCGCGCACCCGGTTGCTGTTGTGCGGATCCGCGTTGTCGTTCATGGGTCGGATATTGTCCGGCAGCGCACCTTTGCGTGGGCGCGCTGGGCTCGAGCTGCTGGTCCGTCCGCTCGACTATCGTCTTGCGGCGGAATTCTGGGGAATCACCGACCCGCGGCTGGCGCTGCAGGTGCATTCGATCGTGGGAGGTACTCCGGCGTATCGGCGGGAGTTCGCGCGTGGGGACGCGCCGGCCGGACCAGACGACTTCGATGACTGGGTAGTTCGCACTGTGCTTAATCCGGAGACACCGCTGTTTCGGGAGCCGCGCTATCTGCTGGCCGAGGAGCCCGAGTTGCGTGACACCGCACTGTATTTGTCCGTACTGGCCGCCGTCGCCGAGGGTAACGCCACCCGCGGCGGTATCGCGAGCTATTTGGAACGCAAAGCGCCTGACATTGCCCATCCCATCAATGTTCTGGAGGATGTCGGGCTGCTCTACCGCGACGCGGATGTCTTCCGAGACAACCGGTCCACCTATCGCATCTCGGAGCCGTTGATTCGGTTCTACCACGCCATAATGCGCCCGGTCTGGGACCAACTGGAGCGTCCCGGAAGCGCTGACCGGGTATGGCGCGCCAGCGGGCGCAGGTTCGTCAGTAACGTCTTGGGGCCACATTTCGAGCAGGTGTGCCGAGATTGGACGCTGCACCATGCCGATCCCGCACTGTTCGCCGATCTTCCGGCCAAGGTGGGTCACGGCGTAGTCCACGACAGCAGTACCCGGCTCAGTCACGAGATCGACGTTGCGGTAATCGGCATTTCGGACGGCGGCAAGCCGCCGCTGCTGGCAATCGGCGAGGCAAAGTGGAACGACACCGTGGGAGAAGGCCACGTAGATCGCCTCCGGCGCATTCGGGATGTCATCACCCGCAACGACCGGTACGACACCAGTCGAACCCGGCTGCTGTGCTTCAGCGGTGCCGGTTTCAACGACAAGGCCCGAACCGCCGCGGAGTCGGATGAGGTCACACTTATCGACTTGTCGATGCTCTACGAATGACCTGATCTTCGCCACGCTCCCACAGGTAGCGCTCGGCGACAAACCTGCACGGGCAAGGCCGGGTGCGCTCTTGGCGTACTCGGACTGCGTAAACCGCGAAACCCATGACACCGCAATGCATTTCGGAGGAACCTCGATAAACTTCCCTTCGCCGCTGGCGTCGGGACGCTGCTCGCGGCGTTCGTCGCAGGTTGGTTCCTCTTGCGCAACAGCTGGAAGACGCCGTATGACCAGCTGGAGTTGCTGACGAAGGCATGTGCCGACCGGCCCACCGATGACCCTGACGGGCTCGCTTCCATCAACAGATCGATTGCCTTCCATGTTCGGGGCGTTCGTCCTCTACCCGCTGCCGAATCGCTTCCATCGTGCGCTCTTTCGGGATGCGCTCGGGCCACAGGATCACCGCGACCCCGACCGCCAATGGCAGACCGATCACGGCCACCCACCCGAGCGTGATCCATCCGTCGCCCGTCATCGAATCTCGTTGTCCTGCAGGAAGATCAGCTCTATGTCGATCACTGATGGCATAGACAGAAGGCCACGGCGGACATCGGCCAGAAGGTCTACATCGACCGGTGCGAACGTCACAGCGGCAATCGGGGCAGTGGCATCGGCGTGGAGTTCTTCAGGATCGACCCGCCACCCGTCATCACCGACCAAGGACCATGACCCGTCCTCATGCTGGAGGTAGCCATGGCCGCCCTCCGGGACAAGCGCCAGTTTCCGAGCGTCTTCATCGTCGCGACGCGCGAGTAGATCCATCTCCGCCCCTTCCGACGTCCTCGGGCGGCAAGCGCCCGCCGCCGAGCTGCCGGCAGGTCCAGGCACTCACAGCAATCGTTACGCCCTGCTGGGTGCCACCACTGGATCCGTGGCCGCGCAACGAGAAACGCAGCACGTCGAACCCCGTTTCGGCCGCGCGGTCGGCGAGCCGAACGAACATCGAATCCTCGTCCATATCGACGGTGATGCCGTGCACCAGCAGCAACGTGCCGCGAGCAGTCGGCGCGCTGCCGGGGTGGGCTGCGGCGTCCAAACTGATTCCGCCCACTGAGATCAATTCGACGCGCTGCACACGCCATCTCCGTTCACTCGACAATCGGCGACCACAAGAAGTCCATCGCCTTGTGCGACAGTCCGCCGGACCATTCGACTCCGACGCGAAGGCCATGTTCACGATCGCGCGCTACCGCGCCTGAGTCGATGTAGCCGGACGCCGTTATCGGTGAGCCAGTACACCGGCTCGCGGTGTCGCCCTCCGGTGTGCGATGTTCCGGACGCGGCATATCCTCCGTCCAGCAGCCAGCGCAGCGCGGCGATAGTCGGTCCGAGACGAAAGCCGCCCGCGAGATTACGGGCCGAGATCGGCTTTCCGATCAACCCGAGCGCACGAACTGTTCGTATCAGCCCGCGTGACAATTCCGCTTTACCCGCAGGATCCGATACTCGATCCATTCCGCCCTTCCGTTAGATCGTTCCCCGTGAATTCTCTTGAGCTGTAAAGAATTCTGCCCAGTACTCTCGACGGATCGCATCCCACAACCCTGACAGTTTCGGGAACCGTTCACGCATCTCCGCCAAGTCGGGGACAGCGGCGAGCACGGCAGCCGAAAACAAAGGTTGTGTCTCGGATTCGTTACCCACCAGCATTATTCGAACATGGTGGTGATCGAGTAGCCAGTGTGCGACCCAGCCGTCCACTTCCGTGCAGCGCTCGCTCATATCAGCCCCTCGAAAGTTATTGATTGCCTTCGCCGCCGGGAGTGCTCGCGCTCGGGGCAGGTGATGCCAACTCCGAAAGCTTGCTCAACACTTCGTGGATCGTCTGTGTCGTCGGCCCGTTGTGTACGTACGACTGGCTGTCCAGTGGCGGGAACGCGATTCCTCGCGCGGCGGCGCGCTCGCGTGGGCTCGAAGTCTGCGGTGCGAGTCGGCCCGCGTCCACCAACGTGTGGTACGCTGCCGCTTTCCATAGGCAGTGGGCGACCCGGCAGGCGAGATGACGTTGCATCTGCTTGTGTGCCAGTTCGACATCGGCGTTGTCGCAGACCTGCGAGGGCGTCACGATCACGGTCCTGTTCATCACGCCGCCCCCGTTTCGATCGGTGCCGGGTACATGACCCGCGCCCAGGTTTCTGGCGGGCACACGGTTTCCAGGTTGAAGTCTTCGCAGACACGCGCTGGTTGGTTATCGACGTGGGCCAGGTCGTACACCACGATCGCCGCCGCACCCAGCCCTGCCGCGATACCCAGCGCGTAGCCGATCGGGTCGGTAGCCCCTTGTGGGGGCCGCACCGTGTAGAGGTAGCGCAAGCCCAGCGATCGGGCGTGCCGCTCAATCGCAAGCGCGTGTCGGGGCGCGTCGAGTCCGGAGACGGCTCCGCGCACGAATCCGATCGCTTTCGGTCGGCGGTCGCCGTCTGGGATGTCAGGTTCTGCGGGTTGCATGCTCTCACCACCAGTAACTGTCAGTTGCATTGCGAGTGAAGGGGAATAGGGAGGATCAGGCCGCTCACGCGGTGGCACTGGCCGGGCTGGGGATCGCGTCGTCACCGAGTTGTTCGGCGACGAAACCAGTCGCCAGTGCCAGCGCAACCTCGTGGCCGTCGGCGGTCAGAGGCAGCCATGGGAGCGCCAACTCATTCAGCACCGCCCCGACGTGGTAGTCGGCCAGTGTCCGGAATTGCTGGTTGCCATCGCGGGTCTTGTTGGTGCCCAACGGAATATCCGGGTCGAGCTGCGTGCGGAAGACGAGGTGATAGCGGTCGCTATGGGCGCGAGCCAGCGTCTCCAGATATGACCATCCCTCCGGGTCCGGGGTCTCGCCGCGATAGTCCAGAGCGGCCCGGTAGTAGCCCAGCGCGTCGGGGACCGCGCGGTCGACCAGCACGACATCACCGTGCAGCCACGCCTCGAGCTCGTTGCTGATCCCGCGCGTCATGATCCACAACGTGGAGGTCCACGTGTGATTCCACAGGATCGGCAAGCCCAAGCGTTGCGCTTGTTCGCCCAGGTCCGCGACCGTGGAGACTTGCAGGCCCGTCCGGCGTAGCTCGTGAGCCAGCCTGGCAAGGAAGGTGCTCTTGCCGGTGGAATGAGTGCCGACCACCGCGATGGTGACCGGCTGATCGAAGGAATTCACCACAAACCTCCTTCGGGTTCTGGGAGAGGCAGGAACTCGGGAAGGCCAGCCGCAGTGACCAACTCGAGCCAGTCCAGTTCGCCATCAGCGATCAATGCGCACAGCAACTGCCACGCGGCCCAGGTGTCGTATCCGGCGCGGTGGTAGCCCTGCCCGGCAACGGTGTTGGTGTCGAGTTGGCCGCGTTCGATGAGTTTGTCCAGCGCATATGAATCCAGCCCCTGCCAGACCGTCTTTGCCAGCCGCAGCGTGTCCAGAATCAGCGGCGGGTTCCAGTCCGGCAGATGCGCTGTGAGGACCTTGCGCTCGACAGTGGCGTTGTGGGCGACCAGTACCCGCCCGCACAGGGCTTCGTCGATCTCGTCGGCAACCTCTCGCCAGGGCGGGCAGTCGGCGAGATCGGCGTTGGTGATTCCGTGGACCTTGCGCGTGACGATCGGTGTCACCGGCTGTTGCGGCTGGATCAGCCACGACCGCAACGCATCCGGGGTCGGCGGCCCGTCCACCAGCAACACCGCGATCTCGATGATCTCGGGTGGGTTCTGCCCGTTGCCCTCCACGTCGACCACGGCCAATTGCCGCTCGTGCAGGGTGTTCGGGAACGGAATCGGGGTCGTCATGATGGCGTGTTCTCCCTCGTGGTGGGCCAGCCGAGATCGGCGCGGCCGTGCCGGTTGTGGTGGTGTGGCTTGTCGATGTCGTGGACCTGGTAGCCGTGACCGTGCTGGAGGCAGTAGCGGCGTTGCTCGTCCAACCCGGCCACGACCACAGCACGGTCGTTGACCTCTACGAGGGTGCCGCCCAGGTCGGCGGCCTGATCGGCGACATGCCGTTCATCGGGGCGTCGCCACGCCCGAGCGCACCGCTGTAGCTGCGCGACCGGGCAGATGTCGCACAGTTCGCGGATACCGTAATGGCCGTTGTAGTCGGCGATTCCGTGCGCGTAGGCGACCGCGCAACTGGTCTTGCGGAACAACGGAGAACCCGGCTGACCGGTGTCGACAGCATCGAGAATCCGTCGTTCCAGCGCCTCGGGGAACACCTTGCGCCGGGCACCGTCCGGATACGGTTCGGGCAGCCCATTCGCCCGGTAATAATCGCGGATCTGGTCTTTGAAGAACAGGCCAGTGAACACCGTCGCGTGTGCAAGGTGGCTCAGCGCGAGCGCACGGCGTAGATGCTCGTCCGAGTCGTTGAGACCCGGCACGATCGGCCGCCAATACAACACCACCCGATACCGGTCCGCGCGCTCGAACGCGGTCGCCAGCGACCGCGCCGCGATCGCGGAGTCCACCGGCTCTACACGGGGGTCATCGATGCCCGAATGTGTCACCAGCACAGTGACTTTCAGATTCTTGATCGAGTTCAGGACCGCACAGTCCTCCGGCTCGATCCGCCACCGGGTGATCACCAGAACGTGGTTGGTCAATCCGCGCGCATCCAGCAATTTCAGCATGGTGAAGATGTGCTGCTTGACCCTGGGCAACATCGGGTCGGTCGCCCGGTTCAGCAGCTGGATCGGTGTCACGTGCGGCCTGAAGTACCGATGACCGGTCAGCAGGTCGGCGGCCTCCTGGTCGTCCATCAGCGCTCGCGGAACCTTCATCTCGAAGTTGTCGAACAAATGCCGCACGCAATACCCGCAATCCAGCGGGCACCCCACAATCCAGTTCAAACTGAGCCCGGACTTGCGGTACTCGATCACATCCAGCAGTTCCGGCCGCATCCTCGCTCGCTGCGCCACGTCCAGCAGCGGAACACCGTGGCGGGTCGTCGTTCTCATGGCCTGCGCCTCCCACTCGATTCCAGGCCACCGGATTTGCGGTGCCTACAACGAGCAGACCGCCGCGCCCGCAGGGCAAGTAAGGTGGCAAATCGCCGAAAAGCCGACTTGCCATCCCCGCTCGGTGAGTCAGAATGAATCCATGAGCAGGGGGACGATGACGAATAACCCGATCACCGAGCCTGCCCGGCAACCGGCGACCGTTGCCGACGAGCTGGCGCGCGAAATCAAGCGAGTGCGGCTCGAGGTCGGTATCAGCCAACGTGCACTGGCAGCCAAGATCGGGTACTCACGCCAGTACGTCTCCATGGCCGAGTGGGAGAACAGCGATCTTCCTTCAGCAGAGTTGATCCGCGCCATCGACACAGCCCTCTGCGCAGGTGGCGAATTGGTGGCGTTGCGTGCCAAGGCGGGATCTCGCCAACGAGCTGAGATCAGCACGACTTACCCCTCCCAAGCTGAGGCCACTAAGGAGATCCGTGACCTGACGGTCGACGCTGGCGCGATCGACGTCATGGCGATCAGAGGACTCGGCATTCTCGGTCTCAACGATTCACTGCTGCGTGATTCGCTACCGGCACATGCAAGGCTTCGTGTGCTGTTGATGGACCCCGAATCTGAAGCAGTAGCCACACGAGCTCAGGCCATCGGAGAGTCCGCTGATTCTTTTGCAGTGGGCATACGACTGTCGATTGCGCGCATCAAGGAACTAGCGGATGCGGGAAGACCTGTGGAGATTTACACCTATAGCCAGGTTCCGGTGTGGCGGATCATCAAGATCGATGACGTTCTTTTCGTATCGGCGTTCACCATGAATCGCGAGGGCCATACATCACCCACACACCGCTTCGACCCGAATGACCAAGGCGTCCTGCATCATGCGTTCGTCAGCACTTTCGAACAAGCAGTTTCGAGCGCGACCCGAATCGTCTGAAGCAATTGGAGCCGAATAGATGATCGAAGCTGAGTACAAGGCGCGTCTTACGAAACCTGATGCGGTTCGAGCGAAGTTGAGGGAACGAGCGCATTCCGATGAGGTGTCTTATCGAGATGTCTATTTCGACACCGGGGACAACAGGCTTGGACGAGCTGATCGAGAATTTCGGCTGCGAACCATCAGCGGCGTTGGCGGGACGCGCCATCTACTGACCTTCAAGGATTCCGCCGTTGACGCCGAGACAGGTTCCAAGCCCGAGTTCGAGACCGTAGTCAGCGAGCGAGAACCATTGGAAGAGATCATCGCACGGCTCGGGTACACGCCCATGATCGAGCTGACAAAGCACTGTGAGAACTTCCGGTTCGTCAGCGCGGGCCACGATGTACTGGCAACAGTCGTAACGGTGCCTGAGATCGTCGGCACGTTCCTTGAGTTGGAAACGCAAGCCACGGAGGAGGATCTTCAGGCAGTACTGGCAGATCTGAGGACGGTGCTGGCCGAACTCGGTGTGCCGGAAGACGAGCTGACCACCGAACTCTACACGGATGCTGTTGCGGAAGCGCGCAAACGGCCGAAGTGAATCAGAACCAACCGGCCATATATTGAGTGGCAAGCTGGAAGCAAACTGCAGGGTGAGACGTATACGAAATCTAGTTTCCGGAATATTAACTACGAATCGGCCGTGACAGCTGGACTTGTCCAGCCCTGACTACTGCGCCATCCTGCTGCCGGAGTGGACGTATGACCACGTGGTCGATACTGGGCCAGGAACCATCGCAGTCACCGCCGTCGACGACGATACTGCCGCGCGGATCGGAACCCGAGTGGTGCGACAGCTGATCATGCGCCGCATCGAAAGTCGTGGCGGCATTGGACTACATGCAGGCACGGTCGCGATCAACGGCGACGGAGTGCTCGTTGGCGGGCAGGCCGGGGCAGGGAAGACAGCCATGCTTACCGCGTTGCTCGAACACGGCGCGGCCCCAGTGTCCGGGGACCGGACCATGGTCATGACGCACAGCGAGAGTTGGCTGGCAGTCGGGGTACCCATGGCATGGCGAATTACAGCGGAAGGAATGGCCCGCTCGCTCCCGCTCGCACAGGCGTGGCGGGACCTCACACCAGCACGCGGGCGAAACCTTGTGGAAGGCAAGGTTGAATTGACGCCGCTCGAGGTCGCCGAAATCTTCGGCACTCGGCCTGCGGCGCACGCGGCCGTCGGCCGGATCGTCGTCATGCAACGTTCACCGGAACCGCCGCCGCGCGTTGTCGACGGCCCGTTTCTGTGCCGACATATGGACTTCGGCCGTGGCGACTCACTTGGCGGCGACTGGTTGAATCTGTTCCCGCATGCTGTTAGCCATACGGCACAACATGATTGGTGGTCGCGGCTCGCGGCGGCGATGCCTGTGCTCGCGTTGACGTGGACCGATCCCGCCCAACTGCCGAGCCTGGCCGACAGGATTCGTCGCTGGATCCGCTCATGAGAGGCTGTGTACTTGCCGGTGTCTGGGGAGCGGGCAAAACGACTGTCTACCAACGCATCCTGGCGCATCTGATCGACGCGGACTGTCAATCGGTGTTCGCGCTGCCGCAGGCAGCGACCATCACCACCCACACATACACGGCTGGTAGCGCCGTGGACCACACTGCCGAGATCCTGTCATGGCTACACACGTTGACTGGATTCCTCGAGGACACCGACCGCCGGTTCCATGCCAGCACGCTGCCCGGTCATCGGTGCGCGCCCCAATGGACACCGACGGCGGTCCTGGAGTGTTTGGCGTTCGACCTGCCCGTCTATCGATTACCCGCCAGCCGCGATGAACTGCTCGACCATGAGCGGAGTCTCGCCGATCTCGGCCTGCACCTCATTGTGCTCCGGGTACCGGAAACGCGGATCCAAACCCAGTGTGTCGAATCCACACGACAGCATCGCGGCGTGAGGTGGGCTCGCTACCTCGAAGGATTCGGTGGCACCGACCGGCTACGAGCGGAGTACGTGTGCCACGCGCAACGCCGTCTGATGGCTTGGGTGAGCACATCGCCGCTGCCGTGCACGGTCATCGACGTCACCGGCGACGACTGGGACAGCTACGCCGCGCGCGCCACCGACATCATTCTCGCTGGATCCTCGACCACGCATGCTCGGAGCCACCCGAGCTGACCCAACCATGCAAGCGGCGCGAGTAGTCATCGAACATGTCGCGGGCGTTGACCCGTGCCCAGTAATCGACACCGCTGATCAACTCGAGTCCGGTGGCTACCGACATTCGCTGCTCCCATGTGTCCGGCCAACCCGCCACTGCCGCATACCCTTCCGCAAACGCATGCGCCCAACTCGGGCGCTGCTCGAACATCCACATGGCTGGCTTCACGAAATCCATGACAGGGTCGACCCATCGAAGATGTTCGAGGTCCAGCAGCCGTAGAAATCGGCCTTCGCTGTCGACGAGGATATTCGGTAGAAACACATCCAGATGAGTCGCAGCGGGTCGAACCATCGTCAACTCAGCCGCCACCTCACACACCACATCCGATGCCGAACGCAACAGCGCTGTCGAGCCGGAATCCATTGTGGTCGTGGCCAACAGATGCCGAATACGTTGCTCAACGACCTCGGGCCACGTCCGCGGACCAGCGCCCAGCCCCGTAACCGCATCCCCGAATCCTTCGACCGGAACTCGGTGTAGCCGAGCAACGGCCGCACCAGTAGACCGCATCACCTCCACCATGACTGCCGGATCGAGCGATGGTGCTGCCTCTTCAGCGTCGATTCCCTCCAGATAGTCGAGCACTACCAGCGGCAGGCGACCGACAGCAGGGCATGATTCAGCAAACGCCACAAGCGGCACAATCGGGGCATGGTGCTCGCACAGCCGGTGATGCTCGGCCAAACGCTCGACCAGCGCTGTCCCGACTCCCACCAGCACCTTGCAGACCAACAACCCACGCGAGGATGACATCACCCACGACACATGATTGCGGCCTCGGCGCAGCGGCCGCAGCGGCCGCACCTCCCCGATGCCGGCAACAACCTGCCCCACCCCGACCGCTACATCCTCGCCGGTAAGCTCCGAAATCACCTCACACACACTAAAAGGCATCTCTGACATGGAGGGCACCATGAGCGCCGCGACCGAAATCATTGCCCGAGCCGTCATCCGCGACGGCGACCGGCTACTCGTCGCACGCGAACGTGGCAAGAAATGGGCCTTCCTCCCCGGCGGGCACGTCGAACCCGGCGAACCTATCGAATCCGCGCTCATCCGCGAACTGATCGAAGAACTCGGGACCAGTGGCAGAGTCACCGGCTTCGCCGGCGTCGTCGAGCATGGGTACATCGACGACAACACAGCCCATCACGAAGTCAACCTCATCTTCGATGCCGAACTCGACGGCGCACCGGTCAGCCAAGAAGACCACCTCGAATTCGACTGGCTACCAATCGATCAGCTCCCAACCACCGACCTTCGCCCGAGCGCAGTCAAAGGAGTCATATCGAGCGGCGCGCACTCGTTCTGGCACGGATGGCGGGGCTAATCGCGGCCACCTCGGATCGACTGGGAAACATTGGGGGTCCAACGTTCGAAGATGCCGCGCACCCTGGCACCGAGTGGCGAGGTCGACTACTGCGCCAGGCGCTCGGCCGCCAATTCGCGGAGGTCGCTGGACTTGATCTTGGCGCTGCCGGTGAGGGTGAGGTCGGCCTCGTCGAAGAACAGCACTGCGCGGGGGACTTTGTAGCTGGCGAGTCGCGCTTTGGCGAAGGTGCGGATCTCGTCGGGGTCGAGGGGTGTTCCGGTATGCGGCACGATGCATGCGACCACGAGTTCGCCGAGGGTTTCGTGCGGGACTCCGACGGTTCGGGCGATCTTGACTCCGGGATAGGCGGCCAGTATTTCGTCGACTTCGAGCGGTGAGACGTTGGCGCCGCCGGTCTTGATGATGTCGGTCAGTCGGCCTTCCCAGAACAGTCGATCGGCGTCGTCGAGATATCCGCCGTCGCCGGTGTGGAAGAACCCTTCGGTGTCGAGCGTTTCGTCCAGTGGCGTACCGAGGTAGCCCAGCATGAGCGTGGGGCCCTTGACGCAGATCTCGCCGCGTTCACCGCGGGCTACGACGGTCCCGTCGACCGGGTCGGTGATCTTGATGGTGGCGCCGGGCAGCGGTACGCCGCTGCTGCCCGCGTGTATTTCTTCGGGTGTGTTCGCGGGGAAAGCTGTTGTGATGGTGAATGTTTCGGTGTTTCCGTAGGCGTGGCCCGGCTCGTCCCAGCGGCTCGACACCGTGGGGTGGCGCGCGAAGGGGCTGCGGCGGTCGACGAACCGCATGCTGTGCAAATCCACGCTCCCCCAATTGGGTGCGGCCGCCAGTTGGGCCCACTGGTGCGGCCAGGCGAAGGGGAAGTTGACCCGCTCGGCCTGCATGAGTTCCAGTGCCGCAACGGCATCGAAGGTCGGCTGCAGCACGATGGCACCGCCACTGGCCAGCGTCGCACCCAGCGCCAGGGCGAAATTTCCGGACCAGAAGAATCCATTGGCGGTCCAGCAGCGGACATCGTCGGCCGGGCCGAATCCGTACATGCGCCGGAAGCGCCACATCTGAATAGTGACACCGCGATGCGCGCTCAGGATGCCCTTGGGGCGGCTGGTGGAACCGGAGGAGAAGAACAGCACGGCGGTATCGCTCGGGCGCACCGCCGCCGCGGTCGCATCGATCACCTCGGCCGGTTCGGTGTGGCCGTGCGCCAGGAAGGAGTCCCAGGTCTCGACGGCATTGTCCGGCTCACCGACCGTGACAAGACGGCGCAGGAAGGGAAATCGGACCGAGTGCAAACTGCCGGGCGCGGCCGTACCGATCCGCGGTTCCAACTCGGTCAGGACGGCGGCGAAATCCCTTGCCGCCACGTGGCGTTCGAACAGCAGCACCGATACGCAGGACTCGTCGAGCAGGTACTCCAGCTCGTCGGCCGTCGAGAAGGTACTCAGCGTGACCGCCACACCCCCGGCGAGGGAGGTGCCGAATACCGCCGCGATCCACTCGGGACGATTGGTCATCAGCACACCGACGCGGCCGCCGTGCCCGACCCCGGCGGCGCGCAGTGCGCGGGCCACCTCGACCGCGCGCTCCCACAGGTCGTGGTAGCTCCACCGGAGGTCGTGCCCGACCACCGCCTCACGGTCGCCGTACCGCCGCGTCACCTCGCGCAGAAAGCCCGGCAGGGTGCGTGCGCCGAGACCGGGCTCCTCGTCGAGCGGCGGCCCGGCGGCAATCGAAACAGACTGTGCGGATTCGGATATCACCATCGGTGGCTCGCTCATCACTATCTTCTCGGCGCCGTCACAACGGCAGTTCGACCTCGGCGATGCTGTCCACCAGCACCCCGCCGTCCTGATTGGTCAGCCGCAGCTTGATCTGCACCAGCGGTACGCCCCATGCGGACATGGCATCCTTGCCGACGACCTCGGCATCGAAATAGGTCACATCTCCCTCGAAGGCGGGTCCGCGGAAATCCGATTTGATGTGGCGCACCAGACCGTCGTTGCCGGCCCAGTAGGCCAGGTAGTCGGTACACCAGGCGCCCATGGTCGCGCCGTAGCCGTAGGCGCGTGCCATGCCGACCGCACCCGCCTTGTCACCATCGATATGGCCGCGCGACGGACCGACATACAATCCGTCGCGCTTGCGCGGATCGATCTTGGCGCCCTCCTCGTCGAAGGCGAAACCGTCGGTCCAGCCCGGATCCTGGTAGACCCACGGATCCGCGACCCCCTCGGGCGTCACCCAGCCGAACGTGCCCCAGATATTGAAAAGGAAGGCCCGGTATTCGGTGGTGAAGCTGGCGATGCTGTGCGGTCCGAGCACCCGCCGCGGCAGCGTATCGCCGACCTCGACCTCGTCGAAATGCGGTGAAACACCGTGGCGGTTGGTCATCAGCCACTCGTGGCGCAGGGCGGCGATCCCGGTCAGCTCCGCGTCGGTCCAGCGCTTGACCTCGCCGAGTTGGTTCTCGTACATACCGCGTCTATTCGCCTCGGCGGCGAGATACCGGATGGAGGTGGACCGTTCGCGCGCCACCAGGGTGCCGTGCTGATTGCGATGGGTGGTATCGCCGCGCTGGAACATCGTCGGCCCGGCGAATTTCGTCTGGACCACCTTGTAGTCGTGAAAACGCCGGTCCTGGAACAACTTGTCGCCGGGCCGTACCGCGGCGCCGTAGAACCACCATTCCTCGCCACCGAAGATCAGGTGGCTGCCCGGAATGCGCCCGACGCACGCGGGGGCGCAGCCGTGTCCGTAATCCAGTGCCACCGCGATGGATTGCGGTGCGATGATGCCGCCATAACGGGATTCGCTGGCGAATTCGTGATCCCAGTGCAGCGGATTGGGATAGTCCATCGCCATCACCCAGCGGCGAATGTCGGAGGCGCTGCACGGCTCCCACAGTTGTCCGCCGCCGATCGGTTGTCCGACCCGGGGCTCCACATCGGACAGGTCGAGTTCGACGACCTCGGATTCGGTTCGGATTGTCTTGGCGCTCACTGCTTCTCCTGAATATGACGGCGGATTACCGATTGACATCGACGACGATGCGGCCCCGCACCGTGCCTGCTATGAGCTGATCCGCGGCGTCGATCGCATCCCCCAGCGCGATCTCGCGGGTGATCGCCGCCAGCGCGGTCGCATCCACCTCGCGCGCCAGGCGGCTCCAGGCCGCGAGACGTCGCTGTTTGCTCGCCTGCACACTGTCGATGCCGAGCAGGGTCACCCCGCGCAGAATGAACGGTGCGACCGTGGACGGAAAGTCCATGCCTCCGGCGAGGCCGCAGGCGGCGACCGCGCCGCCGTATCTGGTCTGGGCACAGGCATTGGCCAGGGTGTGACTGCCGACCGCGTCGATGACGCCCGCCCAGCGCTCCTTCTGCAACGGCTTGCCGCCGGTCGCGAGTTCGGCGCGGTCCACCACCGTGGCGGCGCCGAGCTGCTGCAGGTAGTCGACCTCCGCGGTCTTGCCGGTCGCGGCGGCCACGGTGAAGCCCGCCTTGGCCAGCAGGGCGATCGCGACGCTGCCGACACCGCCCGTCGCTCCGGTCACCAGGATTTCGCCCTGGTCCGGCCGCACGCCGTGGTCCCACAACCCGTCCACACACAGGCTCGCCGTATAACCGGCCGTGCCGATGGCCATCGCCTGCCGGGCGGTGAATTCGGCGGGCAGCGGCACCAGCCAGTCCCCGTCCACTCGGGCGCGCTGCGCCAAACCGCCCCACTGGGTTTCGCCGACACCCCACCCGTTGAGCACGACATTGTCGCCGGTCGCCCAGGCACTGTGGGTGCTCTCGGTGACAACCCCGGCGAAATCGATGCCGGGCACCATCGGGAACTTCCGGACCACCGGCGAGGCGCCGGTGATGGCCAGGGCGTCCTTGTAATTCAACGTGGAGTACGCCACCTCGACGGTGACGTTTCCGTCGGGCAGGCGACTCTCGTCCAGGCTGGTCGGCGAAACCGATTGCCCGGCCTCACCTTTCTCGATGAGAAGTGCGGAAAACATTGGTGGAGAGGTCCTTTCTGGAATCCGTCATCGTGCGGTCCAGCCGCCGTCGACGACGATGGTCTGACCGGTGACGTAGCTCGCGGCATCGCCGACGAGCCAGACGATGGCGCCGACGATGTCGTCGGCGGTCGCGTGCTCGGGTAATGGGGTGTTGCGGCGCAGATACTCGGCACCGCGCTCGCTGTCGTAGAGCGAGTCGGTGATCTCGCTGCGGAAAAAGCCGGGTGCCACGGTATTGACCCGGATCGAATACCGGGCCCACTGCACCGCCAGTTCGGCGGTCAGGCCCGACAGGCCCGCCTTGGCCGCCGCGTAGGATGCCTGCGGGATGCCGGGGACGCCGACGCGGCCGCTGATGGACGAAACATTGACGATCGAGCCGCGCCCGACGGCGCGCATATGTGGAAATACCTGCTGTGCCAGCATAAATGGGGCAAGCAGATTGAGATCCACGGTGTCGCGCACCGCAGGAAGTGCCTCGGATTCGGCGCGTTCGGTGGTGAACCGGTTTCCGGCGGCATTGACCAGGATCTCCGGTGGACCCAATTGTTCGACCACCGACGACACGACGCCGCCCGCGCGCTCGAGGTCGGACAGATCGCAGGCGACGGCGATGCCGTCGATGCGCTTCGCGAGTTCGGCCAGCCGGTCGCCTCGGCGGGCGACCACCGCCACCCGCGCACCCAACGATGCCAGCGATTGCGCCGCTGCCGCGCCGAGGCCGGAGGAGGCACCGGTGACGATCGCGACCCGGCCGTCGAGATCGAACATTCGCGTGGCGCTGTTCGGTGTCACCTGGTCTCCCCGGTGCCGCGATGCCGGTCGACGAGTTCGCCGAGGCGGGTGCGGTCGATCTTGCCCATGGCATTGACCGGCAGGGCATCGACCCGGCACCAGATCTCCGGCACCTTGTAACCGGCGAGCGCCGTCCGGCACGCGTCGGTCAGGGCCTGGAAATCCATGGTTTCACCGGCTGATTCGACCAATGCGGCGACCCGCTGCCCGAGCCGGTCGTCGGGTACCGGGCAGACCGCGACCTTGGCCACGGTCGGGTGGGCGCCGATGACACGCTCCACTTCCAGCGGGTAGACATTGGCCCCGCCCCGGATGATCACCAACTTCTTGCGATCCAGCACCGTCAGCCATCCCTCGTCGTCGACGGTCCCGATATCACCGGTGGCGATCGGGCCGGATTCGGGTGGCCGGAGACCACCGGACTCCCAGTACCCGAGCAGCGGCCGCCACCGATGCGCCCACGGGCCGTTTCCGGCTGCGCACAGCCGCAATTCGCCGAGTTCGCCCGCGGGGAGGCGGTGTCCCTCGTCGTCGTAGGCCGCGACGTCGTATTGCGGCAGCACCCGGCCGCTCGAGCCCGGTCGCCAGGCACCGTCGACGGGGTCGATCGACACCACGGTCGGCGCCTCGGTGAGGCCATAGGTGGCTCGGGGTACGACGCCGTGCACGGCGGCGAAGGCCGCACGCAGCTGGTCCGGAGTGTCGCTGCCGCCGCTCCACACCTCCCGCAGCGAGCTCAGCTCGAGCTCCGGACGGTGGGCCAGGTCGAAAAGCTGTGCGGGAGCACCGTTCCAGACCGTCACCCGGCGCGTGGCGATCCACTCCGCCACCCCGTCGACGTCGCGGCGATCCATGATGACCGCACAGCCACCGGCCTGTGCGGTCAGCAGGGTGGACAGCACCATCAGGTTGAGGATGGTCAGCGGGAAGCTGTCGCCTTTGCGCAAGTCGGGTCCCCAGCCGCGGGTCGCGACCAGTGCGGCGCCCGGCAGTAACAGATTGCGCTGGCTGTGTACGACGGCTTTCGGCCGCCCCGAGGTACCACTGGTGAAGGCGATGGCGGCGGGTGCGTCGATCGCGGGGTCGACCAGGGGCGCCGCCTCGGCCCGAGCGATGAGCTGTGTCCAGCGCGCGCTGTCGACGCACTCCGGTGTGGTCAACCGGCAGCGCGGGCCCGCGAGGACCACCGCCGGTTCGCACAGTTCGTACAGGTGCCGTTGTTCACTCTCGGACAGCGCCTCACCGATACCCGCCCACACCGCGCCGATCCGTTGCGCGCCATGGAAAGCCGCGACGATCGTCAGGTCGTTAGACAGGCACGCGGCCACTCGGTCGCCTGGCCGCACGCCGAGCGACCACAGTGCGCCCGCCGCCCGCCGCGCCTGGTCGTCGAGTTCCGCATACGACCAGATACCCGCGGCCGCCTCGATCGCGGGCGCGTTCGGGCGGGTGGCAAGCGCGGTGTCGAGGACCCGCGCGATGCTACTTTCCACGTCCTCTTGATATCAGCATCTTTGCTATCCTTGCAAGGATTAATCTTATAGTCTGTCGACGCCCGCGGTGCTCTGGGGACCGCGCCGAATCGTGGAGGCTGAGGCAGATGCAACATTCGGGTCCGTTGTCCGGGGTGCGGGTCGTGGATCTCACGGCCATGGTCATGGGGCCCTATTGCACCCAGATCATGGCCGACATGGGCGCGGACGTGATCAAGATCGAGCCGCCGGCCGGGGACAACACCCGTTACATTTCGGTCGGACCCGAATCGGGTATGGGTGGGGTTTTCGTCAATGTGAACCGCGGAAAGCGCAGTGCGGTGCTGGACCTGCGGTCCGCGGACGGAAAGACCGCACTGCGTGAATTGATCCGCACCGCAGATGTTTTCATCCATTCGATGCGCGCCAAGGCGATCACCGACCTCGGTTTCGACTACGACGCGGTCGTCGCGCTCAATCCGTCGATCGTCTACACCAATTGCTACGGGTACGGCCGCCGCGGACCGGATGCGAATCTCACCGCCTACGACGACACCATCCAGGCCGAATGCGGCCTGCCGTTCGTGCAGGAGCAATTGACCGGTGCGCCAGGCTATGTCGGGACCATCATGGCCGACAAGGTGGCCGGTCTGACGGCGTTGTACGCCACGGTCATGGCGCTGTTCCACCGCGAGCGCACCGGTGCGGGCCAGGAGGTGGAGGTCGCCATGTTCGAGACCATGGCGGCGTTCCTCTTGGTCGAGCACGCCAACGGCGCGTTGTTCGATCCGCCGTTGGGCACCGCGGTATATCCCCGTGCGGTGACGCCGAATCGGAAGCCGTATCGGACCAAAGACGGTTATCTCTCCGCATTGGTGTACAACGACAAGCAGTGGTCGGCCTTCGTCGAAGCCGTGCAACCGCATTGGGCGAGTACGGAATTCGCCACCCTCGAGCAGCGGGCCCGACGCATCGATACCGTCTATGCGCTCCTGGGCGAGACCTTCCGGGAACGTTCGACGCGGGAGTGGCTGGAATTGCTGCGGTCCCTGGATATTCCCGCCGCGCCGGTCCGCACCCTCGACGAACTGTTCGACAACCCGCACCTGCGGGCGACCGACTTCTTCGAGACGGTCGAATCCGCCTACGGCACCGTGTGTTTCCCCGGTCCGCCGACCTGGTTCTCCCGGACACCCGGTCGTATCGCGGGTCCGGCGCCCCGACTCGGGGAGCACACCGCCGAGATCATCGGCGAGATCGGCGCGGTGGGCGCATGAAGGTCATCGCCGAGTCCGACCTGGATGTGCGCGAATTCCTGCGCCCCGGCGATCGCATCGTCATCGGTCAGGCCTGCGGCGAGCCGACCACCCTGATCGAGGCGCTGATCGCGGGCGGCGGCGATATCGGCGGGCTGTCGGCATTCATCGCGACCAGCTTCTCCGGCCTGTTCACCGAGGCCGCGGCACAAAGCTTTTCGCTGTCGAGTATGGGGGCGATCGGTGCGCTGCGCGCACTGGCCGCCGCCCACCGGCTCAGTGTGATTCCCTGCCATGTCAGCCAGGTCGCCACGCTCATCGCGGACGGGATCATCGGCTGTGATGTGGCCTTCGTTCAGGTGGGTCCCGCGGACGCGCGCGGCAACCACAGCTTCGGCCTGATCAGCGACTATGTGCGGGCGGCCGTGGCACGGGCCCGCGTGGTGGTCGCGGAGGTCAACGAGCAGGTGCCATGGACTCACGGCGAGCTGCTTCCCGCGTCCGAAATCGACTATGCCGTCGAGGTTTCGCGGCCGCCCGTGCGGGTGCCGCCCGCCCGGATCGGTGCGACCGATACCGCGATCGCCGCACACGCCGCCGCATTCATCGAGGACGGATCGGTCGTGCAGACCGGAGTCGGCGCGGTGCCGGATGCCATCCTGCGCCTGCTGCACGACCGCCGGGATCTCGGCGTACATTCCGGCATGATCGGTGACGGGCTGGTCGATCTGGTCGAGGCCGGAGTCGTCACCAATGCGCGCAAGCGCATCGACCGGGGCGTATCGATCACCGGTGCCCTGATCGGCACCGAGCGGCTGTACGAATTCGCCCACCGCAACCTCGGTATCCGCATGTGCCCCACGTCGTACACCCACAATCCGGAAGTGCTTGCCCGACTGGACGAATTGGTGACGATCAATTCGGCACTGGAGGTCGATCTCACCGGTCAGGTGAATGCGGAGCAGAGCGGTTCGGCCTACCTCGGCGGTACCGGCGGTCAGGTGGATTTCGTGCGCGCCGGGACGCGCTCGCCGGGTGGGCATTCCATTATCGTGCTGCCCGCCACCGCCAAGGACGGCACCATCAGCCGGATCACCGTTGGCCTCTCTGGTCCGGTCACCACCGCCCGCAGTGATGTAGACGTGATCGTCACCGAATTCGGCGCGGCCGAGTTGCGTGGCCGGACCCTCGCCGAGCGCGCTCGCCGACTGATCGCGATCGCCCATCCCGATTTTCGGGATGACCTGGCGCGGGCCGCCCACACCATTGCGCGGAGAGGATTTTGATGAGCGACGCAGTGCTTTTCGACGCCCGCGACGATGGCATCGCCGTGATCACGCTGAACCGACCGGAGATTCGCAACTGTCTGGCCGCCGAAGTGCGGGCGGGACTGGCCGCGGCCTGGGACCGGTTCGAGCGAGATCCCGCCCTGCGCATCGCGATTCTCACCGGCGCCGGTGACCAGGCCTTCTGCGCGGGCGGCGATCTCAAAGAGATGGTGGAAACCGGTATGCGGGTGCCACCGCGCGATATGTTCGCGCTCCCGTACGACACGATCGAGCTGTCCAAGCCCACCATCGCAGCGGTCAACGGCATTGCCTACGCGGGCGGCTGGATGATCGCCCAGGCCTGCGATCTGTGCGTCGCGAGCACCACCGCGCGCTTCGCGATCACCGAGGTGAAGGTGGGCCGGAGCGCGCCGTGGGCGGCACCGCTGATTCATATGATCCCGCAGCGGGTCATGATGGAAATCCTGCTCACCGGCAAGCCCATCACCGCCCGGCGCGCCTACGACATCGGGCTGGTCAATCGCGTCGCCGAACCAGCCGAATTGCTCACGACCGCAATCGAATTGGCTCGCGAAGTCCTGGCGGGCGCTCCGCTATCGGTGCGTGCGGCCCGAGAAACGGTGATGCTCTCGACCGAAATGGGCCGTTCGGCCGCTCTGCGATCGGCACGGCATGCCGCCGAATACTGCTACTACAGCGAAGACGCGCAGGAGGGGCCGCGCGCCTTCGCCGAAAAACGTTCCCCGCGTTGGCAGGGACGATGAGCCGCTCCCGGCACCGCGCCACCGGGCAGCCTCGAGCTCGCGCAGGCAACGACCAAGCCGAACTCGACAACTGGCTCGACACCGATAGCGCGGCAGATTCGCGGCGCGACCCGACGCCTTCCGCCCGATGGAAGGCAGACGGCCGGTCGGCACGATCATCCGATATAACGAAGCGAGATCGTCAGTGGGAACATGGAATTGAGGCTGGATTGAGTATCGGCGACTTCGAAGACAGGTATGGACCGGTCGCGCTGGTTACGGGGGCGTCATCGGGCATCGGTAAGGCGTTCGCCGAGGTGCTGGCGGCGATGGGGCTTGACCTCGTGCTGGTCGCGCGTCGACTCGACCGGCTGGAGGAGTCCGCCGCCAAGCTGTCGCAAGAACATGGTGTTCAGGTGCGGGCCTTACAGATAGACCTGTCGGCACCGACCGCCACACAGCAGATGCTCGACGCCACCGGCGCGCTCGATGTCGGGCTGGTTGTCAGCAATGCGGGCTTCGGCATGAAAGGTGCCCACGTCGACAATGATCCGCAAGCGATGGCGGACATGTTGATGGTGAATTGTCATGTGCCGATGCAGTTGGCCCACGGTTTCATCCCGCGCCTGCGGCGCCGCGGCCACGGCGGCCTGATCTTCACCAGTTCGGTCGAAGCCTTCATGGGCTGCCCGTATTCGGCCGCGTATTCGGCCAGCAAGGCGCTGGTGAAAGCGTTGGGCGAAGGGCTGTGGGCAGAGCTCGAGCCCGAAGGGATCGATGTCCTGACGCTCTGCCCCGGCGCAACAGAATCCGAAGCCGCGGCCAACCAGGGCATCGACACGTCGGCGCTGCCCGAGGTGATGTCGGCCGAGGAAGTGGCGCGACTCACCATCGAGAATCTCCCTGACGGTCCCGTCTTCGTCAGCAGCGACTACTACCGCGCGACGTTCGAGACGCTGCTCTCGATGCCCCGGCGCGATGCGCTGATGGCGATGGCAGGGCAAATGAAGCGCTGACGGCGGAGCCGGGACCTGCACGGCTCCCGAACGGATCTTGCGACATGGACTGTTTCCAAGCCGCCGCTCTGGACCGGACGCGTCAGTCCAGACCGAGATCGAGCTGATTCCAGCTGATGGTCACGTCGAGCGGGTCGGCAACGTCGACCGCGACCGCATCGCCACGGGCTCGCAGTGACATGTTCTCCCGGACATAGGTGCCGTCGGTGGTGAGCCGCAGCATCTCGATCGATGTCACCGGGCCGTCGTCCTGCACCATGCGCACGATCCAGTAGTGCGCGATGCCCAGCCGCGCATACTCCGCCCGCTTCTCCACCAGATCGGCGGTCACCGTGTTGGGAGATACGACCTCGACGACCAATAGCGTGTCCGATGCCATCGGCTTGGTCTTCCATTTGCCGCGCGGCTCATCGATGCGGCGGTACACGATCGCATCGGGCCGCTTGTAGTGGAAGGGCACCTCGGAAACCAGCATGTCGAGTTCGCCGCTGGCCCGCAGACAAGGTGCCTCGCTGGGATGCTTGGACACCGCCTCGCGCAGCGCACCCTTGATGTTGTCGCTGATCGCCACGTGGTTCGGCGACGGGGATTCGCAATGCACGATCAGGCCGTCACGGATCTCGACGGTCCGCGCGATATCTTCGGGCATGCCCAGGTACATGTCCACATCGACAACCGGGATCGGTTGACGTAGCCATGACCAGTCGACTGGCTCACGCATGCCGTAAGGCTAGCGTCACCGCTGGTCCCGCCACTCGATCCGCCTCGCGAGTCCGTGGCTGATGCCGAGGCAGTCCCCCGCGGATCAGCGGTAGCGAGTGGCCAGGTGGTGACGGTGGGTGGTTGGAGAGCCGAATAGGGAGCGGTTCAGGGTGGCTCGTTTCAAGTAGCGGTGGATTCCGCTGTCCCAGGTGTAGCCGAAGCCGCCGTGCAATTGCATTGCCTTGCCCGCGATTTCGACCGCGGCGGCGCAGGTGTAGGACTTGGCCATCGCGGCGGCGATCGCCACGTCGAGCTCAGCAGAATCGCTGTGCCGCACTGCGGCAGTGTCGGGCCGGGATCGGTCGGCGGCTGCCAGCTGTCGCACTGCGGCCCCGACCAACTGCCGGGCGACGGTGAGTTGTACGAGCATGTCCGCGCAGGCGTGCTTCACGGCTTGGAACGAACCTATCGGTCGGCCGAACTGGGTGCGCGTGCCCGCGTAAGCAACCGTGGCCGCCAACATGGCCTCGCCGAGGCCGAGGCTATCGCAGGCGATCGCCACGGCAGCCCGATCGCGCAGCCGCTGGATCGCGGCGGACGGGTCGCCGTCGAAGCGCCACACCGCATCCTCCGGCACGGCGATTCCATCGGCGGTCACGACGCCGAAGCTCCGTGTCTCGTCGAGCACCGGCTGGCCCGAGCAGACCAGACCGGCCGTGTCCGCCGCGACGGCAACGAGGACCGGGACACCATCGGGATCCGCGGCGAGCAGCAGCAGTCGATCGGCACCGACCGCGTCGGGAACGAATTCCGCACGGCCGCAAACCCTCAGCTGAGCCGCGGCACTCTCGATCCGGAACGGCGGCGTGGCGTCGCAGTCGTCTGCGAAGGCGGAAAACGCCACCGTGGCCTCAGCCGTACCAGCCGCCAATGCGGAGAACAACTCGCCCCTGTCGGGCGCGGACGCGAACAACCCGCAGACACCTACAGCCAGCGCACCCCCCAGGTAGCCACTGTCGGCCGCCGCGCGACCCAACTCCTCCAGCACGATCGCGACCTCGCCGAAAGTGGCTCCGGCACCGTCGAACTCCTCCGGCACCTCCAACCCCAGCCAGCCTTGGGCAGCCAGCACGCGAGTCTCGATGCGCTCCCCCGGCCCGACCGCAGCGAGCAGTGCGCGGGTCACCGCCCGCAGTTCATCATGGATTTCGGTGAAATCCGGTTCGGTACCCACTGTCACATCACCACCGGCTCGCGGGGCAGTCCGAGCCCGCGTTCACCGATGATGGTGCGCTGGATCTCGCTGGTCCCACCCGGAATCGTCCACTCCCACGAGCCGATGAAATCGAGCACCCACGCACCGGACTCCCAGCCGCCCGATATCGGTTTGCGCAGCACGGTGTGGGCCGCAACGCCCCCGATCTCCGTGCCGAAATCCATTATCCGTTGCAGCAATTCGCTGTAGAACAACTTCACGATCGAGGCGTCGGCAGGACCGACGGTCCCGGCGTCGTGGCGTTGCACCAGATCGCGGCACAGTGCGCGCAGACCGGTGATCTCGGTTTCGAACCCGGCCAGCCGATCGGCGACCACGGGATCATCGATCGGACACCGCCCCGTCGCGTCCGGTTCGGCACACGCCTGCAGCAACCACCGGAATCCGGCATTGCCCAGCCGTTCGGCCAACTCCAGCATGGTCAATCCGCGCTCGGCGCCGAGGGTCTGCTGCGCCACCTGCCAGCCCGCGTGCTCGGCACCGACCAGTTGGGTGGCGGGAATGCGCACCTCGTCGAGAAAAATCTCGCAGAAGTGTGATTCGCCCGTGGCCTGCCGGATGGGCCGTACATCGATACCCGGGGTGCGCATATCCAAGAGAAGGTACGAAATACCCTGGCGTTTGGGTGCTTTCGTATCGGTTCGGGCCAGCAGCAGGCACCAGTCGGCGTACTGCGCGCCGCTCGCCCATACCTTCTGCCCGGTGACGAGATAGCCGTCGCCATCGCGCTTCGCAGTGGTGGCGAGCGCGGCCAGATCGGATCCGGCCGCGGGCTCGGAGAAACCCTGCACCCAGATTTCGCCGTCGAGAATGGCGGGTAGGTGTCTGCGGCGCTGCGCGTCACTGCCCGCCGCGAGCAGCGTCGCCGCCGCATGGTGGACAGCGACGAAGGCCAATACCAGCCGCGGCGCGTCGTGCGCGGCCAACTCCTGGTAGAGCACTATCTGCTCGGCGACCGGCATCCCGCCGCCCCACGCCTGCGGCCAGTGCGGCACCGCGAACCCCGCACCACGCAACTGCTGGAACCACCACTGTTGGAATGCCACGAATTCCGCTGCTGCACAACCGGTTTGCGCCTGTCGCCAATCAGCGGGGACGTGCTCTCGGCACCAGTCTCGCACCTCGGCCCGGAAATCGGCCGGATCGCGACGTGCCGCCGTCATCGGGCGACCCATGTCGACGCATCGGCACCGACCTGGCCCCGCACGCACGATCTTCCCGGCGTGCTGGCCGGTTTGCGCCCAACCGCCCTGGTCATCGCCGCGTCGCTCGCTGTCGTAGCGCCGATAATCGGTCACGATGTTCCGTGGACCGCATGGTCACCACCTCGGCGGCGAATCCAGCCTGCAGCGGACCGCCGAGCGCCTGCGAAAGGTACATATTCACAACGCGTTTGGTATTACGCAGGGCCTCCACCGGCTGGGCGGCCAACCGTTCGGCGAGCAGGCGGGCTTCGCCGAGCAGCTGCTCGGGCGGCACGATACGGGTGGCAAGACCCAGTTGGACCGCGGTTGCCGCGTCGATGCGATCGCCGGTGAACAGGTATTCCCTGGAACGCAGGATCGGGGTGAGCAGCGGCCAGAATGCGGCGCCGCCGTCACCGGCGACCAGCCCGACCGCGACGTGCGGATCGGCCAGATACGCCTGCTCCGATATCAGCACCACATCACACAGCGCGGCCACGCTCGCGCCCAGCCCGACCGCCGCGCCGTTGACGGCGGCGATCACCGGCAGCGGAAAGCGCAGCAACTCCTCGACGATCTGCGCGCCCTCCCGAATGCTTTCGTCACGCGCGGCCGAATCGTCGAGAAATGAAGTGATCCAATCCAAATCGCCACCGGCACTGAATGCCCGCCCGGCACCGGTCAAGATCACCACCCGCGCCTCCCGATCCGCCGCCAGCTGTCGCCAAACATTGGCCAGCGCCCAGTGCAGCGCGGCGTCGACCGCATTCAGCTCCGCAGGCCGGTTCAGCACAACCGTCCGGATCGGCCCATCGCATTCGACCGTCAGCGCGGCCGGTAGGTCGTATCGCACGTCGCTCACACGCCCGTCGGGTCGGAATACAGTCCGGCCAGGCCGACGCGATCGATGCTGCGGCTCAGCAGATCCTCGGTGGCCGAGCGGCCCAGCGGCAGGCGGCGGATCGGCCCGCTGTATCGCGACAACCACGACAGTGCCGACTCATCGCAGAAGCCGAGTGCGCCGTGCAACTGGTGGGCGACACGGAAGACGATATCGGCGGCCGCCAATGCGGCCAGCCGCAGCGCGAGCGCATCGTCGACGGCGGCGGTGCTACCGGTATCGATGCTCCACAACGCGTACCGAGCCAGCATCTCCACCCCCCTGCGCTCGACCTCCGCATCGGTCAACTGGAACTGCACCGCCTGGAACTGCGCGAGCGGACGACCGAACTGTTCGCGTGCCAGCACATGTGTGCGCGCGAGATCCATTGCGCGATCCAGCATTCCGAGCAACGTCCAGCACGGGAGCACCAGCCCCAAAGCGAGCTCCTTCGCGCTGTCCTGGCCGGAGTCGTCCCAGCCTGAAGGGCCCTTGCTGTCGAGTGGGTGCACTTCCAGCCGCGCAACGAACATCGACTCACGCGGCGACGAATCCGGTTGCCGCACCGACACAGGTCCGCGTGCACCATCCAATGTCACTGCTCCCCAACGCAAGTCGAGATTCGCCACCGGTGCGGCCGGTTCGCGACCGGATACCACGACCAGCCCGTCGACGTCCACACCGACCGGCCGTGCCAACCGCTCCGCCACCGGATACGGCAGCGCCCAATAGCCCGCACTGCGGCACAATGCGGCAGCGGCTTCCAACTCCGCGGTATCGCGCAGCGGCTCGAGTTCCCAGGCGCCGAGTTCACCGAGCACCGACGCGATCAGCGTCCGCCGCAGCCCGGGCTCTCCCTCGGCCCGGCGCACCAGCTCGTCTCCTCCGGCGGCCTGCAGCGCCCGCGACACCTGTCTCCCGAATTCCTGCGCCTCCGCGCATAGTTCGATATTCACGCCGCCTCCCCCACACAGCCGGGCGCCCCGGCACCGCCCCGTCGTCCCTGACCACCTGCAACGCGCGCAGTACCTGCCCACCGAATACCAGCGCCTCCGAACACAGTTCGATATTCACGCCGCCTCCCCCACACAGCCGGACGCCCCGGCACCGCCCCGTCGTCCCTGACCACCTGCAACGCGCGCAGTACCTGCCCACCGAATTCCTGCGCCTCCGAACACAGTTCGATACTCATGCCGCCTCCCCCGCCCGGCCGGAGGTCCGCAGCATCGACCGTGCCAGCAGAATGCGTTGCATCTCGATACTGCCCGAGGCGACCGTCGCGGCGTTCGCGTATCGCCAGTGATCGTCCACCGCACGACGGAACCGCTGTTGCGCTCGGTCGTCCGCGGCAGCGAAAGCGGCGATCTCGGACAACACCGCGGCACTGTCCTGATCGAGCCGCGTCACCGCGATCCGATAGGCCGCGGCGTCGCCGGGCGCGACCTGCCCGGCGCTTTGCAGCGAAAGCACCTGGTAGGCAAGTAGGCGAGCGCGCCTGCAGTGCGTGAGCACGCGCGCCCAACTGCCGCGCAGCTCGCTGGGCAGCTCCGCCCAGCGCTCGCCCAATACCGTAGGCGCGGCCTGTAGCAATCGTTCACAGCGGGCATATCGAGCGATGCCGACCCGCTCGAAGGCCAGCACCTCCTGCACCACCGGCCAGCCGTCGCCGACCCGGCCGAGTACATCGGCCTCGGTGGCCCGGACACCGTCGAAGAAGACCTCGTTGAGGTGATGGGGCCCGAGCATCGATCGGATCGGTCGCACCTCGATACCCGGGTCCGACATCGGCAGCAGGAAAACGGTCAGCCCCTGCTGTTTGCGTTCCCCCTTCGAGGTCCGCGCGAGTAGGAAGCACCACTGCGCCATGGTGGCGTAGGAGGTCCAGATCTTCTGACCGGAGATCCGCCAACCGTCTCCATCGCGGCGGGCCGCGGTGCGCAGCGACGCCAGATCGGAACCGGCATCGGGCTCGCTGAAACCCTGACACCAGATCACCTCGCCGCGCGCGATCGGCGGCAGATGTTTGCGCTGCTGTTCCGGGGTGCCATGGCGCATGATGGTCGGCCCCACCCAGTTGACGCCCATATATTGCGCACCCCGCGGCTCGTGATGGGCCCACATCTCTTCCCGGACCACGGTCTGTTCCCATACCGAGGCGCCGCGACCGCCGAATTCCTCCGGCCAGGCCAGACAGAGGAGGCCGCGGTCGGCGAGGAGGCGGGAAAACCGCTGGGCGACAGCGAGATCGGCGGGATCGTCGGTGAAAGCGCCGAGAAAATCCGCGGAGACCTCGGCGGCAACCAGCCGGCGCAGTTCACTGCGTAGTTCGGCGGCGGCCTCACCCATCGTGAAGTCCATACGGCGGACATTACGTCAATCCTCATAAGGATAGCAATATTTGAATGGTCACGGTGCTATGAGTAAACTCCCCGCATGGACGAAAGGCGGCTGGCGTGAGGATGGACGAGAGGCGGTCCGCGTGACCAACGCCAGGCGCGGCCGGATACCGCAACGCCGCATCGCGGAGAGCGTCGCCGCGGAGCTGCGCGCGCGCATCCTTTCCGGCGATGACGACTACCGACTCCCCACCCAGGATCAGCTGGTGCAGGATTTCGGTGTCAGCTACCCGTCGATCCGGGAGGCATTGCGCATCCTGGAAACCGAGGGCCTGGTCACGGTTCGTCGTGGCAATGTCGGCGGCGCCGAGGTGCATCGCCCGGACGAATCGTCGGCGGCATATCACCTGGGTCTCGCGCTCCAGGGCGCCAGGGTCACGCTGGGCGATCTCGCCGCGGGCCTGCGGACACTGGAGCCGATGTGCGCCGCCGAATGCGCCCGCCGCGAAGACCGCGCCGAAGTGGTCGTGCCCGCACTCGAAGCCAATATCGCGGCCTCCGCGGCCTTGATCGGCGAGGGGCTGCCCTTCACCCACGCCGCACGCGACTTCCACGATCTCATCGTTTCGTTCACCCCGAACGCGACGATCCGCTATGTGGTCAGCAGCCTTGTCGCGCTGTGGTCGTCGCAGGAGGAGGCCTGGGCCGAGGTACTCACCAAACGCGGTGAATACCCCTCCGAGGCCGAATCCGAGGAATCGGTTCGCACCCACCGCCGCCTCCTGAAGGAAATCGCGGCCGGGCGGGCCGAGGCGGCGGAGCGGCTCTATCGAGCCCACCTCACCGCGACCCAGAAACTGGTGCTGGAACGATTCGACAACGGTATCGTCAACGCCACCTCCGCCATGGCGCGTCAGGCGATCCAGTCCAGTCGGGGGCCACGGATCTAGCATTCCCCCGACTCGTTCGCAGCCGATCACCGCGCGGGATACGCAATGGATTTGATCTCGGTGTACTGGTCGAATCCGGCGACGCCGTTCTGACGGCCCACACCGCTGGCCTTGTATCCGCCGAACGGAGTGTCGGCGCCGTAACCCGCGGTGCCGTTGATGCCGATGAAGCCCGCACGCAACCGTGCGGCCACGGCCAGTGCGTGCGCAACGGATCCCGACATCACATTGCCCGCGAGGCCGTACGGGCTGTCGTTGGCGATGCGAACCGCATCGTCCTCGTCCTCGTAGGGGATGACGACCAGCACCGGACCGAAGATTTCTTCCCTGGCGATGGTCATCGAGTTGTCCACATCGACGAAAAGCGTTGGCTCGACGTAAAATCCCCGGTCGAAACCTGCCGGTTGCTCGGCACTGCCGACGAGCAGCGTCGCGCCCTCGTCGATACCGGTCCGGATATAGCCGCGAATGCGGTTGCGTTGCCTGTCGGAGATAACCGGACCACACAGTGTGGCCGGATCCTGCGGGTCACCCGGTGCGATGCCCTCGTACATCGCCCGCAGGATCGCGACACCCTCGTCGTACCGCGACCGCGGCAGCAACAGTCGGGTGGGGTTGGCGCAACCCTGACCAGCGTGCATACACGGCGCGATACCCATCATGCAGCCCAAGGCGAGATCGGCATCCGCCAGCACGATGGTCGCCGACTTGCCGCCGAGTTCCAGGAACAGACGCTTCATCGTCGCCGCCCCCTTCGCCATGATCCGCTTACCAACGGCGGTGGAACCGGTGAAGGAGATCATGTCGACCTTCTCGGACAGCGTGAGTTCCTCGCCCACAAGATGGTCGGATGCGGTGACGATATTCACCACACCCGGTGGGATATCGGTCTTTTCGGCGATCAGCCGTCCGAGCCGCGTGGCGTTGAACGGGGTGTCCGGCGCCGGTTTCAGCACGATCGTATTGCCGGTCGCCAGTGCTTGGCCGACCTTGTGGATGGTGACCTCGAACGGAAAGTTCCACGGCACGATCGCGCCGACGACGCCGACCGGCTCACGCCAGACCTGCCTGGTCGTGTGTATACCCGTGACCGACACCAGGGCAGCACCGAGGGAGGTCTGCCAGGGATAACTGTCGATCAGCTCGGCCGGAAACCTGAGCGCATCCGACAGCGGTGCGTCCAGTTGCGGACCCGTCGTGATCGCCCGTGGGCAGCCGACCTCGAGAATGAGTTCCTCGCGCAGTTCCTCCCGCTCGGACTCCAAGGCTTCTTGCAACTGCAGCAGACAGCGCTGTCGGAAGGAATGACTGGTGGACCAATCGGTTTCGTCGAAGGCGCGGCGGGCGGCATCGATGGCCGCCCGCATATCGAGTTCCGACGCGTCGGCGACCGCGCCGAGCACCTCCTCGGTAGCCGGATTGATGTTGTCGAATGTGCCCGCCCGGCCGTCGACGAGTTCCCCGTCGATCAACATCCTCGGTTCGAACCGAACCGGTCCCCGGGGATGGCAGCCAGCTTGGGTAACCGCAGTGTCAGGCATTTGTCTCGCTCTCGCGCGAAGGGAGGTCCGAACTCGGCCGCGGGGCGCGGCTCGCGGCACCCGATCGTGGGATGCCGAGCATCAGGCGGGTCAGGTGGTGCAATACCGCGGCGGGCAGAATGCGACTGGCGATCAACAGCATTCGCGCATCGGGGCCCACCGCGCGGCGGACGAACGGTGCGGTGCCCTCGAGCGCTCCGGCGAGTCCGGCGGCGAACCGTTCCGGTGAGCGGGCCGCGTACTTCATCGCTGCCCGCCCGCGCCGGTCCATGGTGCGGTGCTGGCGGGCGTACGGCCCGTCGAGATCGCGGCAATCGGTGGTGCCCGCATCGGTGATGATGTCGGTGTCATAGGTGCCCGAGACCAGAACCGTGACACCGACGCCGAACGGCGCGACCTCGATGGCCATCGATTCACCCCACCGCTCGAGCGCGCCCTTCACCGCGGAATACGCTGCCGTCGCGGGCATTCCGCGCACACCGGCCTGGCTGGATACCAATACGATGCGCCCCCGGCCAGCCGCCCGCATCGCGGGCAGCAGCGCCTTGGTGAGTGCCACCGGGCCGAACAGGTTGGTCGCGAACATGCGCTCCCATACGCTCGCCGGTGTCTCCTCGACCATTCCGGCCGCGGAGATACCGGCGTTGTGCACCACCGCGTGCGGAGCACCGACCGCACCGACGATCGCGGCCGCCGCCGCCTCGACAGAGGACGGTTCGGTCAGATCCAGCGGAATGCCGATCAGACGGGGATCATCGTGTCGCGCACCGGTTTTCGCACGTAGCCGGTCTAGCCCGGTATCGACCGAGCGCATGGCCGCAACAACCCGCCAACCCCGCCGGTAGAGGTATGCCGCGGCGGCCAATCCGAGACCTCTCGAAGCGCCCGTGATGACAACGCTGCGCGATTCGGTTGACATGGAACCTCCGTGTCGTTCGTATACACGATCATGCGCGAGTACAACCTAACTTTTGTTCGGATCGTAACCCGCAGCGATAGACCACGTAAGTCGTTGACCAAATATCTGTTCAGAGCTACAGTCCGAGACGAGCGGCAGACAAGGAGCACGGTATGGACATGAACGACTTCGTACTCGTCTCGGTCGACGACCATCTCGTCGAACCGCCGGACATGTTCGACAACCACATCCCGGCCAAATACAAGGACGACGTGCCCGAGCTCATTCAGCGAGCCGACGGCACCGATGCCTGGGTATTCGAGGGGCAGGAAGCCACCAATGTCGGTCTGAACGCGGTCGCGGGCCGACCTCCCGACGAGTACGGCGCCGAACCGACCAAACTGAGCGAGATCCGCGACGGCTGCTACAACATCCACGAGCGCATTCGCGATATGAACGCCAATGGCGTTGCCGCGGCGCTGAATTTCCCGTCCTATCCGCAGTTCTGCGGGCAGTACTTCGCCCGCGCCAAGGATAAGGATCTGGGCCTTGCCGTACTGCGGGCCTACAACGACTGGCATATCGACGAGTGGTGCGGCGCCTACCCGGGACGCATGATCCCGCAGGCGCTGCCCCCGATCTGGGATCCGGAACTCATGGCCGAGGAGGTCCGCCGGGTGGCGAAGAAGGGCTGCCACGCCGTCACTTTCTCGGAGAACCCGACCAAGCTGAATTATCCGTCACTGCACGACCCGCACTGGGATCCGTTCTGGCAGGCCTGCAGCGATACGAACACCGTGGTCAATCTGCACATCGGCTCGTCGTCGAGTGTGGTCATCACCTCGGTCGACGCCCCGGTCGACGTGATGATGACCTTGCAGCCGATGAGCATCGTGCAGGCTGCCGCCGACCTCATCTGGTCACCGATGCTGCGGAAGTTCCCGGATCTGACCTTCGCACTGTCCGAGGGCGGGATCGGCTGGGTGCCGTACTTCCTCGAACGGGTCGACCGGGTGTACAAGATGCACCGGGCGTGGACGCACCAGAACTTCGGCGACCGGCTGCCCAGCGAGGTCTTCCTCGAGCGCATCGCGCTGTGCTTCATCGACGACGGCTTCGGCGTCGAGAATCGGCACGAACTCAACCTCGACATGGTCGCCTGGGAATGCGACTACCCGCATTCGGACTCGACGTGGCCGCTGGCTCCGGAGACCCTGGCCGCCTACCTCGACGGTGTGCCCGACGACGAGATCGACAAGATCACCCACGCGAATGCGCTGCGGCTGTACTCCTTCGACATGTTCGAACATCTGCCCCGGCAGGATGCCACGGTCGGCGCGCTCCGGGCGCAGGCGGCGGACGTCGACCTGGGATTCCGTTCATCCGAACGCCTCAAGAAGACCGGCACCGATACCGTCACCGTCCTCGATCTGGCCCGGCAACTGCCCACGCCGTCGGCTTGAGACCCTCTGCTACCGTTGAACAAACATTGGGTAGCCCAGGTTGTCAGGGGCCCATAACGGCGGCGAGGCGTCGGGGAGGTGTTGTGGCTCGTGGGCAGGGCAAGTCGGCGCAGCGCGACGTGCGGCCGCGCGCCATCGCCGCCGATATCGGCCACGCCTACGACGACGGCACCCGGCGCACCGAGATCCTGCAGACCGCCGCAGCACTGATCGCGAGCTCCGGGCTGCGCACCTCGCTGCAGGAGATCGCCGATGCGTGCGGAATCCTCCCGGGCAGCCTGTACCACCATTTCGAGTCCAAGGAAGCCATCCTCGTCGAACTGCTGCGCCGGTATCACGCGGATCTGGACCAGGTCGCGCAGCGCGCTCAGGACCGATTGAACCATCCGGACGCGCGCGCGCCGTTCGACCGAATCGTCGAGCTCGGTGCGGCGATCGCGCAGTGCGCGGTGGCACATCGTGCCGCACTGCAGATGTCGTTCTACGAGGGCCCGAGCTCGAAACCCGAACTCATCGAATTGTCCAGGCAACGACCGACCGCCGTGCTCGAGGCAATGCTGCAAACTCTGCGCGCCGCGAGGTGGAGCGGCTATCTGAGAGCCGATGTCGATCTGGCGATACTGGCCGATCGGATTTGTCAGACGATGTTGCAGGTCGGTCTGGACGTCATTCGGCACAAGGCGTCGACGGATCAGCTGGCCACCTTGTTCTGCCGAATCCTGTTGGAGGGCCTGGCCACTCGGCAGCCGACCGATGCCGAGCTCGACCGGTCCGCCGCATTTCTCGCCGCCGACGAAGTGGTGCGGACCTGGTCGGCGGAGAGCGAGCCCGATAACAAAGCCGCCCGGGTACGCGCGATCGCGCGTGCCGAATTCGGTCGCCGCGGATATGAGAATACGACCGTCCGCGATATCGCGTCGGCCGCGGGACTCGGCACCGGAACCGTGTACTGGCTGATCGGCTCCAAGGAGGAACTGCTCGCCTCGATCATGCAGTCCTTCGGCGAGAAGATCGCCGTCGGCTGGACGAATGTCCTTCGTTCGGATGCCTCGGCGATCGAGAAGCTGGATGCGCTCAGCTGGATCAATACCAATGCACTCGACCGTTTCGGCGACGAGTTCCGCATCCAACTGGCGTGGATGCGGCAGTCGCCGCCCGATACCCCGAATCCGGGCTGGCTCTTCGCCAAGCGGCTGCGGCAGATGAAATCGCTACTCGCCGAAGGCATTCGATCGAACGAGATCGAAATCGACAGTCCGTCGAACGAGATGCTCGCCCGCTGCGTGATCGGCGTCGGCTGGATACCGGAGAACATCCTGCGGGAAATCGGGACCCGCGCATCCCAGATTCACGTCCGGGACACCGTATTGCGCGGCGTCATCGACCGCGCGGGTTGATCCGTATACAACCGCGGCACGCCGCGTTGTCAGGTCAACTCTGAACAAATTTTAGGCTAGGAGTCTTCGTGACAACTCCCCTTCGAACGGTTGTCTGGTCGACCGGCGGTGTCGGCTCGATCGCCATCGCCGCCATCGGTCGGCGGCCGGATCTCGAACTCGTCGGCGTCTGGGTCCATTCCGAGGACAAGGTGGGCGCCGATGTCGGCGTATTGATCGGCGGCGAGCCATCGGACATAACGGCCACCGACGACGCCGACGCCCTGATCGGGCTGCGGCCCGACTGCGTCGTCTACGCGGCGAGTGGACCCGAGCGCGACGCCGGTGCGGTTCCCGACTACATCCGATTGCTCGCGGCCGGAATCAATGTCGTGTCGACGACATCCACCAGTTTGGTGTACCCACCGGCGTACTACTCGCCCGAATGGCGCGACCAACTCGAGGCCGCCGCGAAGTCCGGCAACGCGTCGTTCTATGCGTCCGGCATCTTTCCGGGATTCGGGTCGGATCACCTGGTGCTGCTCTTGGCCACGCAGTCCAACAAGATCCGCCGCGTCACAGCGACCGAAGTCGCGTTGAACGACCACTACCCGGTGGCGGACGTGATGATGGACGGCATGGGTTTCGGCAGGCCACTGGACTTCGAACCGATGCTCGCGACGCCGGGATTCATCGAAATGGCTTGGCGGGCACCGATCCACCTGATCGCCGCGGGCCTCGGCGTGACAGTGGAGCAGGTGCACGGAGCACTCGACCGGCAAACCACGCGGCGAGATATCGAAGTCGCCTTCGGCACGATCGCGGCCGGAACCTGTGGCGCCGTGCGCACCCGAGCCGCGGGCATCGTGCACGGCCGGGAAGCGATCGTGATCGAGCACATCATCCGGATGTCTCGCGACGTGGCGCCGGATTGGGCGACATCGGAATTCGACGCCACCTACCGGGTCGATATCGAGGGCGATCCGGACATCCACTGCGCGATGAACCTGGGCGCCGCCGCGGGGTACGGGGCAGGACACGCGGCGATGACGGCGACCGCGATGCGCGTGGTCAACGCCATCCCCTTCGTCGTGGACGCGCGGGCCGGCCTGCTCAGCTCCCTCGACATGCCGACCACCCTGCCGCGGTACGCATTCGACTGAGCGCGTCGGCGCCGGTTGAGAACAATATTCTCGAAATGAGGGAGGAAGACTAGCGAAATTCGACAGTCAAGTATTGCTATCCTTATGAGGATTGAAGTAGCGTGAGCCCACGAAAAGTGGCCTGCGTCACGACCACCGACCCCGGCCCGGCGTGCCGCACCACCTCGTGGACATCGACCTTCTCTTCGCATGGGAGGCCCCGCCTTGATTCAAGGGGCGCGCTACACCAGCACCGCACCAGTGACTCTCGCCGCAGGCTGGAGCCTGGAACGACTCACACCGCCGAGCCGACTGTTCGGCGCCAACGGATTACGCACCGGTCCCGACGGCCGCATCTACGTCGCCCAGGTGACCGGCAGCACGATCAGCGCCCTGGACGTCACCACCGGACAGGTGGAAACCATCAGCGCCAAGGGCGGCGACATCATCGCCCCAGATGACGTCGCCTTCGACGACGCGGGCAATCTCTACGCCACCGAAGTAATGGACGGCCGGGTCAGTGCGCGCGGCGCCGACGGTCGCACTCGGCTGCTGCGCGACGACCTGCCCAGCGCCAACGGCATCACCGTGCATCAGGGACGGCTGTTCGTGAACGAATGCCGGGTCGGCGGGCGCCTGATGGAACTGCCGCTCGACGGCAGTGCACCGCGCATTCTGGCCGAGAACATCGCGATGCCGAATGCCATGGAGGTCGGCCCGGACGGCCTCCTGTACTACCCGGTGATGGGGAGCAACGACATCTGGCGCATCGATCCCGAAGGCGGCGCACCCGAACGCGTCGTCGGCGACCTCGGCGTCCCGGACTCGGTGAAATTCGATGCCGACGGCTTCATCGTCTCCACTCAGGTGGCCAGCGGGGAGGTGCTGCGCATCAACCCACGCAATGGCGAGCGCCAGGTGCTGGCCGCCCTGACACCCGGGCTGGACAACTGCACCTTCGTCGACGGCCGGCTGTTCGTTTCGCACTTCACCGGCGCCATCACCGAAATCCTCGGTGGCGGCGAAACCCGGGAAACCCTGCCGGGCGGTCTGAATTGGCCGCTCGATCTGACCGTCGGCCCCGACGGAGTCCTCTACGTCGCCGATGGCACCTACTTCTACGCACTGACGCCCGGCGGTGCACCGCGAACGGTCGGGATGCTCTTCACCCCCGGCTACCCAGGCTTCCTGCGCGGCGTAATCGCAGTCGGCCCAGGCGAATTCATCGTCACCACCGCCAACGGTGAGGTCGGTCGCTACCTGACCGGTCCGTCCGAGACCGAGGTGCTGGCCGAGGGATTCGACCAACTCTACGGTGTGGCGCTGGCCCCCGGTGGGGCCGTCGTGGCAGCCGAACTCGGCCGGGGACGGGTGCTGTCGATCCGGTCCGGCACGGTCGAGGTGCTGGCCACGGGATTGCACGAGCCGCTCGGCGTCGCCTTCGGCCCGGACGGCGTCTGCCTGGTCTCCGAATCCGGTGCGGGACGGATTGTTTCGGTTACCGGCGCCGGGACCGATACGGTGGTCGACGGCCTGGACAAACCGCAGGGCATCCTCGTCCGCGACGGCGAGCTGTTCGTGGTCGACACCGGATCCAAGACACTGATCAGCGTCGATCTGAGCACCGGTACCCGCCGGATCATCGCCCGTGACCTGCCGGTCGGCGCGCCGCCCGGAGTGACGCCCAAACCGCTGCACGGTCTGCCGCCGTTCTCCGGACCACAGGGGCCCTTCGCCGGTATCGCCGCCGGTCCGGACGGCACGCTCTACCTCTCCGCCGATGCCGAGGGCAGCGTGATGGCGCTGCGCCGGACCGAATGAGCCCGCTATGACCAACGCGGACAACGACTTCTTCGGCCTCGACGGACGCATCGTCATCGTCTCCGGCGCGGGCGGCGGCGGTATCGGCACCGCGGTGACCCGCATGGTCGCTCGCGCCGGGGCCACCGTGCTCGCGGTGAGCCGATCCGAGGACAACCTCGGCAAGCACATCGAACCGCTTGCCGCCGAAGGACTTCCGGTCCTGCCGGTGGCGGCCGACGCGGCCACGGACAGCGGCGTCGCCACGGTGCTGGAGCGCGCGCGGCAGCTCGACGGCGAACTGTACGGGCTGGTCAATGTGGCCGGCGGCGCAGCACCGTCGACCTGGATGCCCTCGACCCGGGTGACCCGCGCGGACTGGCGTGCCCTGTTCACCCAGAACCTCGAAACGATGTTCTTCATGAGCCAGGCGGTCGCGGCGGAGCTGAAGTCGCGGAGCCGCCCGGGATCGATTGTGTCGATCTCATCGATCAGCGGTATGAATACCGCACCGTTCCATATCGCTTACGGCACAGCCAAAGCCGCGCTGGTGGCGGCCACCCGGACCATGGCCGTCGAACTGGCGCTGGCCAATATCCGAGTCAACGCCGTCGCCCCCGGGGTGACCGAAACGCCCGCCTCGGGCGCCTATGTCGGCGTGGATGTCGAGCGCGACCGCCGCGCCATCGCCATGGGCCGCCGCGGCCGGCCACACGAGCAGGCGGGGGCGATCCTATTCCTGCTGTCCGAGCTGTCGAGCTATATCACCGGGCAGACCCTGCTCGTGGACGGCGGTCTGAATCTCAAATGGCCCCACCTGGGCGCCGACAATACCTCCCTATTTCTCGAGGACGAGTCGTTCCGCGCGGCAATCACCCACTGACACCCGCAGATTCACCAGGAGAATGCCATGACAGAAACCGTCGAGAACGCACAAGCGACGGCCGAGCAGTTGTCGACCCCGATGACGATCGGCGTGGCAGCGTATCTGTCCGAGCAGTACGCCCGCGCCGAACGGGACAGGCTGTGGGCCAAGGTGTGGCAACAGGTCTGCCGCGTGGAAGAGATCCCACGGGTCGGCGATTTTCTCACCTACGACATCCTCGACGACTCGTTCATCATTCTGCGCACCGCGCCCGACACCATTCGCGCGTACTACAACGTCTGCGCCCACCGGGGCCGCCGACTGATCGACACCCCGCCGGGCGCGCACGACGCCCGCGGCAGCCGCAAGCAGTTCACCTGCGGTTTCCACGGGTGGCGGTACAACCTGGAGGGCCAGAACACCTTCGTCCCCGAACGCGCGGACTGGACCTGCGGGCTGACCGAGCGCAACGACGGACTGCAGCGGGTCGCCATCGATACCTGGGGCGGCTGGATTTGGATCAATATGGATCCGGAATGCGAACCGCTGCGGGCGTACCTGGAACCCGCGGCCGGTCTGCTCGACCCGTTCCACCTGGAGAATATGCGCTACCGGTGGCGGCGGTGGCTGACCTTCGACTGCAACTGGAAGGTTGCCTTCGAGGCGTTCATGGAGACCTATCACGTCCCCTACACCCACCCGGAGTTCATGAACTTCGGCAACTTCCTCGGCTGGGGACGGGCCCAGGGCAAGCACAGCAATATCGGCTACGACGCGCCGAAGGGCATGGAGGAGAACCAGGGCAAGCTGCGGATCGGCAGCGGCGCGGACGCCCGACTGTCCACCGCCCAGCTGCAGAACTTCACCTGGGACAACGCCAATACCAACACCACCGAGTCCATGGTCGCCGTCGCCAATCGGCTGGCCGACGAACTGCCCGAGGGCACGCCACCCGGCGAGGTGCTGCGGTATTGGCTGGATACGTGTCGGCGCGAGGATGCCGAACGCGGCGTGATCTGGCCGACCGTCGACCCCGAAACCGTCGCGAAAAGCGGTACGGCCTGGCAGATCTTCCCCAATTTCCAGATCGGCCATGCGCTGAACAACATGCTGTGCTACCGATTTCGGCCCTACGGCTACGACCCCGACAAGTGCATTTTCGAGGCCGCGGTGTTCGAACTCTTCCCGCCGGGCGAGGAACCGGAAACGGAGTGGATCTACACACCGGTCGGCGATAAGGACTGGCGGACGGTGCTGCCGCAGGACTTCGACAATATGGCCGCGGTCCAGCAGGGCATGAAATCGCGCGGTTTCTCCGGGCCCAAACCCAACCCGTATCGGGAACGCACCATCGTCAACCTGCACCACAACCTGGCCCGGTACATGGGCACCGGCGAACCACACGAGTTGCACTGACTCCCGCCTCCCGATTCGAATCATCTTCAGTAACAAAGGAATTGGCATGCAAGACTGCGCACCCACGCAGACCCCGGACGTCGATAAGGCGGCCCTGAGAGCGAAATACCTGGTCGAGCGGGACAAGCGCCTGCGCCCCGACGGCGGGAACCAGTATCTGCAGGCCGAGAACGAATTCGCGGAATTCTACGAGGGCGATCCACATCTGCCGGTGGTGCCGCGGGAACCGATCACCGATGACCTCGAGGTGGTGGTCATCGGTGGCGGTTTCGCGGGTCTCATCACCGCACACCGCCTACAGCAGGCCGGTGTCGCCGACTTCCGCATCATCGAATTGGGCGGCGATTTCGGCGGTGTCTGGTACTGGAACCGCTACCCGGGCATTCAGGTCGATTCGGATTCCTATTGCTACCTCCCGCTGCTCGAGGAAACCGGCTTCATGCCGAAGGAGAAGTTCTCCCACGGCGACGAATGCTTCGAACACGCCCAGCGCATCGGCAAGCACTTCGGCCTCTACGAGAAGGCGATCTTCCATACCCTGATCCGCTCGCTGGCATGGGATGAGCAGATCAAGCGCTGGCGTATCGGCACCAACCGCGGCGATCAGATCCGCGCTCGCTTCGTCGTCATGTGCCAGGGTCCGTACAACCGGCCGAAACTGCCCGGCATCCCCGGCATCAACGACTTCAAAGGACATACGTTCCACACCGCACGCTGGGACTACGACTACACCGGCGGCGACCTGCACGGTGGGTTGGACAGGATCGCCGATAAGCGGATCGCCGTCATCGGCACGGGCGCCAGTGGCGTCCAAGCGATCCCGCACCTGGCGCGCGGCGCCCGGCATCTCACCGTATTCCAACGGACGCCGTCCTACATCTTCGAGCGCGACAACCACCCCACCGATCCCGAGTGGGTGCGCACACTGCAACCCGGCTGGCGGGCCGAGCGGCAGCGCAACTTCCACAACGCGGCCTTCGCCTTCTACTCCCCCGGCGAACCGGACTTGATCTGCGATGGTTGGACCGAGGTCGCCCGCAACTTGGCCGCCAAGCTGAATCGCGGCAATCGCTGGACGGAGCTGACGCCCGAGAAGTTCATGGAGTGGAAGGAAGACGAGGATTACCGGGCGATGGAACGGCTCCGGCGGCGCGTCGAGGAGATCGTCGAGGATCCGGAGACGGCCGAGAAGCTCAAGCCGTACTACCGCAATATGTGCAAGCGACCGGTCTTCAACGACGAATACCTGCCGACCTTCAATCGCCCGAATGTCACGCTGGTCGATGTTTCGGCGACCAAGGGTGTCGAACACATTACCGAAAAGGGCATTGTCGCAGGCGGTTTCGAATACGAGGTGGACTGCATCATCTTCGCGAGCGGCTTCGAGATCACCACCGCCCTCGACCGCCAGCTCGATATCGAGCCGTTCGCGGGCCGTGCGGGCAGGTCGCTCTACGAGCACTGGGGCAAGGGTTTTCGCACCCTGCACGGTGTGATGGCACATGGGTTCCCCAACCACTTCGCGACCGGCTTCATCCAGGGCGGCGTGACCGCGGCTACCACGCTGATGTTCGAACAGCAGGCCGATCACATCGCCTACATCATCAAAGAGGCCCAGAACCGTGGTGCCGCCATCGTGGAGCCGACCGCGGAAGCCGAGGCGGAGTGGGTGCGGACGATCCGGGCGAATGCCTTCGACAACAGCACCTTCGTCATGGAATGCACGCCCGGCTATTACAACGGCGAGGGCGAGCCGAACGGGCGGTCGTTCCTCGGTGATCCCTTCTGGGGCGGCTTCTACGTGCTCGAGGAACTGCTGCAGGCTTGGCGCGATGCGGACGACCTGCAGGGCTTGACGCTGAGCGAGTGATCGATATCGATCTCGGGAGAGGAAACCCATTGTCGGAATTGAGATTCGACGATCGTGTCGCCGTAATCACCGGTGCCGGGCGCGGTTTGGGGCGCGCGTACGCCGAACTGCTCGCAGCCCACGGCGCGAAGGTCGTGGTCAACGATGTCGGAGGCACGATGCGCGGCGATGGCTTCGTCGAGGGCGATGTCGCGGCCGAGACGGTGCGGGCGATCACCGCGGCCGGTGGTACGGCGGTCGCGTCCACCGATTCGGTCGCCACACCCGCGGGCGGCCAGGCGATCATCGATACCGCGTTGAATGCCTACGGCCGCATCGACATTCTCATCCACAACGCGGGCAATGTCCGCTACGGCTCATTGACCGAACTGAGCTACGAGGATTTCGACGCCGTCGTGGATGTGCACCTGCGCGGCGCCTTTCACGTGGTGCGGGCGGCATTCCCGTCGATGAGCCAGGCGGGCTACGGTCGGGTGGTGCTGACGTCGTCGATCGGCGGCATCTACGGCAATCTGGCGGTCGCCAACTATGCGGTGGCCAAGGCCGGTGTGATCGGTCTGTCCAATGTGGTCGCGCTGGAGGGCGCCGAGACAGGCATCACATCGAATGTCATCATCCCGGCCGCGCTGACCCGGATGGCCGAGGGCCTGGACACCTCCGCCTATCCCGATATGCGCCCCGAACTGGTGGCACCGACCGTGGGCTGGCTGGCCCACGAATCCTGTTCGGTCAGTGGGGAACTGCTGGTATCGATCGCCGGACGAGTGGCGCGCGCCTATATCGCCGAAACACGGGGGGTGTATCAGCCGTCCTGGACCGTCGACGAGGTCGCCGCGCGCATCGATGAGATCCGCGACACCGAGAACTCCTGGGTACTGCCGCCGGTGCCGTCCGCCTTCGGTGAACACATCGGCCGCAGCTTCGCGATGGCGACGGAATGGAAGTGAGCATGAGAGTCAAGGTTTACGAACGCATCCTGGACCTGTTCGAGGCCGAGGGCATCAATACCCTGTTCGGCATCCCGGACCCCAACTTCGTGCACCTGTTCCACCGCGCCGAAGAGCGCGGCTGGCAGGTGGTCGCACCGCACCACGAGGAATCCGCCGGTTTCATGGCCGAGGCGGTATCGCGGATGACCGGTAAGGCCGCCGTGTGCATCGGCACGCTCGGCCCCGGCGTCGCCAATCTGGCCGGCGCCATGATGTGCGCCAAGGTGGAGAACTCGCCGGTCATCTTCCTCGGCGGACAGCGCGCCCGCATCACCGAGCAGCGGGTACGTCGCGGGCGCATACAGTTCGTCAAACAGTCCGGCCTGTTCGAACCATCGGTCAAGTATGCGGCGAGCATCGAATACGCCGATCAGACCGACGAAATCATTCGGGAGGGCCTGCGCAAGGCACTCAGCGGGACCCCGGGCCCGGTCTATATCGAATATCCGTCGCACATCGTCACCGAAGAGCTCGACGTCGCACCGGCCCTACCGCCGCAGATGTATCGTCTCGTCGGGCAGACCGCGGGACCGGACAAGATCGCCGCGGCCGTCGAACTGATCCGTGCGGCGCGCCAGCCGGTCCTGCTCGTCGGCCACGGTGTGCACACCGCCCGCGCGGGTGCATCGGTCAAGGCACTCGCGGATCTCATGGCAGCACCGGTCATCCAGACCTCCGGCGGCACTTCCTACATCGACGGTCTCGAGGACCGCACCTTCCCGTACGGCTTCTCACCGTCGGCGGTCGAGGCGGTGGTGCAATCCGACCTGGCCCTGGCCATCGGCACCGAACTCGGTGAGCCGGTGCACTACGGCCGTGGCCGACACTGGGTCGCGGGCGAGGCGGACCGCAAGTGGATCCTCGTCGAGCAGGATCCCACCGCGATCGGTGTGAACCGACCCATCGATGTGCCACTGGTCGGTGATCTGCGCGCAATCGTCCCGCAATTGGTTGCGGCACTGCGGGATTCACCGCGCACAGCCGCTCCCGAGCTGGCGGGCTGGATCGAGCGGGATGCGGCCCGGCTGGCCGAACTCGCCGAGACCGCCCCCGCCGGCACCAGCCCCGTCCATCCCGCACGCCTGATCGTCGAGGCGACAAGGGTGTTCCCGCCCGACGGCATCATGGTCCGGGACGGTGGCGCCACCACGATATTCGGCTGGACCTATTCCCAGGCCAAACCTCACGACGTGATCTGGAACCAGAACTTCGGACATCTGGGCACCGGCCTGCCCTATGCCGTCGGCGCATCGGTGGCCGACGGCGGCAACCGACCGGTCATGCTCATCACCGGAGATTCGTCGTTCCAATTCCAGATCGCCGAGTTGGAAACGGCGGCGCGCCTGCGGCTACCCCTCGTTGTCGTCGTCGGCGTCGACTACGCCTGGGGTCTCGAAGTCGGCGTCTACAAGCGCACTTTCGGCCATGGCTCGCTCGAGACGGGCGTGCACTGGAGCACGGACACCCGCCTGGACAAGGTCGCCGAGGGCTTCGGCTGCTACGGCGAATACGTCGAGCGCGACGAAGATATCGCCCCGGCGATCAAACGGGCCTATGCCAGCGGCAAACCGGGCGTCATCCATGTCGCGGTGGATCCGAAGGCGAATTCGGAGGAGATGCCGAGTTATGACGAGTTCCGCACCTGGTACGCGGAGGGAATGCAGTAATGGGTAGGTATTCGAAGTTCTATATCGACGGACAGTGGGTCGACGCGGCCCAGGCGGGAACATTCGATGTCGTCAACCCCGCGACCGAAGAAGTCTGCGGCACAGTCGCACTCGGCTCGGCGGCCGATGTCGACCGTGCCGTCGCGGCCGCCCGCGCGGCATTTCCGACCTGGTCGCAGACCGGTGTGGCCGAACGACTGGATGTGCTGCGCGCCATCGCGGATGCGCATCAGAAGCGGCGTGACGACCTCGGCGCGGCGCTGACCGAGGAGATGGGCGCGCCGGTCGGGCTGGCCAACGGTTTCCAATTGGATCTCGGGGCCGGTCACCTCGCCAAGGTGATCGAGGTGCTGGAAACCTTCGCCTTCAGCGTGCAGCGCGGACAGACTCTGATCGCGAAGGAGCCGATCGGGGTCTGTGGCCTGATCACACCGTGGAACTGGCCGTTGAATCAGATTGCGGTGAAGGTATTTCCGGCGCTGGCGACCGGCTGCACCACGGTGCTCAAGCCTTCGGAGCAGGCACCGTTCACCGGGCAGATCTTCGCCGAAATCCTCGATGCCGCAGGGGTTCCCGCCGGTGTGTTCAATCTGGTGCAGGGCGACGGCCCGAGCGTCGGCGTGCCGCTGTCGGCGCATCCCGATGTCGATCTGATCTCGTTCACCGGCTCCACGCGCGCGGGCATCGAAATCGCCCGCAATGCCGCGCCGACGGTCAAACGGGTAACCCAGGAACTCGGGGGCAAGAGCCCGAATATCATCCTCGACGACACCGACTTCGCCGCCCATGTCGGCAAGGGCGTAGCGGGGGTGATGCTCAACTCCGGTCAAACCTGCAGTGCCACAACGCGCATGCTGGTCCCGCACCGCCGCATGGCCGACGCCGTCGCGGCCGCACGCGCCGCGGCCGCCCAGGTCACGGTGGGTGATCCGAACGGCGACGCCACGATCGGACCGGTGGTGTCCGGATCGCAATTCGACAAGATCCAGGCGCTGATCCAGCGGGGCATCGACGAGGGCGCCACGCTGGTTATCGGCGGCACCGGTCGCCCCGAAGGACTGGACCGGGGCTACTACGTCAAACCCACCGTCTTCGCGAATGTCACCAATGAGATGACCATCGCCCGCGAGGAGATCTTCGGTCCGGTGCTATCGATCCTCGGCTACGCCGATATCGACGACGCCGTGACGATCGCCAACGACACGGAGTACGGGCTGGCCGCAAATGTGGCGGGCACGGACCTCGACCAAGCCCGCGCCGTCGCCCGCCGCATTCGCGCCGGTTGGGTATCGATCAACGATGCCTTCGATTTCGCCTGCCCCTTCGGCGGTTATCGCAAGAGCGGCAACGGTCGCGAATGGGGTGAGTTCGGTTTCGACGAGTATCTGGAAACCAAGGGCATTCTCGGATACGCGTCCGATGCGGATCGGTAGGAGCGACGGATGGGCACGCTTGTCACGAAGAAACTGAGTGCCACGGTCGGCGTGGAAATCCTCGATGTCGATGTCGAGCGACTACTCGGCGACGACGATCTGCCCGCGCGGTGTCTGGAACTGCTCGAGCGGCACAGTGTCTTGCTGTTTCGCGAGTTGCACCCCGGTGACGATGCCCAGGTGGCGTTCTCCCGGAAGTTGGGGCCGCTGGCGCGATTCCCCAATTATCCGAATCCGAACGTCATGATCATCAGCTTCGACCCGGACAATCCGAATGCGAAGTACTACCCCAGCAACGACTACTGGCATATCGACGGAGCCATGGACGAGGTCCCCGCCAAGGCCTCGATCATGAGCGCCCACGTGATCACCGACAAAGGCGGTGAAACCGCATTCGCCAGCACCTACGCCGCCTACGACGCACTGTCCGATGCGGAGCGTGAGCGCTTCGCCGACCTCCAGGTGATCCACCGGATGGCCCGGATCCAGCGCCTCACCTACCCGAATCCGACCCCGGAGCAGCAGGCGGACTGGGCACGGTGGCCCGACCGCACCCATCCGCTGGTGTGGACCCACGAATCGGGCCGAAAGTCGTTGGTATTCGGTGCTTCCGCCTCACATATCGTCGGGATGGACCCCGCGCGGGGACGAGCACTGCTGGACGATCTGACGGCGCGCGCCACCGCACCGGACCGGGTGTACCAGCACACCTGGTCGGTCGGCGACATGGTGATCTGGGACAACACCGGCCTGATCCATCGGGCCTGCGAATTCGACCGGACCCTGCCACGCCGGATGCACCGGTCCACCGTCGTCGGCGAGGAGTCGATCAAATGAGTTCTCGCAGCAGCGTTCCCGCCCGCACGGCCATCGTCACCGGGGGCGCCTCCGGTATCGGCGGCGCCACCGCCCGCCGCCTCGCGGCCGACGGCGCCCAGGTGGCGATCTTCGATCTCGACGGCGCGGCGGCCGAGGCCGCGGCAGCCGCGATCGAGAGGGCCGGTGGCCGGGCCATCGGTCTGTCCGTCGATGTGGCCGACCGCACCGCCATCGATGCCGGTGTCGCCGAGGTCCGCGACCGGTTGGGCACACCGACCATCCTGGTGAACAGCGCCGGAGTCACCATCGCGGGACCTTTCCTCGACATCACCGCCGAGACCTGGAACCGGGTGCTCGCCATCAATCTCACCGGCACCTTCGACTGCTGTCAGGCGGTGCTGCCGGACATGATCGACGAGGGCTGGGGTCGCATCGTCAATATCTCGTCGTCGAGCATGCATTCGGGCGTCCCCGGTATGGCGGCCTACGTATCGTCGAAGGCGGGTGTGGTCGGCCTGACCAAGGTGCTGGCACTCGAATACGGCCGAAAAGGCATTACCGTCAATACGATTCCGCCCGGCTTCATCGAAACCCCGATGATGCGCGAGAGCCTGCGACGCGGGGTATTCGACCTGGACAAGCAAGTGGCCGCGACCCCGGTCGGCCGCATCGGCCGGCCCGAGGATATCGCCGCCACCTGTGCATTCCTGGTGAGTGCCGAGGCCGGATACATCACCGGTCAGGTCATCGGTGTCAACGGTGGCCGCAATACCTGACCGACTCGAAAGGATTCCACAACAATGGCTCGCATCGCACCGGTGCCCCGCGCGGAATGGTCGGCGGATATGACGGCATTCATTGCCAGCTTCCGCAATTCGGTCATCGGCGAGGAACCGAACGACAACCACCAGAGCGGTACCAATCTGCTCGGCACACTGGCGGGCTATCCGGCCCTGACCAAGCCGTTCCTCAGCTTCAACCGGCACCTGCTTGCGGAAAACACCTTGTCGGCCAGGCAACGCGAGTTGGTCATCCTGCGCGTCGCGCATCTGCGGCAGTGTGCCTATGAATGGGCACAGCACGCGATCCTCGCCGCGCGCGCCGGTATATCACCCGAGGAGATCACGCGCTTGGCACAGCGGCCGGACGCACCGGACTGGCCGCCGGGCGAGCGGTCGCTACTGTGCGCGACCGGCGAATTACTCGCCGACGGCACGATCGGCGAGGACACCTGGCGCGTTCTCGCCGACGAGTTCGACGAGAAGCAGTTGATGGATCTGGTATTCACGGTCGGCACCTATGCCATGGTGGCCATGGCATTGCGCTCGTTCGGCGTCGAGCCCGAAACCGAACTCCTCCCCCATCTTCCGAACAGCCCCTATCTCGGGAACGGCCACTGAATGCGAGCCCCATGCTGAGTGACGAATTCGATTCGCGGGCAGGCATCGCCGCACCCGCCTGGACCCAGGCGGAACTACAGCGCCTGCTTGATGTCCAGCCGTGCGGTGCGGGCCGATATCGGGCCCCCGCCCACGGTCCGACGGCCCGCGACGTGGTCGAGGCCGGACAAATGCTCGGCGATGCGGTGGTGGCGGCGGCCAAACATGTACCACGCCAACGTGTTACCTCGGCATCGATGATCTTCTCGCGGGCCGCCGCGCATACGGCTCCGCTCGACATCGAGGTCGATGCGCTGCGATCCGGGCGCACCTTCACCACCGCACAGGTCACTATCCGCCAGCACGATGCGCCGCGCTGCGCCGGGATCGTGCTGCTCGATTCCGGTGCCCCCGACCTGATTCGCTCGGCGGCCCCGATACCGCGTGTCGATCCGCCGCATCGGCTGCGCCCACTCGCGATCCCGGGGGCGGAGGTGGACGGCCGCGATATGCGGGTGGTCGACGATGCCTACGATCCGGATCCGAATCGGGTCGGCCCGCCGGAATTATTCGTCTGGACGCGATTTCGCGACGCACCGGAGCACGACTACCTGCATGCCGCGCTGCTGACCCAGTCCAGTACCCACTGGACGGTGGCCGCCGCGCTGCGCCCACACGCCGGTTTCGGCGAGGCGATGGCGCATCGGTCGATCTCGACCGGAATCACGATGGCCACCATCACTTTCCACGACGACGTGGACGTCACGCGGTGGCTGCTCTACGCCACCCGCGTGACCTACGCCGGGCGTGGCCATGCCCAGAGCGAAGGCCAGGTGTATACCGAGGACGGCGCTGTGGTCGCCTCCTACAGCGTGCATGCGATGGTGCGCGGCCTGGAACCACGTGCCACGACCGCCGACACCCTGCTCTGACCCACAGGAGACCTCTTGGAGCCATCGGGCTATCTCGACCGGCCGGACTACCGTGTCGATATCCGGCGCATCCGCAATCTGGTCCGGGTTACCTTCGGCGACCGGGTAGTCGGCGAGTCGACCGCGAGTCTGCTTGTCGCGGAACAAGATCATGGGATCGTGTTCTATCTGCCCGCCTCCGATGTGCGGTTCGACCTGCTCGTCCCCGACGAGCTGACCTCGCGCTGCCCGTTCAAGGGCACTGCACGGTACTGGCGTCCGGCCCAGGGGCCGGACCCGATCGCCTGGGCCTACGAACAGCCCTATCGCGAGGTCGCGATATTGAGCGGCCATATCGGCTTCTATCAGGATCGGGTCCGTGTCGAGGTCGGCGTGGCGACCCCGGCGGTCAGTCGGTAACCGTGCTATCAACGGGGCCGGACGATGATCGCCGCCCGCTTGTACCAGAAAATGGCGGTGTTTCCATCATTGCCCATGTAACCCGCGATTTCCGACGCGAACGGCTCCAGCGTCGACTTCGATGCGCCCGTACACAACTCCTCATCCCAAACCTCGCGAACCGCGGGCTCACCGGCCGCTCCTGACCGGTCGATCAGCCACGTCAATGTGATGTTCGACCAGCGCAGCTCGCCGAGATCTTCCGATCCCGGGGCCAAAGGAAGGCTGGAGCGCACTGGAAAGCTCTCGGGGTCATCGGGCACGGGATCGACCATTTCCCCGTCTTCATCGAACTCCACGTCAGAGCTTTCGACGCTTTTCCACCCGTCCTCGACGCGCTCCCAACGCTGACGATGGATCATCATGTACGAGGTGTAGTCCTCGTCGTAGGAGTCCTCGACCTCCGCGAGCGCCAGCGACGTGTTGTATCCCGCGATGTCGGCCGCCGCGAGCATCATCCCGGCACGGGCAGCATCGCCGCCCTTGAGCTGATCCCACCCGAATCCGTGCTGGGAATATTGATGATCCAGCAGGTAGACGAGTTGATGAGGTGGCCGTTTCTCCGGCTGGTCGTGGAAAGACTCCGCCGGCAATTCCATCGGTGTGGTGAAATGCGTGCGTAGCTGCTCGGCCAGCAACGCGACCGACGGATGCGTGGCGAAAGCGGCGGCGTCCGGGCCGGTACGCCCCTTCGCCACCAGGTTGTAGGTCAGCGTGATCCGGAAACCGTCGGTGACCGGCAGCACCTCATGCTCGCAGTCGCCATAGAACGCGACGAAGGACAGCTCCTTCGGCGAACCCTGGTCGGTGACCTTCGTCCCCTGCTGCTCGATCACCAACTCCCCGCCGGTGAACGCCGAAGGCAGAGTCACCACCAACGTGCCGATCATGCCGTCGGCCTTCTCCGAATCCTGATGGCGTTGAAAGAATTGTCCCGGCTCATACACCAGCATCGAATGCAGCTCCGCCGACAACTCGCAGTCCGGCGCCAGACCTAGCTCGGCCCGCAGTATGTCCAGCATCGGCAGCAACGTCTCGCGCCACTGCCGCTCGTCGACCGCTACCCGGTCCCGCGGAACCTCCCATGTGTCGCGCACATTCGCGTCCAACAGGGTCTGCTCGCGCAGACCATACCGCGCAGGCCGCGCGACCTCGCACAGTCGCCGCGCCTGAGCCGGCGTCACCGGCAACCGGATCGGCCCCACCTCATCTACCTCGATCACCAGGTTCTCCGCCGAGCCCGTCCGACGCGCAGCAAATGAACCCGTCGACGGCGCCGAACCCATGAGCTCGCCGATCACCCGTAAAGTCTTGTCCGTCATGCACTTCTCCCATGTTCGACAACATTCGCCGGGCATCCTCTCAGGGCCCACCGACGATCCAGCCCCGATGCCGCACTTCGGAACATCGGAGACTGTGAGTCGGCCGGGCCCCCGGGCCGGTCTATGGCCGTACGCAGGTAAGCCACTACCGCACTACAAAGGCCTGGTCAGTGCGCAAATTCCGACCCCAGGATCGGGTCCGCGTCGAGGTCGGCGTGGCGACCCGGCGGTGCGTCGGTAACCCCGAGGCGCAGGGCGTCAGATGTGGTAGTCGTACCACCTGAGGTAACCACCGGCATCCACCCGCATCTGCATACCGGTCACGTAGCGTGATTCGTCCGATGCGAGGAATACCACCATCTCGCTGATGTCCGCGGGCTCCACATAAGGCACCGGCATCACCTGCTGCACCGGGAACGCCAACTCGGCGTCCGCCCGCGTCGGATTTTCCAGATCCGGACGGAACGCTCGATACATGGGCTCGCTGTGCAGCATCGGTGTATTGCAGTTGGTGGGGTGAATGACATTGGCACGGATCTTGCGCGGGGCGAACTGCGCCGCGAACTCGTGCATGTATTGCGACAGCAGACGTTTGGACAGCGGGTACGCGATACCACCCGGATCGCTGCCCGGGACGTCCAGTTTCTTGGTGTCCATCAAGCCCGCGGTGGAGCCGGTCGCGATCACCGATGCGCCCTCCCGCAGATGCGGCAGCGCCGCCTGCACGGCATTGATCGTGCCCATCAAATTGGTGGCGATCACGTCGCACCACGCCTGATCCTGGGGTTCGCCCCGCATTCCGGCGATACCCGCCTGCGCGACCACAATGTCGAGCTTGCCGAATTCGGCAATCCCGCGCTGCACGGCCTGACGCATCTGTTCCGGGTCGCGCACGTCGGCCTGGATCGGCAGGACGCGCCCACCGGCTTTCTGCACCAGCCGCGCGGTTTCGTCCAGATCTTCCGGTCGCGCCAAGGCGTATCGTATCGTCTCGATATCGCGACACAGATCGACCGCGACGATATCGGCGCCCTCCTCGGCCAGTCGCACCGCGTGACTGCGCCCTTGCCCGCGCGCCGCACCCGTGACGAATGCGACCTTGTCTGCAACACGTCCCATCTCGATTCCCTTCGTACAGTTTGGATTTCGATGACCGTATGACACTTCAGCCTACGGAACGAATATTCGGTTCAGCCACAGAACAGCGAAAGAACCGCGGCTGCGAACGGTGATCAACTACCGAGGTAGGCGTCGACGAGTTCGACGAGTCCGGCCGTCACGGCGGGATCATCGCTGAGCGGACCGGCAATCGCCGCCAGCGCGGCAGTTCGCGGGTCCAGCCCCGCGGCAATGAGTCGGCCCGCCGTGACCAGCACTCGGGTCGAGGCGACCTCACGGAGCCCGACGCCGTCGGCGCGGCGCACGGCGTGACCGATCTGCACGAGCCGGGCGGCCGTCCGCGCATCGACACCCGCTTCGGCGACGACGATCTTCTCCTCGAGCTCGCTCGGCGGAAAGCCGAGCTCGATGGCGACCATGCGCTGGCGCGTCGAGTCCTTCAGATCCTTCAGCACACTCTGGTATCCGGGGTTGTAGGACACCACCAGACAGAAACCCTCGGCGGCATCGAGTGTGACCCCCAGTCGATCGATGGGGAGCTGCCTGCGATGGTCGGCGAGCGGATGGAGCACGACCGTCGTGTCCTGTCTGGCCTCGACGACCTCGTCGAGGTAGCAGATGGCGCCCGCGCGCACAGCGCGCGTCAACGGTCCATCGACCCAACGGGTTTCGCCGCCATGCAGTAGATACCGGCCGACCAGATCGGCGGTGGTCAAATCGTCGTGGCAGGCGACGGTGACCAGCGGCCGCCCGACGGCGTGTGCCATCGCCTCGACGAATCTCGTCTTCCCACAACCGGTCGGCCCCTTCAGCATGACCGAAAGGCCCTGCCGGAAGGCCGCCTCGAAGACCTGTTCCTCGGTCCCGACCGGCACATAGTAGGGACGTACCGACACTGTCATGAGGGCCTCCTCGAGTTCACCTGCGGCCGATGAGTGCGCTGCCGGAGATCCGCCGCGCGCAGTGCGTCGCGCAGAAGTGGACCGATTACCGGCACCAGATCGTCCGGCCGGGGCACGGTCGCATGTGCCGCGGTTCCGAAGACCCGGCGAAGTGCCGCGAGCTCGGTCCCCGCGCCGACGCTGAGGCACAGGCAGCCGGTGCCGTGCGCGCGCGCCTCGGCCAAGGCACGTCGCGCGTCGGCCTCCGCATACGGACCTTCGTAACCGTGGTCGTAGGCGAATCCGTCGGAGAGCACGACCAATATCCGGCGACTCGTCCCGCCCGAGGTCTCCAAAAGTGCTGCGCCGTGCCGAATCACCGCACCCAGCCGGGTATACGCCCCCGGCACGAGTGCGCCGAGACGGCGCATCGCCGAAAGGTCGAGGCGATCGTCGAAACTCTTCACCCGCACCAGGCGGACAGCGGATCGCCCCTGGGAATAGAAGCCGTACAGCGCGATCCGATTCCCAAGACCGCCGAGCGCGGTGGTGAGCGCCGCGGCCGCGGCCCGCTGGAGTTCGTGCACCGACGCGCCGCCGGTACTCGGCTCCGCCGTCGAACCGGAGACATCGAGCAGCACCAGGACCGCGAGATCGTGTCTGCGCCTCACACTTTCGATATAGACCGCACCGTCGGGCATCGCACCGGCCAGGGCATCGACCCGCTCCTCGACCGCCGCGTCCACGTCCAGATCGTCACCTTGTGGTCGTCTGCGGCGGTGCTCCAGGCTCAGTCCGAGCCGTGCCAGCGGTCGATACAGCCCGGTGCCGCCGACGCCCACCGGTGTGCCGAGATCGCGCGGATCCGTTTCGATCACTGTGCACCAATTCGGACGGTAGCGCCCACGGCCGTGATCCCATTCCGGGTACGCGACACCGCGATATCGCATACCCGGTACCGCAGCGCGCAATGTGGCGGTACCGATCACCGGTCCGGTGCCACGCAGACGCGCCGCGGCGACCCGCATAACCCGTGGCCGGTCCCCAGCGGTGACGCCGCTGTGCGACGTGCGGCCGAATCCGATCATGCGCTCGAACAGCCTCGATAGTGCCCCTCGACCGCCGACCAGGTCGATGCTCAACGATGGGGCTGCCGAATCGTCCTCGGTTTCGGATTCGGGCATGCGGCGAGCGGTTTCGTCGTCGACCGGACGTTGCCCGAGAGCCGCCGCGCCGACCGGAGGGCTTTCCGAGGCGACCGTCAAGCATTCGGGATGGATAGCACCGAAGCTCCGGGGCGGATCAGGCAGCGGGTCGGCTCCACGCGCGACTGCCAACGATGCCTCAGCCGAACCGACGCGCCCAGCCAGTTCAACGTCGACGAGCGACTGCACCGACCATGGCAGCGCGAGCCTGTTGGCAGCCAAGGCCCGATGGCCCTCGATCGCCAGGTATCGCCGAGCGAGCGCGGGCCGACGGGCCAGTGGCCGAACGACTTCGGGCGCGAGGCTACCGGCGGCGAGCAACGATGCCTGCACGGCGACAGCCGTGATCTGCTCCCGGATCGGGGCAGCCGAATCGAGGTGGACGCGGCTGCCGTCGATCCAGGCGAGTTCGCCGACCTGTGCCGCGGCCACTTCTAGCGGCCGGCCGGCAATAGCTGAAGCGAGCAATCCGAATCGGTCCGGGTGCCGCCCTGGATCAGGGCCGTCCGCGATCATCCGATTCCCACGGCTCGTCCCGCCGCCGATACGAATTCGGCAGGCCGAGTTCGCCGCTGACCTCAGCCATTGTCCGCTCCGCAGCGTCCGCCATCCGCGGGCGGGGTCACGGCGGGCCGGCCGGATTGCGCGCTCTCCCAGCCCGACCAGATCCCCGCGGCGTACGGGCCCGGCTGTCCGGCCTTCTCGTAGAAGCCCTGCGGGTCATACACTTTCGCCTCCGGGAACGGCCATGGACAGGCCACCGATGTGGCAATTCGGGTGTCGCGAATAATCGTGAAACCCGCGCCGTAGCAGAAATAGGCGACATTCACGATCACGAACATCACCGCGAACGCACCCAGCGCGGGCCTGCCCCGGAACAATCGCACCCGCTGCGCCAACTTCTCGGCGACGGTACGGCCGGTGTCGTCCCGGTAGAGCAGCACGCCCGCCGGGATCATCACCACCGTGACGAGCGCCGACTCCCAGATCAGCGGAAACTGGTACGGCTCACCGGCGAAGACCGAACCGAACGGAATGACCTGCGAGTAGATGTACAACTGGGTCCGGACCAGAAAGCATTCCAGCAGCGCGTCGAAGACGAACCCGATGGCAAGGATCAAGGCGGCCAGGCAGATCAGCGGATGCCGCCAGCTGAAAGAGCCGGGCGCCCGACGGGCCTGAATTCGCCGCAGCAGCCAGATCGCCGGAAAGAACGGGCCGAGATAGAAAGTCGCGTAACCGATGACGATGAACGGCTCGACCGTCGGCGACAGCGATACCAGCGGCCAATGCACCGGCCAGTGCCACAGCTGCGGGTTGTAGACGGCGTACGGCGCCCAATTCATGATCGGGTCCTGCCATACGATCGCCGTCGTCACCAGCACCATCAGCAGCACGGGATGACGCGGACGGCGCCGCCACACGACCACAACCGCCGTGATCAGCGCGACCATCATGACGACGGTCCCGATCTCGTGCAGCGTTATCCAATGGTCCCAGCCGAACAACGGCCGCACCGGACGCGGCGCACCGCTCACCGCCGGATCAGCGATGCGCGGATCGTCGGCACCGCGGCGGGCGTTGGCGGCGATCAGCCCGATGACGACGATGATCACCGCCACCACCGCGACCGACAGCCACCTCCGTGCCGCGCCTGCGATGGGATCCGGTGTACCGAACGAGGTTTCGCGTGTATCCGATTTCGACGACGTCATGGCGTCAGTCCTCACCGAACCGGGCGACGAGATGCGAATTCTGTCCGTCCGGATCCAATCTGCGGGCAACGAGATAGCCGGCACCCATCCAGCCCCGCCGAGTCCACTTCCCGAAGGAGAGCCGGGTCCCCGGCGCGCCCGCGGCGGCGGGGAGCATCTTCACCCGCTCCATGGCCTCCCGCACCCCGCGCGGTGACAACGGATGAGCGTCGGCGAATGCGTGCAGCAGCACGGTCGCGATGTCCCGATTCATTACCGGCACGCAGTACTGCGGACGACGTCCGTAGGCGGTCTCGTAGTCATCCAGGAACCGCTGGCCGACCGCATTTCCCTCGTCGTACTGATCCACTCCGGTCCAGCCGAGAAATGCCTGCCACAACAGTGGATTGATCCAGGCATTCTGGAATGCGGTGCCCATGAAGCGGGGCGGGTCCCAGTCCAGCGCGTGCAGTGCGGGCGAGACCATGGCAACCCCGAAACCGAAGCCGCAGTGCACAATCGCGCTCGCCTTGGCGTCCTGTAGCGTGCGCACCGCGGCACCGATGTCCTGTGCCGTCTGCGGAATCTGCGCCTCGGCCACGATCCGGATGCCCTGCTCCCGGCATGCGCGGCGAAAGTTCTCGAGGTAGCTCGCGCCGACCAGCGACTGTTCGACGAGTGCGCCGACCTCGGTATGTCCGCCCGTGGCGAGCAGATGCGCCCAGAACACCGGCTCATCGGTCATCGAGCCCTGTGGCAGCGCGAATGTCCACTCGCCGAGCCAGTCGTCGCTCCCGGACACATTGATCGCCGGCACCCGGAATCTTCGTTCGATCTCCTCACGGGTGGGAACCGCGTTGTCTGTGATGTGCGGTCCGAAGACAGCCAGGCAACCCGCGTCGACGAGTTCGCCGTAGGCATCGATCACCGCCTTCACCGTGCCCTTCGGCAACCCTTCCACCTCACGGAACACGATCTCGACGGGGCGATCGATGATCCCCTGTCGGCGGCCCTGTTCGAAGACCAGATCGAACGGGCGGGTCAGATCCGCGCGCATCTCGGGCGGGTAGCCGTCCGGGAGGCGGAAGTCGAACAGATAGCCGAGTTTGATCGGCTCGGCGGTGCTTTCGTAGGCCACGTCACTCTCCGTCCGCACGGCCATTCTCAGACCGAACCTAAAATTCGTTCAGAATGTTACGTAGCTGTCCCGGCGTCGTCAACGGATCGATCAACCTTGCCCTACAACCCTTCTCGAAGATCGCACTTACCCTGGTCGTAAGCCCGAATCAACCATCGGAGACCGTTGACGACACCATTCGGCTCACCTACGCTAGCCCGGAACGAATATTCGGTCAGATGCGAGGAGAAGCCGTGGACACGCCGGTTCGGACCACGACCGACAATGCGAATGCCGACCAGGACCGCCGCGCCGGAGACGACAGCGACTTCGAGGTGTTCGACGATGCCGTCGCGGGGGACGTCCGCGACCCTTATCCGGAACTCGCCCGCGCCAGGCAGACCAATCCGGTGCAGCGGCTGGATACGTCGAATATGCCGCACGCCGACGATCAGGCGGTGTTCTTCGTCTACGGCTACGACGACATACTCGAGGTGTTGCGCGACGGAGCGACATTCTCCTCCGGCCACATCATCGACATGCTGCTCGGCGACATCATGGGCAAGCACATCATGCTCGGCATGGACGATCCCGAACATCGCCGCTACCGCGGGCTGGTATCGACCGCGTTCCGGCAGAAGGCGTTGGCGCGCTGGGAAACCGAACTCGTCGCCCCCATCGCCGACGAACTCATCGACGGCTTCGCCGACCGTGGGCGCGCCGAACTGGTCAAGGAATTCACCTTCCCGTTCCCGACACAGGTGATCGCGGGCATGCTCGGTCTGCCGCGCGCGGATTACAAGCAGTTCCAGCGCTGGTCGATCGCCATCCTCAGCTTCCACACCCAGCGCGAACGGGCGGTTGCGGCAGCGCAGGAGGTCAAGGAATACCTCGCCACGATTCTCGACGAGCGGCGCCGCGCGCCGCGGGAGGATTTGATCAGCGATCTGTCCCGAGCCGAACTGGACGGCGAGCGCCTGACCGACGAGGAGATCTTCTCGTTCGTGCGCCTGCTACTGCCCGCCGGTGTCGAGACGACCTACCGCTCCACCGGCAACATGCTGCTGACACTGCTGTCGCGTCCCGCCGAGCTCGATGCGATCCGCAGCAATCGCGCACTCGTACCGCGGGCGATCGAAGAGGTACTGCGGTATGAGACCCCACTGCTGAATATCACGCGCTTGGCCACCCGCGACACGGTGTTGTCGCGTGTACCCATTCCGGCAGGGTCGACGGTCATGCTCATGCTCGCCGCGGCGAATCGGGACGAGACCCGCTGGCCGGACCCGGACCGCCTCGATATCGTCCGCGCCTCGCGGCCGCATATGTCGTTCGGCCAGGGTGCGCACCTGTGCCTCGGAATTCACTTGGCGCGCACGGAAATGCGGGTGGCACTCAATCGGTTGCTCGATCGCCTGCCCGAGTTGCGCCTGGATCCGGACGGCGACGACCCGCATATCCGCGGTCAGGTATTCCGCTCCCCCACCGCACTGCCGGTGCTGTTCGGGTAGGTCCGCATGGACTTCTCCCTGCCCGCGCGGGTCGAGGTGTTCCGAGACGAGCTGCGCACCTGGTTGGCCGAGCATTTGACCGACGATATCGTGGCGGCGGGGCGGCATATCGCCGACGATCCCGCCGCATTCGAGATCGTGCGCGGCTGGAATCGCACCATGGCCGACGCCGGGTGGGCCGCGGTGTCCTGGCCGGTGGCGTACGGCGGTCGTGGCGCGGGCCCGCTGGAGCAGCTCGTCTATGTGGAAGAAACGGTGCGTGCTCGGGCTCCGTTGCCCCTCAACATCATCGGGCTGAACAATATCGGCCCGGCGATCATGCACTACGGAACACCGGAGCAGCAGCGCACGCTACTGCCCCGCATGGTCCGCGCGGACGATATCTGGTGCCAGGGCATGTCCGAACCCGACTCCGGCTCGGACCTCGCATCATTGCGCACCCGTGCGGTGCGCGAAGGTGCCGAGTTCGTGATCACCGGCCAGAAGATCTGGACCTCCCTGGCCCAGCGCGCCCACTGGTGCCAGCTATTCGTCCGAACAAATCCCGAAGCCCCCAAACACCAAGGCATTTCGTGCCTGATCGTGGATATGACCCGGCCAGGCATCCAGGTGCGCCCGCTGGCCACGCTGACCGGCGAGGCCGAGTTCGCCGAGATATTCCTCGATGAGGTACGGGTGCCGCACACCGCCCTACTCGGTCCGCTGGACCAGGGCTGGCAAGTCGCCACCACCACGCTCGGCCATGAGCGGGCCAATGCCGCCCGACTGTATTCGGAATTGCAGGTCCGGCTCGACGATCTCGTCGCCGACCTCGACGAGACCGGCGTCGACGGCAACGCGCCACTCGACGATCCGACTACCCTGCACCGGCTCGGGGAGTTGGCGGTCCGAATCTCTTTTCTCGAAGACCTTTGCCGCCGAACGGTTTCGGCCGCGCTGGCCGGTCACGACGCGATCGGTTCGGCCAGCCTGGCCAAGACGGTGTGGGGCGAGCTCGGCCAAGACCTGGCCACCTTCGGTTTCGATGTGCTCGGTCCGCACGCCGCCGACGGCCGGTGGGCGAAATTGCGGCTGGCCGCCCGCGCACTCACCATCGCGGGCGGCACCACACAGATCAACAAGAACATCACCGCAACTCGCGTCCTGGGACTGCCGCACCGATGAACCTGGAATTCACCACAGAACAAGTGGCATTGCGCGATCTGGTTCGCCGCTTTCTTTCGGAGAAGGCGCCGATCACCGAATATGTGCGCGCGATGCTCGACCATCCCACCGGCACCACACAGCAGGTGTGGCAAGGCCTCGTCGATCTCGGCGCGACCGGTCTGCTCGTCCCGCCGGAGTACGGTGGCGCCGGTGCCACCATGGTGGAAGCCGGGATCGTGCTCGAAGAGATGGGCCGCGCACTGCATCCGGGGCCCTGGCAGTCCACCGCGGTCGCCGCGCCCCGCGCCCTGGCCCGACTCGATGGCACCGAGCATGCCGCCGATGTGCTGACCGGTATTGCCGACGGATCGGTGACGGCCACGGTGTGCCTGCCTCAGGGACAAAACTTCGCCACGGCTGACACGCATTCGTCAGTGACCGGCACATTCGACGCGGTACCCGATGCGGCGGCCGCGAACGTGCTGCTGGTCCCCGCCACGACGGCCACACACACATCCTTGTTCGCCGTCGAAATGCCCTCGGCCGGAGTGGAAATCACGTCGCAACCCACCGTGGACGGGGCGCGCAGACAATTTCGGGTGTCTCTGGTGCACACGCCCGCTCAGCACCTCGGCACCGGATCGCCGACGGCGCTGGCGGCGGTGATCGACGACATTCTCATCGCATCGGCCGCCGACGCACTCGGTGCGGCACAACGCATCCTGGAACTGAGCATCGACCATGCCGGAACCCGTCGGCAGTTCGGCCGCCCGATCGGTGCGTTCCAGGCGGTGCAACACCTGTGCGTCGATATGTTCGAAACCGTGGAATTGGCCCGCGGCGGCGTGCTCCGCGCACTGTGGGCCGCCGACTGTGCCTCGGACGAGCACCGGCATCTGGCGGCGATCCGGACCAAGGCCTTCGCGGGCCGACTCGCGACGGTCGGTGAGGTCGCGATGCAGATCTTCGGCGGTATCGGCTTCACCTGGGAACACGATGCCCACCGCTATCTCGAACGGCTGCTGAGCTGGAGCGCGTTCCGTGGCGGACCCGACCGGTACCTGCGGGAGATCGGTTCCGCTGTCGCCCGACGGGCCGATCAGCGGACAGCTACCCCGCGCAGGACGGTATCGCGGGCGTGAATGAGCGCGGCGCGCTTACCTATGCGACGGACGATGCCCTCGGGCATCCAGGTCAACTCCAGGACGCATCGCGCGGTCAGTTCGGCGGACGGATTTGCCAGACGGATCTCCCCCTGTTCGGCACCGGTGCCGAGCAGGTTCCGCAACTGCCGAAGCACCGCCGGAAACGACATTCCGGGATTGCTCACCTCGGGCGGCGATTGACGTAGCCAAGTCAATTGGATCTTGAACTCGTCATTGAACCGGTCCACGACATTGATGTGCAGCCAGGCCAGGGCGTCGAGTTTCTGGACGGCGGTCGAATCGGAGCCGAGCGCGGCTTCCCAACCCGCGACGGTTTTCCTGGAAAACGAGCTCATGATCGAGGCGAGCAGCTCCTCCTTGGAGCCGACCATCCGATAGACGGTGCCGATGCTCATGCCCGCGGCGGCGGCGATATCGCGGATCGTGGTGATCTCGTAGCCACGGCGACCGAATTCGGTACGCGCGACCTGGCGGATCAAGGCGAGCTTGCTATCCGCGTCGGCTTCCTCCGTCTCGTTCCACATCCGGATGACCCGATCGACCGCGACCAACGCGTCCGACCGATCCAATTCGCTGTTGTCCGGTGCTGCCGTAGCCGCGCCGTGCAGCAGGATCTCGCAGAACAGGTCGGACACGCGATCGACCGCCGTATAGCGGTGGAACAAATACAGACCTACGTGCAAAAACGTCTGGCACATGCGATCGGCGAGGGTGACCAGATCGATTCCAGGACGAATGAACCCATTCGAACGTCCGGCCCGCAGCGTCTCCAGCATCGCGAATTCGATCGCCGTCGCACCGCGGCTGGTCAACCGCACCAGTTCGAGTCCGGCACCGGCCGACGGCTCGTAGAAGGTGAACTGCAGGGCCGCACTGTTTCGGGCGGCGCATTGTGCGATCGCCTTACCCAATTCGACGATATTGTCGGGCGAGAACCGGGAACCCGAACCTTTCAGTTCCGCGAGAGCCGTCTCCGCCACGCGATCGATTTCGGCGTGATAGCGCTGAACCAGCTCGACGACAATGGCTTCTTTCGAGCCGAAATGATGATAGAGACTCTGCGGTTTGATACCGCACGCATCTGCTATTTCCTGGAGCGAGGTCCGCAGGCCGGAGGAGGCGAACAGGCGAGCTGCCGTATCGAGAATTTCGTCCTTGCGGCGTCCATCTGTCGACAACGCACCGACACTTGTTTTGCCCCCGTGCCCGACTCTCACTTGTCCGAGCCTACCGGACGGCGATTGTGACTCCTACTCCCGATCGGCCACGTCATACGATGCGGTAATGGCAAGTGTGGGACAGGAAGACACCGCCGCACGGATGTCCGGCCAGAACTTCTCGGCGGGTGCCGGATCGATGACTCTGGACAGGTCGTCCGCGCCGACTTCGAACACCTTCGGCGCGATAGCCGCGCACAGCGCATGTCCTTCGCATTTCTGCGGATCGACAAATATTTTCATATATATCTCCCAGCTCAGATGTACAAGCCGCCATTGACGCCGATGAGTTGCCCGGTAATGAAGCCGGCCCGGTCGGAGCACAGGAATTCACATGCGGCGGCGACGTCTTCGGGGGTTCCGGCGCGACGCACCGGAGTTACCGCGGAAATGGCTGCCAAACCGGGAAACCAGCCCGCTTTCGTCGCCTGCCGCGCCATTGGTGTGTCTATAATGGATGGCGGAATCGAGTTGACCGTAATCCCTTTCGGCGCCAACTCCGCAGACAATGCCTTCGTCAAGGCGATCACACCGCCCTTGGACGCAATATAGTGCGCCATATTGGCGGCGCCGGATTGGGCGCTGGACGACGAAATCGTGACAATCCGCCCCCATCCTGCCGCGATCATATCCGGAACGACGGATTGAATACACGCGAAGGTACCGGTGAGATTGACCGCGATAATTCGCTCCCACTGCGTTCTCGTGATCTCGGTGACCGGAGTGTGCTCCTGGATACCCGCGCTGGTGACGATTATCTGCACCGGCCCCAACTCGCTCCGCACGTTCCCGATCGCCTCGGCGACCGAATTCTCGTCGGCGACGTCCACCGCATAGGTCGATACCTCGATATCGATGAACCGCAATTCCGCGGCGACCTCGCCGAGCGCCTCGACATCACGGTCGAACAATGCCATTCGATGCGGCCCCGCGGCCAATTGGCGGGCCACCGCAGCACCGATCCCGGACCCGGCTCCGGTCACAATGGCGACTCGCTTATCGGCGGCCGCATCGACCTTCCGCCTCATCACTGCTCCGCACCAGTGTGAAACACGATCATCCGACCGGAGTGAATTCGACATGCAACGCACTGAGTCCGCGCAATATGTATGTCGGTTCATATGTGTAGCGCCGAGCATCGGCCGGACCGTGCGCGGATTCGGAAATCCTGATATCGCGCCAGCGTTGCAGGATTCGTTCGAAACTGATGCGCGTCTCCATGCGGGCGAGTGGGCCACCGGGGCAGGTATGGATGCCGCGCGCGAACGCGATGTGCTCGCGCGCGTTCGCCCGGTCGTAACGGAACTCGTGCGGATCCTCGAACCGGTTCGGTTCCCGGTTGGCGGCACCGGGCGCCACCATGACCATGGTGCCCGCCGGAAGGTCGACGCCGCCGAGTTTCGTTGTCGTGCGAGCCAATCGGAAATCACATTTCACCGGTGCCTCCATGCGCAGGCACTCCTCGACGAATCCCGGAATGGTCGAACTGTCCGCGCGCAGTATCCGCTGCAGATCCGGCCGTTCGGCGAGTATGCGCAGACCCGATGTCATCAGTTTGGCGGTGGTCTCCTGACCGGCGGCGAACAGGAAGGCAGCCAAATGGACGAGTTCGTCGACGGCGGGCAGTGTGCCGTCCGGGAATTTCGCGGTGGCCAACGCGGTCAGCACATCACCACTCGGGTTGCGTCGGCGCGCCTCGAGGTAGGACGTGAACCGGTCGGCGAGAAATTCGAGGGGATTGCCGACCAGGACCTCGTCTTCGATGGCGCCCGGAGGTGTCTGCGCGGCAAGTGCCTGGCGAAAGTCCGGATAGTCGCGTTCGGGTACGCCGAGCAGATTCGCGATCACCAGCATGGCGAGCGGCTGTGCGTATTCGCGCAGGAATTCGAGTTCGGTGCGGGCGTCGAATTCATCGAGCAGCTGATCGGCCTGCCGCCACATGAATTCCTCGTTCTCCTTCAGCCGCCGCGGCGTGAACAGGCTTTTCAGCAGATCGCGGTGTGCGGTGTGCTCGGGCTGATCGAAGGTCACCATGTGCTCGTGCAGGGGGAATTTCTCCCGATGCTGTTCGATCAGCGACCCGATATCGTCACCGGCCGGCTCGAACGGCAGCGGCGGGAAGGGACCGGTCGGCGCGACGCAACTCGAGAAGACCTGGTGGTTGCGATACACCTCCACCGCTTCGTCGTAGCCGGTCACCGCAACGACACCGTGGTGTGGCTCGCGGAATACCGGACATTGCGCGCGCAACGCGTCGAAGTAGGGGTGCGGATCGACCACGGTCGACATGTCGGTGAAGAAATCGATTTCGTCGGACATGCTCACGGCAGGCTCCTAGCGAGGGGAAGCACCGCACGGCCACCGGACATCACGGGACGACTTCGCGTCATCCCCGCCGCTCGACGCCGCGCTAACCAAGTGCTCAGCATTCATTGCTGAGCACATGCTTAGCATGCGGGTAGCCCCCAGGTCAAGGCATGGATCCGACACAGCCGGGCCGCTATCGACAATTACTGAGCGGGGGTTACTCGGATTCGACAGGCAGGGGCCCGAAGCGGCTCAGCTGCTGTTCGACGAACTCGGTCATCGCCGCATGCGCGCTCGTCATCCCGAACCCGTTCTCGAGGACCATGGTCCTGGACACGCTCGCCATCACGAATGCCACTACGGCGGCTGGCCACTCGGCGGTGTCGACCCCGTAGCGCTCCAGCAACTGCCCCATTGCCGCGACCTCCGCCTCCCGAAAGCGCCTCGAATAGTCGGCGAGCGCGGTGCGCACCACTTTTCGATGATTGGCCAGCGCGACGAACTCCGTCGTCAGCGCGCCACTGGCCGCCGCCTCCAGGTTGAATTGCCACAGCGCACGCAAGGGATCCGGCGACTGCAAGGCGGCCGCCTGGCGCTTCAATCCCTCTTCGGCCCGCCGCTGGAAAACCGCGAGGAACAGATCGTCCATCGTGCGGAAGTAGTAGTAGACGAGCTGGTATTTCAGCCCGGCCTTGCGCGCCACACTGCGCGAACTCACTGCGGCATAACCTTCTTCGAGCATCAACTGCTCGGCCGCGTCCAGCAATACAGCGCGATTCTTCGCGTCGGGCGTACCGATCCTCCTCGGCGCTGTCATCCCATAACCTCCGTAACGTCGACCTCGCCCGCACCCGTTGACCACGCCGGGCCGCGCATGCTGACCATAGGCTCAGCATTCTTTGCTGAGCACTTGATTAGCACATGGTAGGTCGGCGGTGGCCACCGTACGCGAGGAGGAACAATGCGACACCGCCGAAACACGGAGCATTCCGACTACGTCTTCGCAGCGGTCGCGGACGAACGGCGCGAAATCGCGGATCTGCTCGACCGGCATGGGCAGCTCAGGCCGGCTTCCGGCAGACCTCCGACGCCGTGGGCGGGTCGGCCCCGCGACGTGCGCAGGTCATCGCCGCGACGGTGGTGGCGTGATCGAGGACATCGATCAGCTCCGATTTCGCGATGTCGCGCAAGGCATTCCGCCGATCGGCACCGAGCAGATCGCGCCGGTACAGGCCGGCCAGCAACCCGGCCGCGAAGGCGTCACCGGCGCCAACGGTGTCGACTACCGGAACTTGTTTGCCCGACCGGTACATCGGCGTCGGGTCCGCGCCGGTCGCGGCGAGGCAGCCGTCGGGGCCGAGGGTGACGACGACCAGGGCGGGTCCCCGCGCGGCCCAGTCCACCAGGATGTCCTCCGGCGCGGTGTGCGGATACAGCCAGCCGAGATCCTCGGCGCTGACCTTGATCACGTCGGCGAGCTGCAGCAGCACCTCGATACGCTCGCGGGCGATAGTTCGAGCCATCAAGCGCGGCCGGAAGTTCGGATCGTAGGAGATCGTCGCCGTCCGCCGGGCCCGTTCCACCAGGCGCAGCAGCGCCGCCGCACCGGGCGGAAGCATCATTGCCAGCGAACCCGTGTGCAGCGCTACCACCGCATCGTCCACGGCGTGCGCCAATTCGGCGTCGGTCCACTGCCAGTCCGCGGTGGCGTCGATGCGGAAGTCGTAGTGCGCCGTACCCATCGCATCCACGTCGACCACCGCCAGGGAGGTCGGTTCGGCCGCGGCCACGACATGATCGAGTCTGATGTCGTTGTCCCGCAGGTATTCTCGAATCCGCCCGCCGAGCGGATCCGTGCCGAGGCGAGCCAGCATACGCACCGGCGTGCGCAACCGCGCCAGACCCACCGCGACATTGGCCGGACTGCCGCCCGGCACCGCTTGGAACTGCCCCGGCACCCCGGTCGGCATCAGGTCGACGAGCGCCTCACCGGCAACCGCGACGATCCGCTCAGCTGCGGACACGGTGCGTGTCCACCTCGGTGCCGGCCATCGCCCCGGTCATGATCGCGACCGCATCGGACATGGAGAATTCGTGTGGTTCGATCACCGCCACCCGGCGGCCGAGTCGCTGAATGTGCACGCGGTCGGCGATCTCGAACACATTGGGCATATTGTGGCTGATCACGATCACGGCCAGGCCGCGGTCTCGGACCTCGTGAATCAGGTCCAACACCATGCCGGTCTCCTTGACCCCCAGCGCCGCAGTCGGCTCGTCCATGATCACGACATGCCGGGCGAACGCCGCACTGCGCGCGACCGCCACGCCTTGCCGCTGTCCACCGGACAGCGTTTCCACGGCCTGCTTCATGGACCGGATGCCGATCTTCAGATTCGCCATGTGCTGCTGGGATTCTCGCACCATGCGGTCCTTGTCCACCATCCGGAACACCGATCCGAGGATGCCGCGGCGGCGCACTTCCCGGCCCAGGAACAGATTGTCGGCGATGTCGAGCGCGGGCGCGACCGCCAGATCCTGGTAGACGGTTTCGATGCCGGCACGGCGAGCATCGATGGGCCGCCGGAAACGCACCCGCTTGCCGTCGAGGTAGATCTCGCCCTCGTCCGGGATCAGCGCACCCGACAGCGCCTTGATCAGGGTGGACTTCCCGGCGCCGTTGTCGCCTATCACCGCGAGAATCTCGTTCGGATACAGGTCGAAATCCGCCCCGTCGAGGGCGGTGACATGGCCGTAGCGCTTCACCAATCCCTTCGCCCGCAACACCGGAGCCTGCTGTTCACTCACTTCTGCCTCCCGCGGTTGAACTGGTCCACGGCCACCGCCGCGATCACCAGGATGCCGGTGATCAGGGTCTGATAGATCGACGGAACTCCCATGAGCTGCAGCCCGTTTCGGATGATGCCGACGATCAGCGCGCCGAGCAGTGTGCCGATGACGCTACCGCGCCCGCCGAACAGGCTGGTGCCGCCCAACACAACCGCGGTGATCGAGTCGAGGTTGTCGGTCTGCCCCGCGTTCGGGTCGCCGACACCGGTACGCGCCACCAGCAGCAGCGCCGCGAGGCCGTAGATCAGCCCCGCCGCGGTATATACGCCCAGCAGCACTCGCCGCGTGTCGATTCCGCTCAGCCGTGCCGCCTCCGGATTGTTACCGACGGCGTAGACGTGCCGCCCCGCCGCGGTCTGGCGCAGCACGTACCAGGCGACGGCGAACAGCACCAGCATCGCCACGGAACCGTAGGTGATGTCGGTGTCGCCCAGCGGGAACGTCTTGTCGAAGTAGGTGAGCGTGTGGGGCAGACCGGAAATCGTCTGCTCGCCGGAGTAGATGTGCGTGAGGGCGAACGCGATGCCGTAGGTGCCGAGGGTCACGATGAACGGCGGCAGCTTCACCAGACTCACCAAAGAGCCGTTGAGCAAACCGAATCCGGCCGTGAGCGCGAGCCCGAGCACGATCGCCACCAGTGGCGGCAGCCCGGAGTCGACGGCCAATTTGGTGATGGCGATATTGCCCAGCGCCATCACCGCGCCGTTGGACAGGTCGATGCCCGCGGTGAGGATGATCAGCGTCTGGCCGATGGCCAGCGTGCCGACCACCATCACCTGCTGCACGATCAGCGAGAAGTTGCCGCCGGTGAGGAATCGATCGGACTGGGAGGCGAAGAAGACGACGGCGATGACGATCGCCGCGATCGGCCCGAAGTTGGGGACGGCGAGCAGGCGGGTGAGGGCCGACGGTTTCGGCTGCGGCGGTGCCTGCGAGCTGGTGGCGGTGCTCATGTGAATCCTTGCTGCTCCTTGCGGTTACGACGGCGGAGAGGTGACCCCGGCCGATGGCGTGGTGGGGATGACGGTGCCTCCGCCGTGCCGGGTGACGCCCGCAGCTGGGACGTGCTGCGCGCTGGCGTCCCGCCCCTCGTCATGCCGGGACGCCAGCGCTCGGTCGTTGTGCCGGGGCGACAAGGCGCGACTCGTCATCTCGGCACGGGTTCGGCGCCGCGGCACTCACCCCCAGCAGTTGTCCAGGCCGTACTGCACATCCTTGGAGTCCACGCCCGCTTGCGGTTTCGCGGTGATCAGCGTGACGCCGGTATCGGTGTAGCCGCTGACCTTCTTGCCGTTTTTGGCGTAATCGACGACCGCCTTGACACCCTCGCTGGCCATCTTCAGCGGGTACTGCTGTGAGGTCGCCGCGATCTTGCCGTCCTTGACCGCCTGCACACCGCTGCAGCCGCCGTCCACCGACACGATCAGGGCGTTGTTCTCCTTGCCCGCGGTCTTCAGCGCGGTGTACGCACCCAGCGCGGACGGCTCGTTGATGGTGTAGACGAGGTTGATGTCGGGATCCTTCTGCAGGCAGGTTTCCATGGCGGTCTGCGCCTTGGCCTGGTCGCCCTGGGCGGGTTGCGCGCACACCACATTCGGCGCGGTGACGTCCTGGGTCGTGTCCTGGGTGGCTTGGGCGGCGCCGTAGCCGGACAGGAAACCGTTGTGCCGCAACACACCGACAGTGACCCCTGGGTTGAGGTCGATCATGGCGATCTTCACCGGCTTGTCGCCCTCGACGGCCTTTGCGTACTTGCCGATCAGCTGCCCCGCGGTGAAGTTGTTGGTTGCGAACAGGGCGTCGACGGCGCTCTGCGGGTCGGTCGGGGTGTCCAACGCGATCACCTGCACCCCCTTGGCGCGCGCCTTCTCGACGGCCGGCACGATCGCCTTGGTGTCGCTGGCGGTGATCAGAATGCCCTTGGCGCCGGCGTTGACCATGTTCTCGATCGCCGTCACCTGGCTGGCATTGTCGCCGTCGAATTTGCCGGCGGCGGTCAGCAGTTTGACACCCGCGGCGTCGGCCTCCTTCTGGGCGCCCTCCTTCATTTTGACGAAGAAGGGGTTGGTGTCGGTCTTGGTGATCAGGCCGACCGTGATCTGCCCGGAACTGGAGTCCTTGCCGCAGGCGGTGACAGAGAGGGCGAGGGCGCTGACGGCCAGACAGGCGGCGGCGAGGCGGACGGCACGAGAGGACATCGATGTGCTCCTGCGGTACTGAGATGACAACGTTGTCATGACGATAGAACGTGATCGAGCTCACGTCTAGGGGAGTCTTTTAAGATGTTGGCGGAGAACAGCAGCGTTCCGCGACACACAGGAGAAGGTGGCGATGTCAGCGTTGTCAGACCGGTTGCCGCGCCGGGCCGCCACCATGCGCGAGGTCGCCGCGCTGGCGGGGGTCAGTATCAAAACAGTGTCGCGGGTGGTGCGCGGCGAGGGCGGCGTTTCGCCGGAACTGGCCGCACGGGTGACCGATGCCGCCGCGATGCTCGACTATCGGCACAATCTCGCCGCCAGCACGCTACGCGGCCACGGCCAGAAGACGGCCGCGATCGGCCTCGTCCTGATGGATGTCGCCAACCCCTACGCGTCGGCGCTGCATCGCGCGGTCGAGGATTTCGCGCACGGCCGTGGCACTTTGGTGTTCGCGGTCAGCAGCGACGAGGATCCCGACCGGCAGCGCGAAGTCCTCGACGCCCTGCTGTCCCGGCGCGTGGACGGACTGATCGTGATGCCGGTGGGCGCCGACCACGGCGCGCTGCTGCACGAGCAAAGGCGCGGCACGCCCATCGTTTTCGTGGACCGCGCGCCGGCCACCGCCGAAATCGACAGTGTCACCGTCGACAACCATGACGGCGCGCGTCGCGCGATCGAGCATCTGGCCGCCCACGGGCACCGGCGGATCGCGTATCTCGGTGACCTGCAGACGATCTGGACCGCCGCCGAACGCTACGCGGGCTACGTCGAGGGGCTGGCCCGCACGGGAATCCCGTTCGACCCCACCCTGATCTGCGCCGACCTGCACTCACCGGAAGTAGCCGAGGCCGCCGCGGACGCCGTGCTGGCTCGCCCCGATCGCCCGACCGCATTGTTCAGCGCGCAGAACCTGGTCACCGTCGGCGCGCTGCGCGCCATCCAAAAGCGCGGCCTGCAAACCGAAATCGCGCTCGTCGGCTTCGACGACCTCCCGCTGGCCGAACTCCTCTCCCCTGCCCTGACCGCGGTCACCCAGGACCCATCGAGCATCGGCCGCACCGCCGCCGAAATCCTGTTCACTCGCCTCGACGGCGACATCTCCGCACCCCGGCACGAGGTGATCCCGACTCGTCTTCTCGTTCGCGGGTCCGGGGAAATAGCGGCGCCCGGTATTCGGGCCGACGACTAGGCGGCGTTCCAGCCCCGCGATACGCGTGCCCCGCTCAATGATCCAGGCCGTCAACGCGGCTATCGCCGCGGCCTGGGCAACCACCAACTCGGCGAGTCGCCCCATAGGTCGGCTGCGCCATAAACGCAGTGTGCCGCAACGAAATACGCCCGCCACGTCGGCCGGACCGTCACCAATTACAATCTTCCTTTCCGCTGTCCGGCAGCATTCAGGAATCGAGATACACATTCGCTTCACCTTGTCGCCCTCGTGCACCACGAGCTATAATTATAATTACATTTTGTGGATATATCAGGAAATGAAAGGAGAGAATCATGACGAAGATTTCGGAAAAGGTCCAAGAACTTAAGAACCACGCGGAGCACGCGGAGCAGGAGATAACGGCGGCCCAGAAAGAAACTGGGAAGAAAGTGGATGCCGCTATCAACTCCGCCAAAGCGGAAGCAAAAGTCAGGCAGGATAAATTCAAGGCGAATGTCGCAGCCAGGAAGGCCGCCGCAGCTTCCGACTGGGAAACACTCCAGGTGGAGCACAACAAGCGGGTCGAGAAAATCAAGAACACTATTGCGACCAAGAAAGACGCGCACGACCTGAAGGTCGCAAATCGCCGAGCCGATGACGCCGAGGGCTATGCCTCGGCTTCGATAGACTATGCCCTGATGGCAATTGACGATGCCGAGATCGCCACCCTGGAAGCCATTGACGCTCGGGCTTTCGCAGATTCGTTGTCCTAGTGCCGCGTCAAGCAACGCACGGTAGGTAATTCGGCAGTCGGATTTCGGAGTCTACGGCGAAGTCGCGTTTGGGTTCGGTGTTCTGATCAGATGTGGCTGGTCGCCTGATCCAGGGCGCCGAGCAGGTAGCGTACGACCCGGGTGCGACGGTTGGTCGCGCCTAGCCGCTTCAGCTTACGACAACGCTGCCAGCCCCGACCGGGCTGCGGCTGCAGGGTTCAGGAGCCCGAATTCGTCGACACATATCACGCGCCCATCATCGGGTGGGTTGTCCGGACGAGCGGCGGCGGATTCCGAATCTGCTCAACTTCCTGACCGGCCCCTGGCAGATCGGCTTCGTACCATTCGGCCGACTGCGCGGAATTCGCCTGCGCGCCACCGACATCGATCGGATGTGAGAGCAAGGCGCCGAAGTTCGTGGGTCGGCGGCCATTTCGCTGCGGCGCGTCGGTGGCCGAACGGCACTGCTACACCGACTCGACGGCCCCGGCGTGCCTCCCCCGCACCGCCGGCGGCCCCTCGCCCAAAGGACGCGACAACACGACAACACGACGCGGACAGCTCTCAGACGCCGATCCGCGCAATCAAATCCACAGCCCCCGCACCATGCCGGGCCAAACCGTGCATGATCGCGAAAGCATCTGCGTAGATCGCGATTTCCGACGGGCGAGTGATCGTCAGCTCCGCTGAAATGGTCTCGACCATCACACGCTCGGCGTCGAAGATCGCGAACCCGTGCGAGCCGACCGACGCATCGACAGTAGCCGGGACGATCCCCAAGTCGATCCGCGGATTCGCTGCGTGCTCGATCAGTGCGCGACGCTGCTCGACCATGATCTCCGACGATCCAACCGTCTGATGCAAGGCAGCCTCGCCGATGACGAACGAGAATCGGCGTCGACCTGTGCGCAGCACACGCTGTCGGGACATCCGTACGGCGACCGCTTCAGCGATGTCGTCGCGCCCACCGGGGACGAGCGCGCGGCAGGTCGTGAGCATCGCCGCCGCATACTCCGGTGTCTGGAGCAGTCCGGGCACAACCCACGATTCGAACCACCTGATGTATTGGGCACGACCCTCGATCTCGAGGGATTGCCGCTGTCGGTGGGCGCGGCCGGACGCGACGACGCGCCGCCACTCGAGGTACATGGATTGCAGGTTGCGGAGAGTGGCGACCAGGTCGTCGTAGACGAGAGGGGAATCGGTGGCGCGGCACCAGGCGAGTAGGTCGTCTTCGCTGGGTTGCTGCTTGCCGAGTTCGATGCGGGACACCTTCGCGGGATGCCACCCGCACGCTTCGGCGAGTTGCTTGCCGGAGAGGCGGGCGTCCCTGCGAAGCTCGCGCAAGCGAGCCCCCAGAGCCGCCCGTGCCTGCCCGACGCCGTTGCTCACTGTGCCGCGTATTCCGACCGGTAGGCGGCGTGGTCGATCCCCTGCTCCCACAGCCGCCGCCACCCGGCACCGGCTACCGCGACGATGCCCGGATCCGTGGTGATGGCGAGCCCGACCGCGTCGCCTGTTTCGTCGACCGTGTTGAACGCGACTCGTTCGTCATCGAATAGCCAGTAGTCGTCCTGCGGGATGTGGCCGTTCGCGAGATGCCGAGGAAGCCACCGGATTTCCTCACCCGCTGCGGCATTCGGCGCGCACGCATCGAGCAGCCACGCCGTGTACTCGCTGTGCGGCACCGACACCACTCGCACCCGCGCCACGGTCACCCCGCGCGCAACCGTTTCGGCGACCAGGGCGCACCACTGGCGACCGCCGTCGGTCTCGACGATCTCGCGGGACTCACGCCACCGCACCAGCGGTTCGTACTCGTCCGGCACCTGGTAAGAGTCCTGCACCTCAACATGCACGGCAGAGACCTTCGCCGCCCGAAAGTACTCGGCGTAGATACCTTCGCCAGCAAGTTCGCCGCTCACTGCGCGCATCGCGGAACCTCCACAGCGGTCTCGTCGGGATCCAGGGTGAGCTTCGCACGGATGCTGTCGGGCACAGGGGTTCCGGCGATGAGCAGCAGGCCGGGGGTGTCGGTGGTTTCGACACGCAATGCGGCTCCGGGCTCAGCCCAGTCGAGCAAGGTATGGGGCACGAGGACGGCGTGACCGTCGCGGGTGTGAAGCCCTTGGACGATCAAAGCGTCTGGGCCGAGCGCATACAACGCCGGGCAACCTCCATCTTTCGATCCCGACCCGAGCAATCGCAGTTCGTTGGTCATCGCCTACTCCTTGTTCGCGCAACTCCACGTGTGTGCATTCGCAATTCTCCCTAGTCACCCTGGCGATTGCAGAGATTTGCCGCGCAATCTGCCGCAATTCTGTATCGCCGCTGTTTGCCTGCGCCATAGCGTCTTTCGTGGCCCCGCCGTCGGGTCGACGCCACACCGCCCCCTTCATCCGGTGAACCACTCGCCCGCATGGGATGGCCCGAGTGGGCGGCAGTCCCCGGCGGCGGGTGCTCACCAACCGGACGACTGAAGGGGCGGGAAATGAACCTTCCCGTACGACGCGACGACGAAGACGCTCGAAAACTGGCGCTTGCCCCGGAGGGCAGCCCGCGCTACCTCCAGCACGACGACGGATCATGGGACCTGGTGGGCGAAGACGGGTGGCTGGTCGATCCCGAAGAATTCGCCGAACTCCACGCCGACGCCGAGGCCGCGATCGCCGCTGCGACGTTCGCACCGATCGACGAAGACCTACTGACCGAAGTCCGCCAGGGCCTCCTATCCATGCCTCCAGTGATCGACATACCGCTGATCTCCTTGCGAGACAACGAGGTTCGATGATCGACGACGAGTCGATCATGCTCGGGCTGATGCTGGCAATCGGCCTGCCGCTGGGGGTCCTGGTTGCGGTGATCGTGTGGCCCGAGCGCATCCCGAAAGACCGGACCGTGGACGCCATCCGGGCGCGGGTCGAGGCAGAGGAATCCGACCGGCCGACAGCGATTTCTGACCTCCGCAGACAGCGGTAAGTAGATAGATAGGGGAAGTGATGAGGAACCTGATCAGGGTGGCGCTCCTTACCGGATTCGGCATCGGCTCAACGCTCGTCGGGGGTGGCGCTGGTACCGCGTCGGCTGACAACATCACGTGTTTCATCCACGCGATCGAGCCATGGAAAACCGACCACAACTCGATCGCCCCAATCAACTTCGGGTTCAAGGTGCACTGCACCGGAAAGCCCGCGTTGCGCAACGTGACCACGAAGCTGTGGCGCTACGACCCGAAGGACGGCAAGCAATATGTTCACTCCGAACGCAACGACAACACCACCGACCCCGACGTCGAAACGCTGTACTCGGCATCATGCTCCTCGGCCGGGATCCTCTACCAGTTCCACACCGAGGCGATCGTGAACGCGTTTAATGGCAACTGGGACCGCGAACCCGACAACAGCAGCACCATCGCGGCAATCTGTTGACAACAACGAAAAGGGCGTAGCCGAATGACGGCTCTCGAGCAACACCCAGCGGTCGCAGTGGCAACCCGCGCCCTCGCGGGCCATGACCGGGACCTGAGCCCGGTCACTGCCGTCATCAGGGACGATGTCGCCGCCGTCCTCATCGACGGCGTGCAGGGCCGTTGGATCGTGTTCGCCGATCCGCGTGACGGCGAATGGTTCGTGGAGGGCACCACGTTCGGTGCGCCGCGACCGGCCGGGCCGCGTAGCGACCGCTCCCCGGATCACATGCCGCTCCAACGTTTGCGAATCAGGTTCCACAGTGCGGGCGGCGAAGGCTGGTTAGCCGTGACCGGTCTCGCCGCCTATGACGCGGTGTCGGTCTCGGTGGCCTCCGGACTCGACGAAGCCGTCGCATCCGTCACCGATGACGGTCTCGTCTTCGCCGTCATTCGAGCGCGCGCCGATGACGATCCGAGCGTCTTCGTGAACACCCGCGACGGACGGCGTATATCGGCCGTGCCGCGCGAAAGCTGAGAGGATCCCGATTCTGACCGCCGATAACCTGCCCTGGTCGCGGCGTCGAGCCGGTTATCCGGCTAGTCCGGCTCGGCCACCCGGGTTGGACTCGGTGCGGCAGCGTGCGGTGTCCGGCCCCGGCGCCGCCCTGGTGCCAATGCACTGATGGCGAGCGCGGAGGCCAAGGTCAGAGCGCCGAGAATGGCCGCCGCTTGGCGGACACCGTGGACGAATGCGACCTTGGCGGCGTCGGCGAGCGGTTGGGCTTGCGGCCCCAAATGCTCGGCCACAGTCAGTGCGCCGACCAGTGAGCCCGAGACCGGACCACGTAACTGTTCCGGGAGCATCGGCAGGATCGCAGCGACCCGGTGGCTGTAGCCCGCCGCGAGAACGCTACCGGCCAAGGCTATTCCGATCGCGGCGCCGACCTCGCGCGCCACGTCGTTCACGGCCGCCGCCACGCCGTGCTGGTCGGCAGGTACGCCCGCCATGATCGCGGTCGTGGCGGGCGCCGCCGACAGACTGATGCCGAAGCTGACGATCAGCAGCGGCCATACGACATCGACATAGGTGCCATCGACCGACAAACGAGCGACCGCCAGGAGCCCGATGCCCAGCAATGCGAGGCCGCAAAAGGTCTGCAGCCGCAATCCGATTCGCTCGGCGAGCCACGGTGAGATCGGCGAGATGGTCACGAAGGGGATCGTCATCGGCGCCATGGCCAGCGCCGAAATCAGCGGACGGTAGCCGAGAATCAATTGCAGGAACTGAACGACGAGCATGAACATGCCGAACGAAACCAGGAACTGAATCGCGACGGAGGCGGTGCCGGTGCCGAATCGACGGTCGGCGAACAACCGGATGTCGAGCAGCGGATGCGCCACCCGCGATTCGATCAGCACGAATGCCCCGACCGCCACGACTCCACCGATTGCGGCGCCGACCACCAGCGGATGTGACCAGCCGAGCCGCGGCGTCTCGGTCGCCGCCGCCACGATCATGCCGACGCCGATCGCGGAGGTCACCGTTCCCCACGGGTCGAAACCGGGCCGCGACGACGCGATCGATTCGGGGATAACGCATCCCGTGGCGGCCAGCAGCGCGCTGCACACGCTCATCGCCGTCATGATCGAAAGCCAGGACCAGAACTGCAATAGCAGGCCGGAACCGAGGATCCCGCCCACGGCGCCCATGCCCACCGCACCGGCCCACATGCCGACGGCGACGCCGCGCCTGTGCTCCGGCAATCCGGCGGTGAGCAGCGACAGCGTCGACGGCATCACCAGGGCGGCGCCGACACCCGCAACGGAACGAGCGGCGATCAGCCATATCGGACCGTCGAGCACCAGGGGCACGGCGGAGAACAGCGCGAAGATCCCCAGACCGATGAGCAGCGTCCTGCGGCGTCCGTACCGGTCCCCCAATGCGCCGCCAGGCAACACCAGACAAGCCAACGCCAGGGTGTAGCCGTCCACGATCCAGGTCAGCTGCTGCTGGGTGGCACCGGTGGCCGCGGCGATCTCGGGTAATGCGGTATAGAGCGCGGCCATCGATGCGACGACCAGCGCCACCGCGGCACACGACAGCAGCAGCGCCCACCGCTGCAGGACGGACAACCGTGTCGCGGTGGAGTCCATGGACTGCCCGCCCTACTTGAGCATCATGCCGCCGTCGACCGGCAATGCCACACCGGTGATATAGCGGGACTCGTCGGAGGCCAGGAATAGCACCGCGTTGCTGATATCTTCCGGCTCCACCCAGGCGATCGGCAGTACGTGGAACATCTTCGCGACGGGGATGAAGTCGTCGACGGTCGGATTCTCCAGATCCGGCCGGAACATCCGGAAGGTGGGCTCGTTCAGCAGCATCGGCGTCGACACATTCGTGGGACAGATCGCGTTGACGCGAATGCTCTTATCTCCCACCTCCATTGCCAACGAGCGCATAATGCCGATGACACCGTGCTTGGCGGTGGCGTAGTGGCCGATATTCGGGACGGCGCGCAGGCCGCCGATCGAGCTGGTGAGCACGATCGACCCGCCACGACCGCCCGCGACGATATGCGGCACCGAAACCCGGGTGGTCATCCAGACACCGGTCATATTGACATCGATCATGTCGCGCCAGGTCTGTTCGCTCATCTTGTCCATCGCGGCGCCATCGCTGGCCAACCCGGCATTGGCCACCACGATGTCGAGGCGACCGAATTGCTTGACGCCGTCGTCGACCACGGCCTGCATGGTGTCCAGATCGCGCACATCGGCCTCGACGGCGATGATGCGCCGGCCCGTCGCCTGGACCAGCGCGACCGTTTCGGCCAGGTCGTCCGGTGTCGACATCGGAATGGTGACACCGTCGAGCTGTTTACAGACATCGACAGCGATGATGTCGGCGCCCTCCTGTGCCAATTTCACGGCATGGCTGCGCCCTTGGCCGCGCGCGGCCCCCGTGATGAAGGCGACCTTGCCCGCTACCCGTCCGGTCATCGGTATCACTCACTCCCTGGATTCGTGGCCGCCGCCGACCCGGTGCCGACGGCGAAGCAACAGCAGAACTGTCAGCAGCACAGCGGCGACGGCGATCGCGCCGTAGCGCGCCGCACCGCTCATACCGCTGGCCGCGAGCAGGTCGATCGGTGCGGCGGACCTGCGCGGCTCGGTGACCGCGGCGTACTCGGCGCTCGACGTGTGCTCGACTTCCCCATCGGCGGACGCGGATTCGGGCTCGGTGTGCGCGCCGGCGGTGATCTCGGCCGCGAGGTTGGTGGCGAATGTGCCGATAAGCGTGCCGGCGACCTCGGCGAGCGCACCTCGGCCGAACTGGGCCGGTTTGCCCGTGACCGCCAGGTCGGTGTCGACGAAAACATCTGTCACGCCAGCGGATTCGACGAGTCGGCAGGTGATCGTCGCCTTCGCGGTGCCATTACCGCGCGCCTCCCGCCCGCCGCCCTCGAGCACCGCGATCCCGGCCGCCTCGTCCTGCGCGGCGATCTTGATGGTGCCCGTATAGGACAGTGTCACCGGACCGAGTTTGACCTTGATCTTGCCGCGGTAGTCGTCGCCGTCGCGCCCGGTGATGGTGGCTCCAGGGACGCAGGGCGCGATCCGCTCGAGGTCGAGCAGCACCCGCCAGGCTTGTGCGGCCGGGACGGGGATACTGAAGCTGTTCTCCAGCTTCATGCGGACTCCTTCGCGATCGATTCCGCCGCCGCGCGAACCGCTTTCACAATTCCCTGATAGCCGGTGCAGCGACATAGATTGCCGGACAGGGCTTCTCGGATCTCCGCATCGGATGGATCCGGAGTGTCCCGCAGGAACGCGGTCACACTGGTGATGAAACCCGGAGTGCAGAAACCGCATTGAAGTCCATGACAGTCACGGAAAGCGGCCTGCACCGCAGATAGGCGGCCGTCCGGCGATGCGATCCCCTCCACGGTCGTGACATCCGCACCGTCGGCCTGCACGGCCAGTACCAGACAGCCGCGCACCGCCTGCCCGTCCAGCAATACCGTGCACGCACCGCACACGCCGTGCTCGCAGCCCAGGTGGGTTCCGGTCAGCCCGCATACTTCGCGCAGGTAGTCGGCCAGCGTCAACCGGGGTGGCACCCGATGGCGGCGGGCCCGCCCGTTGACCCGCACCTCGATGTCGACGTCAGTCATTAGTCGCCTCCTCAACGGCGCGGCGCCAAGCGCGCGCCACCATCACGGCCCCGACTCGTTTGCGGTAGTCGGCCGTGCCGTGCAGATCGGACGGCACCGCATCCAACGGTTCCGTCGCCGCACGGCCGACCTCGTGGAGGTCGACCTCGGCGCTGTTGCGGCCGATCAGTTCTGCCTCGAGGTCGGTGGAGCGGATCGGGGTGGGTCCGAGTCCGAAAAGACCGATACCGCACCGGTCTATGTGGGAGTCGGCGTCGAGACCGACGGCCACGACAGCGCCCGCCAACGCGAAATCGCCACTGCGGCGGGCGAATTCCTCGATCGCGAAACCACATCGGCCACGCCGCGCCGGAAAGACGATCCCGGTCAGCAGTTCGTCGGCGGCCAGTTCGGTGCTCCACATGCCGGTGAAGAAATCCGATGCGGACAGGGTGCGACGCCCGCGCGGCGACAGCGTCTCCAATTGCGCGTTCAGCACCAGTGCCACCGCGGGGTATTCGGCCGCGGCATCGGCATGGGCGACCGAGCCGCCTAGGGTGCCGCGGTTGCGGATCTGGGCATGACCGATCAGCGGGGTGGCCCGAGCCAGCAGCGGCACCGCACGGTTGATCTCCGCCGACCGGCCGACCGTGGTGTGCGTTGTTCCCGCCCCGACCCACACCGAATCGACCCGCGACTCGATACCGCACAGTCGCTCGACGCGGCGCAGGTCGACCAGATGCTCGGGAACCGCCAACCGCAGCGCCAGCATCGGCATCAGACTCTGCCCACCAGCGATGACCTTCGCTTCGTCACCGAGCTCGGCGAGCAGCTCGACGGCCGCCTCGGTGGAGGCCGGTGCGTGATATTCGAACGGTGCGGGTTTCACGCCGACACCGCCCCGGCTAGACCGGTGCGCGCCTGGTCCACCAGTGCCACGATCGCCGCAGGCGACAGCGGCAGCTGGCGTGCCTCCACGCCGAACGGTGCGAGGGCATCGATCACGGCATTGATCACCGCGGGCGCGGACCCGATGGCGCCGCCCTCGCCGACCCCCTTGAACCCGCCGGGGCCGGGACTCGGTGTCTCGACATGTCCGACCTCGATGGTCGGCACCTCGGTCGCGGTGGGCAGCAGGTAGTCCATAAAGGTTGTGGCGACCGGATTCCCGCTGTCGTCGTAGGCCATGTGCTCGTAGAGCGCGCCGCCGATGCCCTGTACCGTGCCGCCGAAGATCTGGCCCTCCACCACATCCGGATTGATCATCGGCCCGCAGTCCTCGCTGACGATGTAGCGCAGCAGTGTCACCGCCCCCGTTCGGATATCGACCTCGCACGTGCACACATGGGTCGCGTTGGCCCAGATCATCATGTGCGGCGTCCGATAACGGCCGCTGGCCTCCAGGCCCGCGGGCACGCCCGGCGGGAGGTCATATCCGTTGAAATAGGCGATATCCGCGATCTCGGCCAGCGTGATCGCCGCATCGGGTACGCCACGGACCCGCGCCCGACCGCGCGTCAACTCCACGTCATCGACGGCCGCACCGAGTTTGTGCGCGGCGATCGCCACTATCCGCTCGCGCAGTACCGCGGCCGTCTCCGCGATCGCGCCCGCCAGCATGGAACCCGACCGGCTGCCGCCGGTGCCGCCGCCGAACGGAGTCAGTGCGGTATCGCCCTGAATGGTGTGGACATCGGCGATGTCGACACCGAGCGCATCGGCGGTCAGTTGAACGACGGTGGTCTCCAGGCTGTTTCCCGACGATCCACCCGACACATACACATTGACCTTCCCGGAGGGTTCGATCCGAATGGTCGCGCCTTCGGTGCTGTGCAGCGGCGTGCCGCCGGTGGTCGGCTCGAGGTAGGTACAGGTGCCGACCCCGAGATAGCGTCCGTCCACTCGTGCGCGCCGCTGCTGGTCGCGGAAGGCGTCATAGTCGAGCATGGTGAGTGCCTGCTCGAAGGTCTCCGAGGGTGACACATCCGAGTACGGCATGCCGTTGGGATTGAACGTCGGAAACTCGTCCCGTCGCAAGATATTTCGTCGTCGCAGCGCCACCGGATCCATCCCCATCCGGCGCGCCGCGGTGTCCAGCAGCACCTCACGGGCCACCGACTCGAACTGCCAGGGACCGCGATAGGCGACACGTCCCACGGTGTTCGAATACATGAGCCGCACATCGAAGGTCGCGGCCGGCACCCGGTACGGTCCCGGGAACAGCATCCCGACCGGGATGGCAGCCGTCAGCGGCGATGGGGTCGGATAGGCACCGACATTCTGCACATAGTCGATGGCGGCGGCAAGGATGGCGCCGTCGGCGTCGAAGGCCATGCGCACGTCACCGTGTTCGTGCCGGGCCATCCCGCCCGCCATCAGATTTTCCTGCCGATCCTCGATCCATTTCAGCGCCACCGGCAGTTTCCGGGCGGCCAGCGTGACGCAGGCCTCCTCACGCAACGGCGCGGCCTTGAGCCCGAAGCCGCCGCCGGTATCGCGCATGATGACCCGTACGCAGTGTTCGTCGATGCCGAGCAGCCGCGCGCAGAAGCCGCGGATCTCATGCGGTACCTGGGTGGATGCCCAGACCGTCAGCTCCCCGCTCGGCGCCGACCATTCCGCGATCAGGCCGCGCGTCTCCATCGGCACCGGCGCGTACGCCTGCTGAAAGATCTGCTGCCGCACCACATATGCCGCCGAATCGAAGATCGGGTCCAGCTCCGCCACGGGCCGCCCGCTCAGCGCACCGGCCAGATTGCCCGGACAATCCGCATGCACCAGTTCGGTGGTTTCGTGCGCCGTGCGGTAATCGACGACCGGCTCGAGCGGTTCGTAGTCGACGACCACCAATTCGACCCCGTCCTCGGCCACATACCGATCGATGGCGACCACGAGCGCGACCGGATCACCGACGAAACGCACCTCGTCCTCGGCCAGCGGCGGCCGCGACACCGACGGCAGACCGGGAGCGTCCAGCGAGTACGACAACTGGTGCACGCCGGGATTCAGGTCGGCCGCCGTGAACACGGCATACACTCCGTCGAGCGCCAAGGCCGCCGCGGCATCGATGCCGACGATGCGACCACGCGGAATCGGACTTCGGACGAAGCAGGCGTGCAGCATGCCTGGCCGATGCACATCGTCGACAAAGCTGCCCGCACCGGTCACCAATCGGAGGTCTTCGACCCTGGGCACCCGGGTGCCGACGAATCCGGCCGACGGAGCTTCCGTCACCCGACGAAGCCCGATATCTGTCATCAGGCCGCCCTCCCATTCATTGTGTGAAGCGTTTCCGCCACCATCGGGTAAGGGTGTTCGGAAACGCTCCTCCGGAAGAAATATGCACTACGGGGATGAAAATCTGGGAGCAGGGAAAAAGGGCATAGCATTCCGTTCGTGATCAACGCGATCCGGCACCCTCGGAGCCACTCATCGCCGCTGAGGAATTGTCTAGCACCGCGCCTATAACGGTGTCAAGAGTGTAATATGTCTGAACTGAGAATCATGATCTTATGTTGGACACTTATGATTCTTCCGAGGCACCTACCGCCGCGCCGATGTCGTCGAGAGGGTCGAGCATGCGGGAACTCACCGCGTCATTACTGCGCTGGCATGCGACCGATACGCCATACGCGGTCGCGACCATCGTCGAGGTGACCGGCAGCGCGCCCCGACCGGCCGGCGCCACCCTCGCCGTCGATGCCGCCGGAACCGTCGTCGGCAGCATCTCGGGCGGCTGCGTCGAGGCCGCCGCGTACGACCTGTGTCGACAGGTCCTGCGATCGGGCACACCGATGCGAGCGAGTTTCGGATACTCCGACTCCGACACCTTCGCGATCGGCCTGACCTGCGGCGGCACCATCGATGTTTTCGTCCATCGGGTAAGCCGGGTCGACCAGCCGATCGTCGAGGCGGCACTGCGACCACCGAGCTCGGTCGCGCTGGTCCGCGATCTCGACAGCGGGGCGATGACCGCGGTCGATCCGCACCGGACGGTCGGAGCGTTCTTGGACGACGCCGCCGTCGCCGAGGTCCGCGCCATGTTGGACATCGGCGCCACCGGCGTACGCAGGATCGGCTGCGACACAGGGGAATCGACGATATTCGTCGAGTCCTTCGCGCCACCACCACGGATGATCGTCTGTGGGGCAACCGATTTCGCCGCCGCGGTATGCCAGGTGGGTAGCCTGCTCGGCTACCGCGTCACACTGTGTGATGCACGTGCGGTGTTCGCGACCCGCGATCGTTTTCCGGATGCCGACGAGATCGTCGTCCGCTGGCCGCACCGATACCTCGCGGACACTCCGACCGACGCCAGAACCGTGGTCTGCGTCCTCACCCACGACCCGAAATTCGATATCCCACTGCTGGAGATCGCGCTGCGACTGCCGATCGCCTACGTGGGCGCCATGGGTTCGCGGCGCGCCGACGCCGACCGCCGGACCCGGCTGCGCGCGGCCGGGGTCACCGATACCGAGCTGGCTCGCCTGCATTCCCCGATCGGACTGGATCTGGGTGGGCGGACCGCAGCCGAGGCCGCCGTCGCCATCGGAGCCGAGATCGTCGCGGTCCGGTGCGGCGGCTCGACCCGACCGCTGCACGCCACCGACCAACCGATCCATCCCACCACCGGGCCGGGTCGAGGGCGACCGAATACCTCGAGATTCGATCTCGAAAGCGTTCCATCGAGTCAGTAACACGGTTACCATAGTAACCGTGTTACAGTTCTCGCGTGAGTCGGACAGCAGCTCGGATTCCGTCGAAGAAGATCATCAAGACCGTGCTCGCACTGTTGCAGACCGACGGCTACGACGCCGTCCAACTGCGCGAGGTGGCGCGACGCGCACACGTGTCGCTCGCGACTGTGTACAAGCTGTTCCCCACTCGGGACGCATTGATCATCGCCGCGGTCCACGAGTGGATGGCCACCAACACCTATCCCGATATCGCCCCGCCCACACCCGAGGAATCGATCGGCGACGGCGTGATACGGATTCTGCGACATGTATTCCAACCGTGGGAGCGCAACCCCACCATGCTCGAAGCGTTCTACCGGGCCAGCTCGGCCCCGGGCGGCGCACGCCTCAGCATCGACGGGTTCGCCACCGTGCTTCCGGTAGCCGCGCAGATCTTCGAAGGTGCCGATCCCGATTACATCGAGGACATGACACTCATACTGCCCAACATGGTCTACGCCCTGATCGGGCGGGTCGCGGACAAGACGCTCGATGTCGACGAGATCCTGCCGATACTCGAGCGCACCGTGCGGCGGCTCACCGCGGACAACCAGGCCCAGGACCGGGCCGTACGCGAGCGGCGCAGCGCCACCGACCAGCCGGAGCCGTTGGTGCTGGGCCCGGAGGTCGCCGCGCCGTTCATATACGACCGGAACACGGACGCATCGGCGACGGCGCAGGATGGCGCCGCACATCGCCCGAACGCGGGCTAGCAGGTCCCGACCACCGCCCCACCGTCCGCCGGATCGCCGCGACAACGCGACCCGACGGCAACGGGGGGTGGTATTTCTGATCGGAAATCCGATCACCGAACAGAAATAGAAATTATCGTGAACGGGTGACCGAAATTATCGGCGCCCGAATTCGATGCACCCTTCGATTATCTAGCCGTGAGGGTGCGACCCCGCATGCCCGAAATACGAATCGGCAGCCGCGGAAGATATTTGCTCGCACCTATTGACCGAATCTGTGACCACGCGCACAATCATCGGCGTAGCGAATCGGATCGGAAACTCGGATTCGATATCGAGCAGCTTTTCTCCGCATTGTGCTGCCACCAAGATCCCACGAAAGTGATTTCGCGATCGATGTTGATCCCGCATACTCCCGCGCCTGCCGAACCCGGGCTGACACCCGATGCGGTGGCAAATGGAATTGTGACAATTCACTTGGACGGCGCCACGACGTCACAGCCCGGCCGAGCCGGGGATACCGTGCTCGAAACCGCGCGCCGGGCCGGGTTGACACCACCGTTTTCCTGCGAGGCAGGCAACTGCGGCACCTGTATGGCCACCCTCGTCGACGGGCGAGTCGTGATGAAGGTGAACGACGCGCTGACCGACGACGACGTCGCCGCCGGCTACATCCTCACCTGCCAGGCCGTTCCCCAGACCACCTCGATCACCGTGCAGTACCCGTGATTTCGCGACCCAGGAGCCGACGATGACCGATTTCGACACCATCGACTACTTCACCGATCCGGCACTCGTGCCCGATCCCTATCCGTACTTCGATCACCTGCGCGCCAAGTGCCCGGTGACGCGGGAGCCGCACTACAACGTCCTCGCGGTGACCGGATACGAAGAGGTCGCCCAGGTAATGCGCGACGCCGAGACGTTCTCCTCGTGCATCGCGGTAGGCGGCCCGTTCCCCCCGCTGCCGTTCGAGCCCGAGGGCGAGGACATCAGCGCGCAGATCGAACAACACCGCACCCAGCTGCCCATGTACGAACACATGGTCACGATGGACCCGCCGCAGCACACCTATGCCCGATCGGTGCTCAACCGGCTGTTGACACCGGCGCGGCTGAAGGAGAACGAGGAGTTCATGTGGCGGCTGGCCGACCGCCAGCTCGACGAATTCCTGGAAAACGGCCGCTCCGAATTCGTCGCCGAGTACGCGAAACCGTTCTCGCTCTTGGTGATCGCCGACCTGCTCGGCGTTCCGGAGCAGGACCACCAGGAGTTCCGCGTCGTGCTCGGCGCCGACCGACCGGGCACCCAGGTCGGGGCCCTGGACAAGGTATCGGTCGGCATAAATCCCTTGGAGTGGCTCGACGAGAAGTTCAGCGCTTACATCACCGATCGGCGGCGCGAGCCGCGCGACGATGTGCTGACCTCGCTGGCGCTGGCGAAGTATCCGGATGGGTCGACCCCCGAGGTCATCGATGTGGTCCGTTCGGCGACCTTCGTATTCGGCGCGGGGCAGGAAACGACCGCCAAGCTGCTCGCCGCCGCCGTGCGCGTACTCGGTGACGACCCGGAGCTGCAACGAACGCTGCGCGCCGATCGCAGCCGCATCCCGGTATTCATCGAGGAGACGCTGCGCATGCACGCGCCGGTCAAGAGCGGCTTCCGGCTCGCCCGCCGGGCCACCGAGGTCGGCGGGGTGGCGGTACCGGCCGGATCCACGCTCATGGTCTGCCCCGGCGCGGCCAACCGCGACCCGGGCCGGTTCGAAAACCCGCACGAATTCCGCATGGACCGCGCTAACTTCCGGGAGCACATGGCCTTCGGCCGCGGTGTGCACTCCTGCCCCGGAGGTCCGCTGGCGCGGGTGGAGGGTCGGGTATCGCTCGAACGCATCCTCGACCGGATGCTCGACATCACGATCGATGCGGACGAGCACGGTCCCGCGGACGACCGCCGCTACCGCTACGAGCCCACATACATCCTGCGCGGGCTCACCGATCTACATATCCGATTCACGCCCCGAGACGAATCCGCGCCGCGAGCGTGAGTGGGCTTTCGTGTCGATCATGTTCGAACCCGACGGCCGAGGTCCCTCCTCGGTGCGCCTCCTGGTGACCGGCATCTGTTGCGTCGTCGTCATCGCGGCCGCCGCCACCGTGATGGTCGCGAATTCCCGAGGGGCACTCCGCAAGACCGTGCCGGTGACCGCCGTCATGGCCAATGTGGGCGATGGACTGCCCACCAAGTCGGATGTGAAGTTCCAAGGGGTTCGCGTCGGGTTGGTGACGGCGGTGACACCCGCCGCCGAAACCGGCATGAACGAGGTTCGTATCGAGTTGGATCCCCATTTCGCGCCGGCGATTCCGGGCACGGTGACCGCTCGGGTGGTGCCGAGCAACGTATTCGCCGTGCCCTCGGTACAACTGGTCTACAACGGTGCGGCGCCATCGCTGACCACGGGCGCTCGAATCAGCCAGGACCACAGCCTGGCGACCGTGCGCCTGCAGACCTCGCTCGATCAACTGCGGCGGATCATCGCCGCGGTCGGTCGGGCGGAATCCGACAGCGCGGTGGGCATGTTGGCGACCCTCGCCGAAGCCACCGAAGGGCGCGGCGCCGGTATCGAGAATGCGGCGACCCGGCTGCGCGATATCGTCGTCGAACTGGACAAGGTCGTCTCGGTGCAGGCGGCCCCGTCCACCATCGACTCGCTCTCGGCCGCGATGCGTGAACTCCAGTCGGCGGCACCGGATCTGCTCGACGCCCTGCACCACGCGATAGTGCCGCTGCGGACGCTGGCGGAGCAGCGGGCGAAACTCACCGCGCTGCTGTCCGGCGGCCTGCACACGTTCGGCACCGTCGGCACCGCACTCGACAACAACACCGACAAGATCATCGATATCACCACGCACATGTCACCGGCCCTAGGCGCGATCGGTGACGGCGCGAGCAAGTTTACCCAGATCAGCGTTTCGCTCACGCGCATGACCGGCCGCTTCGACGAGCTGTGGAATCCGCAGACCCAACGGCTCAACGCGCGGGTCATCCTGCAGCTGACACCCAACCGGCAGTACACCTCGGCGGACTGCCCCCGGTACGGCGAGCTGGCCGGTCCCAACTGCGCGAGCGGTCCGGCGACCCCCGCCCCCGCCGAGGGCCTGCCGCCCGGCTTCGATCCGCGCCGCTTCCAGCCACCGAACTCCCTGCTGAGCGCCGATATCGGGCCGGTCGGCAGCGCCGCAGAACAGCAGCGGATCGCGGGCATCCTCGGCGGCGAACCCAATGCCGCCGCGGACATCCTGTTCGGCCCGCTGGCCCGCGGCGCCACCGTCACGATTACGCCGGACCCGAACGGAGGCACCCGATGAGCTACCGAGGATCGCTGGTCGTGCTGATCGCCTTTCTCATCAGTTCGGCGCTACTCAGCTGGTCGGTCGCAGTCACCCTCGAGCGCGGTATCAGCGGCCGGACCACCAGGTACTCAGCACTTTTCACCAACGTATCCGGACTGCGCGTCGGCGATGACGTCCGGATGGCCGGGGTGCGGGTCGGCCGCGTCGAATCGGTCGAGTTGGCGGGCACGCTCGCGCGCGTGGGTTTCCGCATCCACAGCGATCAGGTGCTCACCGGGAACACCACCGTATCGGTGACGTATCAGAACCTGATCGGTCAGCGCTATCTCGGTGTGGCCATGGGAAACCACGGCGACCCCACCGTGCTGAAACCCGATGCCGAAATTCCCGTCGACCACACCGAGCCGTCATTCGATATCTCCAAACTGCTCAACGGTTTCGAGCCCCTGTTCGGCACGCTGGACCGGACCGCGGTCGACAACATCACCGGCGCCCTGATCAAGGCACTGCAGGGCGACAACGGTTCGGTCACCACGCTGATCGCGGAGACGACCCGGCTGGCGGAATCGTTCGCCGGGCCGGACGAGGTACTCGGCCAGGTCATCTCGAACCTCGCCACCATCGTGGGCAATCTCGCCCAGCAGAGCGGCAATCTGACCACGGTGATCGATCAGATGCGAGCCGTTTTCGCAGGCCTGCAACAGAATCGGCAAGCGCTGTTCGATTCCGTGGACCAGATCGCGACAGTGGTCGGCCGGGCCTCGCAGATCATGGCCGCCGACCAGCCCACCCTCGTCGAATTCCTCAATCGGGAACCAGGATTCGCGCAGCACTTCCTGGACAACAAGGCCAAGTTCGAGTACCTCGGCTACAACCTGCCCTTCGTCCTGAAAGGGCTGGCCCGAATATCGCAGGCAGGCGGCTACATCGACGCCTACGTCTGCGATGTGACCCTGTCGATCGTGCCGGGCCTGACACCGCTGATTCCGGAAATAGTCGACGCGGTGACCCCCGGCGGGGTTGCCCAACACACCGCCAAGTGCAGGTGAGGCGCATGCGCACACCCTGGAATCGCCACGGCCGCACGCGAACCGGGCGGCGGCAACTCGAAGATCTCAGCAGGCCATGGCTCGGATTCACGGCGATTGCCCTGCTGGTCGTCGCGGTCGTCGCCGCACTGGTCGTCAATTCGCTCGATATCGGTGAGCGACGCCTGGAGGCGGATTTCGCGCAGGCCGCCCAGCTCGGTGCCGGCGACCAGGTGACCGTCGCGGGCGTGCCGGTCGGCCATGTCGTCGGCCTGCGGTTGGCCGGAGACCACGTGACGGTAACGCTGAGCATCGCCGACAACGTCGCACTCGGCCCCGCCACGACCGCGGCGATCAAACTCACCACATTGCTGGGCAATCGGTATGTCGAACTCGCACCGGCCGGTTCCGGCGCCTTGCCCAATGGCCGAATCCCCTTGGCGCAGACCAGTGTTCCCTATGATCTGCAGTCGGCCCTCGCCGATGCCACGACCACCTTCGATCAGGTCGATGCCGACAAGGTCGGGCAGGCGCTCACCGAATTGTCCACCCAGTTGCACGGTTTGCCGCAGCTGATTCCGTCGGTGATGCAGAACATTACGACGCTGTCCGGTGTGATCGCCGAACGGCGCGGACAGATCGGCACACTGCTGACCAGCACCGGCCAACTCACCACGGTCATCGAGAATCAGCGCGCGGGCCTGGGCGTGCTGGTCGACCAGGGCCGCGACCTGCTGCGAGAGGTGGCGGCCAAACGGCAGGCCATCGCGGCCCTCATCGCGGCCACCAGCAATGTGGTGCGGACACTGCAGCCGATCGTCGTGGACGACCAGCCCGAAATCCAATCCCTGCTCGACAATCTCGGCCAGTTGGTGCAGATGCTCAGCCGGCACGACGACCTGCTGCGCAACATATTGCAGATCCTTCCGGTGCCCTGGCGCAGTTGGGCGGATGTGACCGGCTCCGGCACCGAACTGGATGCCAATGCGTCCTCGGGAGCGTTCCTCGACTCCTTCATGTGTGCGCTGGTCGGCCGCGCGCAGGTCCAGCTGCCCCCTTATTCGGAGGACTGTCGATGAGATCGTTACCCCGCGCGGTCAAGCTGATTCTCGTGCTCGCGGTGGCCGCGCTGATCGCGGGCGCGGCCAGCACTCCGCTGGCCCGGCTCAATCGCGAAACCATCACCGTGACAGCGCATTTCGACAGCGCCGCCGGTGTCTTCGTCGGAAATCCGGTGGCTGTGCTCGGCATGCGGATCGGCAGGGTGGCCAGCATCGCGCAACGCGGCTCATATGTCGAAGTGACGATGAGTGTGGACGCCTCCGTGCGGATTCCGGCCGATGTCTCGGCGGTGACCGTCTCGGATTCGGTGCTGACCGACCGGCACATCGAACTCACTCCGGTCTACCAGGGCGGACCGACCCTGCCGGATGGCGCGACGCTGGGTACCGAGCGGACGAAGACCCCGGTCGAGTTCGACAGTCTGCTCGCGATGGCGGACAAGCTGTCCACGTCCTTGCAGGGCGACGGGCAGGGCCACGGCCCGATCGCCGATGCGGTCGATGTCGGCGCGGCGGTGGCGAGCAACAACGGCGACGAGATCAAGACGGCACTCGATCAATTGTCCAGAGCGCTGCGCATGGGCGACGATCACGGCGCCGCCACCAAGAACGCCATCACCACCCTGGTACACAACCTGGACTCGCTGACCGCCGCGGCCGCGAACAACGACCAGACGATTCGCGAATTCGGTGCCGGGGTCCGCCAGCTGAGCGACCTGCTCGCCCAACAAAACCTCGGCACCGGCGACACCGGCGCGAAATTGAACGAAATCCTCACCCGGACCACTGATCTCATGCAACGCAATCGCGGCGCCCTGGCGAGTACCGCGGGCGGAGCCAATGTCATCTTCCAGAGCCTGTCGGACTACAACCGCAACGTCGCCGAATTCATGGACCTGTTCCCACTGGTCGTCGACAACGCCTACGCCGTGATCGACCCGAATGTGGGCGCGGGCCGGGTGCACGTGAACGTGGACAAGGTCGTATTCGACGGCCAGATGGTGAAGCAGGTATGCAACATGCTCGACCTGAAACAACTCGGCTGCAATACCGGGAAGATGTCCGATATGGGGCCGGACTTCGGCATCGTCGCCATGCTGGCCGGAATCGCGGGTCTGCCGAAATGACCACCGGGAAAGCAACATTCACCGCTGCCGCGGTCGTGCTCCTGGCCATGGCAGCGGCGAGCGGGTGTTCGGTGGGGCTGGACCGGATGCCGCTGCCCGCACCATCGGTCGGCGCACACAGCTTCGCGCTGACGGCCACCTTCGCCAATGCGCTCAATCTCCCCACCAAGGCCAAGGTAAAGGTCGACGGCGCCGATGTCGGGGAGGTCGAATCCATGACGGCACGCGATTACGCCGCCGTCGTCACCCTACGGATCCGTTCCGAGGTCGCGCTGGCCGTAGGCACGACCGCCGAACTGCGGTCGGCCACACCACTCGGCGATGTATTCGTCGCACTGAACCCGCCACCGAATCCGGCTCCCGGCGCCGATGTACTGCACGATGGGGACAGCATTCCGCAATCGTCGACCTCGGCGGCGGCCACCATCGAGGAAGTGCTCACGCGCGCGGCATTGCTGGTCAACGGCGGCGTGATCCGCGATCTGACCAAGGTGATCAATGGTCTCGGCGCCGAATTCGGCGGGCGGGGTGACCGCATGGGTGAGCTGATCGCTCAGATGACCGCATTGGTCCGGACGCTCTCGGCCCGGTCGGACCAGATCCGGGCGGTGGTCCACGACACCGCCACACTGACCGCAACCGTTGCCGCACAACAGTCGACAGTGAACGACGCGGTGGCCGCCGCGGGCCCGGCTCTGGATGTGGTGGCCGCCAGCACGCAGGACATCGTGGATATCGTCGCGCAGTTGAATCGGATCGCCGGTCAGCTCAACAAGTTTCCGTCGATCAACGGCACCGGAAAGCGCAGCCTGATCACCGACATCAATAATCTCGCCGCCGGACTCGATACCGCCGCGACCGATCCGAATGCCAACCTCGATGGGCTGAATTACGCACTGGCCGTTGTCGGTGGCAAGGTGGCCAACTCCACCGCCGCCACCGCCGATGCCGATATCTATCAGATTGCGCTCGGAGCGGTGCCCGACCCGAACTTCCCGGGCAATCCGGAAGCGCGAGTGCCCGACCAGACGGACTGGGCCAACTTCGCCGGTTCGCTGGCATATACGTTGGGTCGGTTGTACGGCCGAGTGATCGGACCGGGACGATGAGCCGCCCCTTCGAGATCCGCTTGGAGTCGGCGGCGAGCGTCGCCCTCGCGATTACCGACCGATTGGTCCGTCATCGACTCGTCGTCTCGTTGATCGCCCTGGTGGCCACACTGATTGCGGGCGCTACCCATGTCGTGTTCGGATCGCTCGAGCTGAATCCGTTCGCCTCGACCTATCAGATCCGGGTCCACCTGGCCCAGTCCGGTGGTCTGCTGCCCGACCGCGATGTCACGGTCCGCGGTGTCCACGTCGGCCGGGTGTCCTCGATCGATCTGGTCGACGGTGACGTGGTCGCGGTCGCATCGATCGATGCGGGCACCAGGATCCCGACCGACAGTACGGTCCGGGTGGCCGGACTTTCACCGGCCGGCGAGCAGTACCTGGATTTCGTCCCCGCGACCTCCGGCGGCCCGTACCTCGCCGCGGGCGCGGTCATCGGCACCGATCGGACCACGGTGCCGGTGCAACTGGCACAGTTGCTCGGCGACCTCAACGGCACCATCGCCCAACTCGATCCGGACAAACTCCAGGCGATCGTGCGCGAATTGGGCGCGAGTTCGGCGGCGCCGGAGAAGCTGGCGGCGATCATCGACGGTGGCGCCTTCCTGATCACCACACTCGGTGCGGTACTCCCGCAGACCGTCAGCCTGCTGCGCAATAGCGAGGTGGTGCTCGGCACCGCCCGTGAGCTCGGTCCGGGTCTGGCGGCAACCGCGGCCGATCTCGAACGCACTCTCGCGGGGGTGGATTCGATGACGGGCGGGTTCCGAACCCTGCTCGATACCGGGCCGGAGATGTTGCGGACGATGGACCAGATCATCGCCGACAACTCCCCGACCATGGTGCAGTTGCTCGGGAATCTCGCGACCGTGGCCCAGATGTCGTACGTGCACGTTCCGGCCATCAACAATCTGTTCTTCCCCACGCAGCGAGCCGGTTCCGCCGCCGACGCGTTGGGCACGGCATTCCACGACGGCGCGGTATGGGCGATCGCCAGCATCTATCCACGAAAGCAGTGCGATTACGACCTGCCTCGCCTGCCCGTCACCGTCGCGAACCATCCCGAACCCTACTTGTACGCCTACTGCACCGACCCGGATCCGACGCTCGTGCCGCGTGGTGCGCGCAACGCGCCACGGCCCTCCGGTGACGACACCGCACACCCACCGCCCGGAGTCGATCCGCTGGCGACCGCCGATCCGACGCCGCAGGGCCCGCTGTCGATCCCGAAACCCTATGGCGGCGCACCTGTTCCGGGATATGTGCCGCCGAAGTAGCAAATCAACAACGAAGGCCAGGAGGTTTCGATGAAGCAATCGGTGCTGGACACGGAAACCGCAACCGAGACAACCGATACCGAGACATCAGATTCGGACTCGGTGGCCGACGACTCGGCCGCGAACGAGACGGCGGCACCGCCCTCCTGGCGTCGGTGGGCACCGCGCGCCGCGGTCGGCGCCATTGCTGTCGTCGCGATATCGGCATCGGTGCTCGCGGGCATTCTCGGCTGGAAGCAGCACGACCGCGACGAGGTGGATGCCGCGGCAAGACAGGCCACAACCACCGCACAGAACTACGCGATCACGCTGACCAGTATCGATTCCCAGCACATCGACCAGAACTTCACCGCCGTCCTCGACGGTGCGACCGGTGAATTCAAAGATATGTACAGCCAATCCAGTAATCAGCTCAAGGCACTGCTGGTGGAACACCAGGCGGTCAGCAAGGGACGCATCGTGGACTCCAGTATCAAGTCGGCGACCAAGGACCACGTCCAGGTCATGCTGTTCGTCGATCAGGAGGTCACCAACTCGGTGAGCCCCGATCCGCGGATCGATCGCAGCCGCATGGTCATGACCATGGAACGGGTGGGCGAGCGCTGGCTGGCCAGCAAAGTGGAACTGGTGTGATGTGATCGATCAATCGTCGGCACCGTCGATCACGCGGATCAGGAACTGGGGACGCGGCTATCTGCACCGTCATCCCGTCGCGTCGCTCGATACGGTCGGCGCCCAGTTCGTACTGGGTGTGCGTGCCGTGCAGTATCTCGTGATCGACATAGTCACAGGCCGTTTCGCATTTCAGGAGTTCGTGCGGCAGGCCGCTTTCATGATCAAAACCTCCTACCTGCCGACCATTGCGGTCGCATTGCCGATCAGCGCGACCCTTTCGATTCAATTCGGCTTGATCGCGGGTCAGGTCGGCGCGACCTCGCTGGCCGGCGCGGCCAGCGGTCTCGCTGTCATCCGCCAGGCGGCACCCGTTGTCACGGCGATGCTGCTCGCGGCAGCGGTCGGCTCGGCCATCTGCGCCGACCTCGGTTCCCGCACCATCCGGGAAGAGATCGCCGCGCTCGAGGTGATGGGGGTCTCGGTGCTGCGCAAGCTGGTGGTGCCGCGGGTGGCCGCCGGGGTGGTGGTCGCGGTCGGGCTGACCGGGCTGAGCGCCTTCGTGGGATTCCTCGCCGGATATTTGTTCAATGTCTACGTCCAGGGCGGTACGCCCGGCAGCTTCATCGCCACCTTCTCCTCGTTCGCGCGCATCGGCGATATGTATCTGGCGGTGGTCAAAGCTGTGGTGTTCGGGCTCATCGTGACCGTTGTCGCGTGCCAGAAGGGATTGAGCACCAAGGGCGGTCCCGGCGGGGTGGCGAATTCGGTCAATGCCACCGTGGTGGCCTCGATCGTGCTGCTCATGGTGGTGAACGTGGGCTTCACCCAGATGTACACAATGCTCTTCCCACGGCAGGCACTCTGAGATGGCGGCGCCGTACTATCCGCTGCGCATCGGACAGGTGCTGCGCGTTGCCGACGCACCGTTGCGCGGAGCCATGCGCCTGGGGCATATGGCCATATTCTTCCTGCGCGCGATCACCTCCATTCCCATTGTCCTGCGCCACTACCGCAGGGAACTGCTGCGCCTGATCTCCGACATCACCTGGGGCAATGGGTCACTCATCGTCGGCGGCGGGACGGCGGGCATCATTGTCGTGCTCGGCGCGAGCGGCGGCGCGCTGGTGGGGATCGAGGGCTACAGCGCACTGAAATTGCTCGGCATCGGACCGGCGACCGGGCTGGTCTCGGCGACGGCCTCGACCCGCGAACTGGCCCCGATCATGGCCTCCATCGCCTTCGCATCCCAGGCGGGCTGCCGATTCACCGCCCAACTCGGTGCCATGCGCATCGCCGAAGAGATCGATGCGATGGAGACACTGGCCATCCGGTCCATCCCCTACTTGGTGACAACGCGGCTCATGGCCTCGGTGGCCGCCATCGTTCCGCTCTATCTTGTCTGTCTGGCAATGAATTTCGTCGCGGTCGAGGTGGCCATCGGCCTCGCGGGCAGTCAGTCACCCGGCACCTACGACCATTACTTCCGCATGGTGCTCAGTGCGACCGATGTCGGGTACTCGTTGGCGAAGGCGGTCGTCTTCGTCGTGATCACCACAACCATCCAGTGCTATTTCGGCTACTACTCCGCGGGCGGTCCGGTGGGCGTCGGCGTCGCCGCCGGTCGCGCGATGCGCGCCAGCATTACCGTCATGATCTGCGTCAATCTGCTGATGACGCTGGCACTGTGGGGCTTCGACTCGGGCGCGCGGATCAGCGGCTGACCGCCGTTCATTGTAATCCTTGACAGGATTGGACAACCCTTCGGAGAATAAGATTCTCCCACAACGTTAAGGATAATTTCATGGCCCAGCGGGATCTGCCCTATCAGCTGTTCGACGCCGACAACCACCTCTACGAAACCAAGGAGGCGCTGACCAAATTTCTGCCGAAGCAGTATCAGGGCGCGGTGAAGTATGTCGAGGTCGACGGTCGCACCAAGATCGCCATTCGCGGCCAGATCAGTGAGTACATCCCCAACCCCACCTTCGATGTGGTCGCCGCCCCCGGCGCCATGGAGGACTACTTCAAGAACGGCAATCCGGAGGGTAAGAGCAAGCGCGAGATCTTCGGCAAACCGATCCGCGCTACCCCCGCCTTCCGTGAGCCCGGCCCTCGGCTCGAACTCATGGACGAGTTGCAGATCGAGCGAGCCCTCATGTTCCCGACTCTGGCCAGCCTGGTCGAGGAGCGCATGAAGGAGGATCCCGAACTGATCCACGCGGTCGTCCATTCGCTCAACGAGTGGCTGCACGAGACCTGGTCGTTCAATTACAAGGACCGGATCTTCACCGTGCCGGTGGTGAGTCTGCCCATCGTGGACAAGGCGATCGAAGAACTGGAATGGGTCGTCGAGCGCGGCGCCAAAGCCATCCTGGTGCGCCCGGCTCCAGTGCCCGGCTTCCGTGGACCGCGCTCGTTCGCGCTGCCGGAATTCGACCCCTTCTGGAAGCGGGTCGTCGAACTCGACGTACTGGTCACCATGCACTCCTCCGACAGCGGCTATGCGCGGTACGCCTCGGAGTGGGACGGCGTCCAGCAGGAGATGCTCCCGTTCGTCACCAATACCTTCAAAATGGTCAACCAGTGGCAGCCGATCCGCGACGCGATGGCGTCCTGGGTGTGCCACGGCGCGCTGTTCCGGTTCCCGGAATTGAAGATCGCGGTCATCGAGAACGGCGCGCAGTGGCTACCCGGATTGCTCTCCGACCTCGCCGATATCTACAAGAAGGCGCCCGAGGGCTTCCCGAGTGATCCGGTGGAGATGATCAAGAAGATCTACGTGAGTCCCTTCTGGGAGGAGGATCTGATCGAACTGTCCGGGCTCATCGGCCCCGACCACGTCCTGTTCGGGTCCGACTACCCGCATCCGGAGGGCCTGGCCGAGCCCGCCCGCTATATCGACGAGATCAAAGAACTGCCCGTGGCGGACCAGGCGAAGATCATGGGCGGCAACCTGGCACGGCTACTGAACGTCTGACGGCCGCACCCAGCAGCGAACCAGACTCGGTTCCGCCGCCCGATCGACCAGTTCCACCCGGAACCCGTTGACGCCGCACAGAAATGCGAAGAACAGCCGCCCGGCGTCGGCGGCCCGGGTGGCCTCGATCAGATAGCCGTGGCGCTCGAGTTCGGCAACGTCGGCGGCCACGTCGTCGGACCAATAGCCGATGTGATGAATCCCGGCGTCGCGCACCGGTTCCCACAGCGTGCCCGCCACGCTGCGTACGACCTCCAACCGCGGCACGGTCGTCGAGTACCGGCATTTCAACTCCACGACGGCTTGTTCGCCATCGGGCAGCCCCACCGCCACCGGCCCGCCGATCTCGGGTCCCCACTCGCTGCCGAGCACCGCGGACAACGTCGCCAGGGTGGCCTCGAAGTCCGTAGCCACGATCCCGATATGGAACTGATCCTCGGCCTTCACGACGCGACCTCCAGGTATCGATCCGACTCCACCAGCCCGGAAAGAATTGCGTTCTTCATCATGAGAAGGATATTCTCACCAAGCGAGAGGAGATGCAATGGCGTGGGATTTCGAGACCGATCCGGAGTACCAGCGGAAGTTGGACTGGGCCGATGAATTCGTGCGCGCGGAGGTCGAACCACTCGACCTCGTCTGGGAGCACGAGCAGTTCGTGCCACTGGATGGCGCGCGGCGCAAGGCGATCCAGCCACTCAAGGAGGAGGTGCGGCGACAGGGCCTGTGGGCGACACACCTGGGCCCGGAGTTGGGCGGCCAAGGTTACGGACAGCTGAAACTGGCGCTACTCAACGAGATTCTGGGCCGTTCCTCCTGGGCACCGATCGTATTCGGCTGCCAGGCGCCCGATACCGGCAATGCCGAGATCATCGCCCACTACGGCACCGAGGAACAGAAACAGCGCTACCTGCGGCCCCTGCTCGACGGTGAGCTGTTCTCCAGCTATTCGATGACCGAACCGCAGGCGGGCGCCGATCCGACCCGGTTCGAGACCAGGGCGGTGCGCGACGGCGACGACTGGATCATCAACGGCTGGAAGTTCTTCTCCTCCAACGCGAGAACCGCGGCCTTCCTGATCGTCATGGCCGTGACGAATACGGAAGTGAGCCCGTACCAGGGCATGTCGATGTTCCTGGTCCCCACCGACACCCCCGGTATCGAGATCGTGCGCAACGTCGGGCTCTACGGCGAACCGATGAACGACGGCAGCCACGCGCTCATCCACTACCAAAACGTGCGGGTGCCCAAGGAATCCCTGCTCGGCGGCGAGGGCCAGGCCTTCGTCATCGCACAGACCCGCCTCGGCGGCGGCCGCATCCACCATGCGATGCGTACCATCGGGCTCGCGCAGAAGGCCATCGACATGATGTGCGAGCGGGCCCTGTCGCGTACGACCGCGGGCAGCCGGTTGGCCGATAAGCAGTTCGTACAGGGCTATATCGCCGATTCCTACGCCCAACTGGCTCAGTTCCGGCTCTTCGTACTGCACACCGCCTGGAAGATCGACCGGTACAACGACTACAAGAAGGTCCGCAAGGATATCGCCGCGGCCAAGATCGTCATGCCGACCGTCCTGCACGATATCGCTTGGCGCGCAATGCAAGTGCACGGCGCCCTCGGCACCACCAACGAGATGCCGTTCTTCCGGATGATCCACGGCGCCGGTGTCATGGGTCTGGCCGACGGGCCGACCGAGGTGCACAAGACCACGGTGGCCAAACAGGTGCTGCGCGACTACCAACCCGCCGACGGCATGTGGCCCACCGAGTGGATTCCGGCAAAGCAGGAAGCGGCCAGGGCGAAGTTCGCCGAATACCTCGAACACGAAGTAGGAAACCTGTGACGATCGATAACGCGCGACTCGCCGAATGGATGGACCGCCAGGGCCTGCCCGGTAAGGGTGAGCCGCTGGTGGCCCGATTCCTGTCCGGCGGCACGCAGAACGAAATCTATGAGATCCGCCGCGGCGAACACGTCTGCGTCATCCGCATCCCACCCGCCGACGCACCCGCCGACCGCGATGCGGGCATCCTGCGCGAGTGGCGGATCATCGAGGCCCTCGACGGCACCGATGTCCCGCATACCGCCGCCATCGGGGTGTGCACCGACAAGTCGATCCTCGGCCGCACCTTCTATCTGATGGGCTTCGTCGACGGCTGGTCGCCGATGGACCATCGCGGCGTCTGGCCGGAGCCGTTCGATTCCGACCTGCGGGCACGGGCCGGACTCGGCTACCAGCTGGCCGAGGGCATCGCATTGCTGTCCAAGGTGGATTGGCAGGCCAAGGGTCTGCAGGATCTGGGACGTCCGGACGGCTACCACGAGCGCCAGGTATCGCGGTGGCTGAACTTCTACGACAAGATCGATGGCGCCCGCGTGCTCGACGGCATGGACGTGGCCACCGAATGGCTGCGCACGCACCGCCCACTGGACTACATCCCCGGCCTGATGCACGGCGACTACCAGTTCGCCAATGTGATGTTCCGATACGGCGGACCGGCACGGCTGGCCGCGCTGGTGGACTGGGAGATGGGGACCGTCGGCGATCCGAAGCTCGATCTGGGCTGGATGCTGCAGGGGTGGCCGGAGGACACCAGCGACCCGGCCGTGGCCACCAAGGGCTACGCCAATATGCAGTACATGCCTTCGCGCGAGCAGATGCTCGCGCACTACGCCGAGGTGTCCGGACGGCAGGTCGACGATATCGACTACTACCTGATCCTGGCCAAATGGAAGCTGGCCATCGTGCTCGAGCGCGGCTTCCAACGCGCCAAGGGCGACGTCAAACTGGCGGCGTTCGGACCGATCGTCGTCGACACCATGCACGCCGCCGCCGAATTGGCCGAAAGCACGGAGTACAAATCATGAGCGAGCGCAGCGAGCGAGCAATCGACACCGCCGAGCCCAGCAAGGGAGCAATCGACACAGCCGAGCCCAGCAAGGGAGCAATCGACACAGCCGAGCCCAGCAAGGGAGCAATCGACACAGCCGAGCCCAGCAAGGGAGCAATCGACACCGCCGAGCCCAGCGAGCGAGCAATCGACACCGCCAAGCCCAGCAAGGGAGCAATCGACACAGCCGAGCCCAGCGAGCGAGCAATCGACACCGCCAAGCCCAGCGAGCGAGCAATCGACACCGCCAAGCCCAGCGAGCGAGCAATCGACACCGCCAAGCGCAGCGAGCGAGCAATCGACACCGCCAAGCGCAGCGAGCGAGCAATCGACACCGCCAAGCGCAGCGAGCGAGCAATCGACACCGCCAAGCGCAGCGAGCGAACCACAGACACCGCCGATGCGGAGTTCGTACTCGACCGGCACGGTTCGGTCATGGTCGTCCGGCTCAACCGCCCGGATGCGCGAAATGCGTTGACCGGCACCATGATGCGCGGGATCGGTGCGGCGATCATCGCGGCCGAGGCCGATCCGCTGGTGCGGGCGGTCGTACTCGTCGGTGCCGGTGATCGCGCCTTCTGCTCCGGAATGGACCTGCGCGCCTTCGCCAGTGGCGAGGACTTCGGCCGCGGTGCGGAAGCCGAGGCCTACGGCAGGCTGGCCAAGGGGCAGGTGCACGTACCGGTGATCGGCGCGGCCAATGGCAGCGCCGTCGGTGGCGGACTGGAACTACTGCTCGGCTGCGATGTCATCGTGGCCTCCGCGGCGGCGAAATTCGGCTTCCCCGAGGTCAAGCGTGGACTCTTCGCGGGTGGCGGCGGAACCTTCATCGGCACCAGAATCCCCCTCGGCATCGCGCTCGAACTGCTGCTCACCGGCGATCTCATCGACGCCGCGCGCGCCGAACGGATCGGGCTGGTGAATGCGGTGACCGAGCCCGACGCGGTGTTCTCGACCGCACTGGCCATGGCCGAGCGGATCGCCGGCAATGCGCCCCTCGGACTGGCCGCCTCGAAAGAGCTGGCCCGCCTTGCGGTTTCGGATGCCGCCGCGGCAACCGAACGGCTCGGCGCGTGGCAGGCGCTGGTATTCGGCAGCGAAGACGCCAGAGAGGGCGCTCGCGCCTTCGCCGAGAAGCGTGCGCCGAACTGGCGGGGCCGGTGATATGCGCGCCGTGATCTGCCCGGCCTACGGGCCGCCGGAGATCGTGCGCATCGAAGAGCGCCCGGCGCCCGCACTCGAATCGGGACAGGTTCGAGTGCGGGTCGGCGCGGCCGCGGTCAACTTCCCGGACGTGCTCGTGATCGCTGGCGAATATCAGATCAAGGTGCCGACACCATTCGTACCCGGCAGCGAATTCGCCGGAACCGTCACCGAAACCGCCGGCAATGTCACCGAATTCGCCATCGGTGACCGGGTCACCGGCACCGGGATCGCCGGGGCGTTCGCGGAAGAGGTCGCCGTGCCCGCCGCGGGGCTCGGCCGCATCCCCGACGGAATCGATGACCATTGTGCAGCGGCATTCGGAGTCGCCTACCGGACCGCGTATCACACCCTGCGTTCGGTCGCCCGGGTGCGGCCCGGGGACCGGCTGCTCGTCCTCGGCGCCGGTGGTGGGGTCGGTCTTGCGGCGGTGCAACTCGGGGTGCGGTTGGGTGCCGAGGTCACCGCGGTCGCATCGTCAGCCGAAAAGCTCAGCGCCGCAGCCGATCATGGTGCCGGCGGGCTGATCGACCACACCGCCGGTGACCTGCGCGCGGCGCTGAAGGAGGCACTGCCCGACGGCGCACATGCCGTCGTCGACCCGGTCGGCGGCCCACTATCCGAGCCTGCGCTGCGATCGTTGCGCCGCGGCGGGCGGTTCGTCACCGTCGGCTTCGCCTCCGGCGTGATTCCGCGGATTCCCCTGAATCTCGTGCTGGTCAAGGGAATACAGGTACTCGGCTTCCAATTCCAGGATCTGGACCCGGCCGAATTCCGCCGCAACGAGGACGAACTGCGAGAACTACTGACCACCGGATGCGTCCGCCCGCATATCAGCGCGGTGTATCCGCTGACCGAGGCCGCCACCGCACTGCGACAGGTCGCCGACGGGCACGCCATCGGCAAAATCCTGCTCGATCCGAAGCCATCGCCCGACGCATCGAAACCTGTCGACCACCAACTCGAGCCGCACTAACCAAGTCGATGACGGGATCGAGACGTGCCACGGTCCGTATCCGCATGCCGATCAAGATCAGGTGGCACTGGTGGCGCAGGCTTCTTGGGCTATGCCGCAATAGGTTCCACGTGATCACATGTCCAGCGGGACAGGACCGCTGGACATTAGGACGCATCTTTGGATCTGTGTGATGCAGTGGTACTGGCTGACCAACTCGTGCGACTGTTCGAGGTAGCTGACGTCGTAAACAAACCGGGAAATTCTTCCCCGGGCTGGGAATGTCACAGATGAGGCGAGTGGAACGGGCAGTCGCACAATGTATTTCGGGAGTCGACGGCTCGCCTGGCGGGTGGATCATCAAGCGGGCGATCCACCCATGATCGGCGGCGGTGCCCGCCGCCGCGGCTTCCGGGTCCATGTACCTTCGCCGATCGGGCATTGGTCGTCGTCGAGTTCGTAGCGCAGCGGGATACCGGTGGATGTTGAGACCGGCGACATTCTCGTCGGAGGTGTCCTCGAGATGCTTGACCAGGGCACGCATGGAATTACCGTGCGCGGCGACCAGAACGGTCTTTCCGGCCACCAACTCCTTGGAGATCGTGGACTCCCCGCACGGATCGTGCGTGCCACGACATCCCGCAGCGTTCGGTCCGCGGGACCTCGACGCCGACGTAGCGCGGGTCGCCGCCTGGGAGTACTCGTTGTCGTCCCCGATGGGCGGCGGGGTGTCTATACCAGACACCAGCGGTCATCGGCATGAGCGAGCAGTCTCGAAAGGGTTCCGCCGTTGCCGCGTCAGCCTTGAGACCAGCCAGTTCCTGCCATGATCTTGACTCGAGAAATTCTCGACAATTCCACGTGACGCCCTTCGACTCCCAGATCGGGAAATCCTGCTCGACGTCTCGGCGTCAGCCGTCACCAGCGCCCGATGCGAATACACCGGGCGCTCGGCCATAGCTCACCCCACCGGAAGCAGATCCGCCGCCAAGTGATCCGGGGTTCCGCTGCAGCGGAACATCTCCGCATCCTCGAGCACATCGACCGGTTGCCCCAACGCCGCCAACGCCCGCGCCTTGAACGCGCGCGCGGCTACGCTCAGCCGGTGCTGCACTCCCTCGGTCCGGCAATCGAGTTCGCTCGGACAAGCGGCACCCCAGACCGTCACCTCGAACGACCGATCCTCGATATTCCGCAGCACCCCCTGGCGGACCCGCGGATCGGATTCGAAGACCTTGGCGGCGATCGCCATTCCATCCGGCCATACGCCCGCATCCGTTTGCGACGACAGCGAGGTCTCCAAATCCAGCACGGTCGCCCCGAGGATCCGCAATGGCCGGATATCGGCGAGCTCGCTGACGCAGACCGTGACCTCCCACCCCGCCATCACCCGATCGAATAGCCAACCCCCCGAGTACCGCACCACATCGGCGACATCGGGGGCGATGACCGCCAGCCGATATCTCAGAGGGTGCTTGCGGGCATGAGCTCGCGCTCGAGCGAGCGGACGTATTCCGTGAACACCCGGTTCAATGGAATCGAGGGGTCTAGCAGCCATGAGGTTTCCATCCCGTTGAGAAAGGCGACTATCTCCACAGCCTTGACGGCAGGGTCCAGATCGGTGCGGTACCGGCCATCGCGCTGGCCGCGTCGGATGCCGCCGGCAATGGTGGCGACGGCGGCTCGGTACCGACCGAGCAGGCGATCGTGCAACGGTGCGTCCGGGTCGAGATTCTCGATGAGCAGCACGGCGAACATGCCGACCAGATCCGGCGAACGCCGGAACCGGTCGACGACGTTTTCGAGCTGTTCGATCAGATCGCCTCGGCGGTCGGAATGGAGTTCGTCATCGGTGTCGCGAGCCTCGAGCACCGCGTGCAGCAACTGCTCCTTGGACTCGAAGTGGTGCAGCACCCCGGCCGTACTGACTCCGGCCTCCCGCGCGATCTGCGCCAGCGTGGTGTTACGCCAGCCGTTGCGCGCGAGCAGTCGCTGTGCGACGGCGAGAATCTGCAGCTTGCGGTACTCGCCCTTGGCGAGCAACGTCTCATATGGCCGAGGGGTGCCGGTTTCGGAATCGGACACCGAACTCCTTCGTTCGATCAACCTACTGAAGACACAGTAGGTTGGTTTCGAGACTGTGACAAGGGTCTCATGTGGTCCAATTTTTGTGCTGGATCACAGCCCGAGTGATTTGGCTATGATCATTTTCATCACCTCACTGGTACCGGCATAGATGCGGGCGACACGCGCATCGGCGTAGAGCCGGGCAATGGGATATTCCGTCATATAGCCGTAGCCGCCGAACAGTTGTAGGCAGCGGTCCACCACCCGTGCCTGTACTTCGGTGCAGAACAGCTTGACCCGTGCGGCATCGGCACCCGAGAGCTGCCCCTCGACCAGTTCCAGCACCGCGCGATCGACCATGGTCTGGGCCGCCTCCACCTCCGTCGACAGCGCGGCCAGCTCGAATTTCGTGTTCTGGTAGGCGGCCACCGGCTGGCCGAAAACCTTGCGCTGCTGCACATATTCGATGGTCGCGGTGATCGCGGACTTGGCCTGCGCCACCGATCCGACGGCGACCGTTATCCGTTCCTGAGCGAGATTGTGGCCGAGATAGGTGAACGCCTCCCCCTCGGCGCCGAGCCGGTTCGCCACCGGGACGCGCACATTGTCGAATGCCAACTCGACCGTGTCCTGCACCTTGCAGCCCAGCTTGTCCAGCACCCGGCCCTTGGTGAATCCGGTTCGGCCGCTTTCCACCACGATCAGGCTGAGCCCCGCGCGCCGGTTGTCCGGATCGGACGAAGTGCGCGCCACCACGATCACCAGATCCGCGAGCAGACCACCGGTGATGAATGTCTTGGCGCCGTTGAGGATGTACTCCCCGCCGTCACGAACCGCGGTGGTGCGCACACCGGCCAGATCGGAGCCGGTGCCCGGCTCGGTCATGGCGATCGCGGTCAGCAGCTTGCCGCTGGCCAGACCCGGAAACCAGCGGTCGCGTTGCTCGGCATCGGCGTATTCCAAGAAGTAGGGCAGGATCACGTCGATCTGGGTGCGGACGGTGCTGAGCGTGACGAGCGCGCGGTAGGCCTCCTCCTGCAGCACGGCGTTGAATCGGTAGTCGCGCATGCCGCCGCCCCCGTACTGCTCGGGGATGGCGGTACCCAGCAAACCGAGTTCACCCATCCGCTCGAAGATTTCGCGCGGCATGCGCCCGGCCCGCTCCCAGTCCGGGTAGTGCGGCACCACCTCTTTGTCGATGAATTCGCGAGCCAGCTGCCGGAATGCGTCGTGGTCCGCGGTGAAGATGTCTCGGCGCACGGTCGGCTCCTTCAGTGCACGAGTTCGACGACGGTGGCATTGGCGGTGCCGCCGCCCTCGCACATGGTCTGCAGGCCGTAGCGAATTCCGTTGTCGCGCATGTGGTGGATCATTCGGGTCAGCAAGATGGCGCCGGAGCCGCCGAGCGGGTGGCCGAGAGCGATCGCGCCGCCCAGCGGATTGAGTAGATCCGGATCAGCGCCGGTTTCGGCCAACCAGGCCAGCGGGATCGGGGCGAATGCTTCGTTCACCTCGAATACGCCGACCTCCGACAGACCGACACCGGCCTTGCGCAGCACCTGCTCGGTGGCCGGAATCGGACCGGTCAGCATGAGTACCGGATCGGCACCGGTAACCGCGCCGGCCCGATACCGCACCAGCGGCGTCAGCCCCAACTCGCGTGCCTTGGCCGGGGTCGTCACCAGCAGGGCCGCGGCGCCGTCGGAGATCTGCGAGGAATTACCGGCGTGGATCACGCCATCGGCCTGGAAGGCGGGTTTCAGCCCGGCCAGCTTCTCGACCGTGCTGCCGGGTCGGATGCCCTCGTCGGCGATCACCGTCCCGGAATCGGTTGCGACGGCGACGATCTGCTCCTCGAACGCGCCGCGGTCCTGCGCGGCGGCGGCCCGCTCGTGCGACAGCACCGCGAACTCATCGAGCCGGGTGCGGCCGAAACCCCATTTCTGCGCGATCAATTCGGCGGAGATGCCCTGGTTGAACGAGAAATCGTCATAGCGGGCAATAACTTTGGGGCCGTAGGGCATGCCGTCGGCGCGCGCGGAACCCAGCGGCACCCGGCTCATCACCTCGACGCCGCCGGCGACCACGACCTCCTGGTATCCCGACGCCACGGCCTGCGCGGCGAAATCCAGGGCCTGCTGGCTGGATCCGCAGGCGCGGTTCACCGTGGTGCCCGGAATGGTTTCCGGCCAGCCCGCGGCGAGCACCGCGTAACGCCCGATATTGGCGGACTGGTCGCCGACCTGGGAGACGCAACCCCAGATGACGTCATCGATGCGCGACGGATCGATGCCCGTGCGGCCCACCAGCGCGTTGAGCACGATCGCCGACAGATCGGCGGGATGCGTACCCGACAATCCGCCATTGCGTTTACCGACCGCGGTCCGCACCGCCCCGGCGATGACTACCTCAGGCATCTGCTGTACTCCCCTTTTCGGACCGGTCCGCGTCGCGGATCGGTGGTCTGTGCACGGTCCAACGACCGTCGAACTGTGGTTCCCGTTTCTCGGCGAAGGCCGCGAACGCTTCCGGAGCGTCCGAGGTGGCGAAATTGAGGCCCTGTGCGGCGGCCTCGCCGGCGAGCGCTTCACGCAGGGTGTGATCGGCGCCCGCGTTGAGCAGGGCCTTGGTCTGCGCCAGCGCGACCGGCGGCCCTGCCGCCAGCCGCGTGGCGAGATCGGTGACGTAGGAGTCGATTTCGTCCGCGGGAATCACCCACGTCACCAGATTCAGGTCCCGCGCCTGTTCGGCGTCGATCATCTCGCCCAGCAATGCCAACCGCTTGGCCTGTTGCAGCCCGACCAGTTTGGGTAGCAGCCACGAACCGCCCAGATCCAGCGAAAGCCCGCGCCGGGCGAAGATCTGCGAGAACCGAGACTCGGGCGTGGCCACCACCAGATCGCAGCCGAGTGCCAGATTCCAGCCCGCGCCGACGGCGACGCCGGTCACCTTCGCGACCGTCGGCATCGGCAGTTCGTGCAGCAGCAACGCGACATCGGTGAGTGCCCGCATGCGATAGATCGGATGTCCGTTATCGGGCACCGAAATGTCGGCACCGGAACAGAACGCACCACCGGATCCGGTGAGCACCAGCGCGCGCACCGCACGATCGGCCGCGGCGGCGCGCAGCGCATCCGCCAGCGCCTGCCACAGTTCGGCATCGATCGCGTTCTTGCGATGGGGCCGGTTCAAGGTCAAAGTCCGGACGCCGTCATGATCGCGCGATAGCAGCGACCCCGGCGTCAGCATGTCCGCTCCGCGGGCTGCCGGTAAGCCGCCCCGACCGCGCCCGCCGCACGGAGTCGATCGATTTCGCCAGCGCCGCAGCCGATTTCGGACAGTATCGCGTCCGTGTGCTCACCGAGACCGGGAACCGCGCCCATGGGCGGATCGAACCCGTCGACGATGGCCGGTGGCAGCAGCGACGGGATCGGACCGGCCGGGGTGTCGATGGTGCGCCACCGATCGCGGGCCGACAGCTGCGGGTGGTCGAGGACCTCGCTGGGCAGGTTGTATCGGGAGTTGCCGATTCCGGCGGCGTCGGCGAGTTGCTGAATCCGCGCGAGATCGTGTCGGGCGCACCAGGATCCGATTGCTTCATCGAGAAGATCGCGGCGCTTACAGCGATCCGGATTGGTGCGCAGGCGGTCGTCGTCGGCCAGATCGGGGCGCCCGATGACGTCGCGGGCCAGCCGCTGCCACTCCCGATCGTTGGTGGTGCCGAGCACCACAGTCTGCCCATCCGCGGTGCGGTAGGCGCCGTAGGGCGCGACCGCCGCCGAGCTCATACCCAGCGGTTGCATATCAATTCCGGAGTGCCTGGCATAGGTGAGGTGATAGCCCATCACATCGGCCATGGTGTCGAACAGGCTGACCGCGATCGTGGCACCCACATCGGATGCCCGGCGCTGCCGTCCACACAGCGAAGCCAGAATCGACAGCGCCGCGTACAGTCCCGTGGTGACATCGGCCATCGGCGGGCCCGGTTTCGCCGGGGCATCCGGATATCCGGTGACCGCGCACACTCCCGATTCGGCCTGCACCAGCAGGTCGTAGGCGCGTTTGTGGGATAGCGGCCCGCCCGAGCCGAATCCGTCGATCGATACCGCGATCAGATCCGGATGTCGCGCGGCCAGATCCGCCGGTGCGATGCCGAGCCGATCGGTCGCGCCGGGCGCCAGATTCGACACCAGTACCTCGGCCCGATCCAGTAGTCGGTGCAGGATCGCCACGCCCGCAGGCGTTTTCAGGTCGAGGGTTACCGATTCCTTGCCACGGTTGACCCAGACGAAATGCGCCGCCTGCCCCTCGACCACATCGTCGTAGTAACGGGCGAAGTCGCCACCCTGCGGATTTTCGATCTTGATCACGCGGGCGCCGAAATCGGCGAGCGTGCGGGTGCACATCGGCGCCGACACCGCCTGTTCCAGGGCGACGACGGTAATACCCGCCAGCGGTCCCGCCTGCGCCGTATCGGGCATCACATCACCATGCCGCCGTCCACCGGCAGCACCTGCCCGGTGACGAACGAGGCGGCATCGGAGGCGAGGAAGACGAAGGCGCCGGCCACCTCCGCCGGATCGGCCCAGCGCCGCAACGGAATTCGGTTCAGCATCTGCGCCGCGAACTTGTCGTCGGTGCGAATGGTTTCGGTCATCGGCGTGGCGGCCAGCGGCGCCAGCGCGTTCACCAGAATGTTCTTGCGCGCCAATTCGCGAGCCAGGGATTTGGTGATGCCGATGATGGCCGCCTTGGCCGCGGAGTAGTTGACCTGTCCCAGCGTGCCGACGAGCCCGGCCGATGACGTGACATTGATGATGCGACCGGTGCCATCGGTCGGCAGGTACGGCAAGGCCGCCTGCGAGCAGTTGAAGGTGCCCAGCGTGTGGATCTCGAACAGTCGCCGCACCGACTCGACACTGGTATCGGCGAACATGTGCGGATCGGTGACCCCGGCATTGTTCACCACGATATGCAGTGTGCCGCTGGCCAATTCGGCCGCCGCGGCCGCGGCGGCATCGGCGGCCGCCCGATCGGACACGTCGAGGGCGAAACTCGCCGCGCTACCACCGTTTCCGGTGATCTTCTCGGCGACGGCCGCGGCCGCGGCCGCATCGACGTCGGTGACCAGCACCACCGCCCCCTGTGCCGCGAGGGCCTGCGCCACGGCGGAGCCGATACCGCCGGCCGCGCCGGTGACCATCGCGGCCCGCCCGGTCAACTCGAAAAGTCCGTTCTTGGCTGCCATTCGGTAATTTCCTGCCTCTGCTAATAGCTTCTGGGTAGTCCCAGCGTGTGGGAGCCCAGGTAGTTCAGAATCATTTCCTGGCTGATCGGGGCGATCCGCATGACGCGGGCCTCCCGGAAATAGCGGGATACGTTGTATTCCTCGGCGTAACCCATGCCACCGTGGGTCTGCAGCGCCCGGTCGGCCGCGGTGAACCCCGCATCGGCGCACAGGTATTTGGCGGTATTCGCCTCGCGTCCACACGACTTTCCGTTGTCGTAGAGCCAGGTCGCCTTGCGCAGTATCAATTCCGCCGCATCCAGGTGGGCCAGCGAATCGGCCAACGGGAATTGGATGCCCTGGTTCATGCCGATCGGCCGGTCGAATACCACTCGCTCCTTGGCGTATTTCACGGCCCGGTCCAGCGCGACCCGGCCCAGCCCGAGTGCCTCGGCGGCGATGAGCATGCGCTCGGGATTCAGACCGTCGAGCAGGTACCGAAATCCCTTGCCCTCCTCCCCCACTCGATCCTCGACCGGGATGCGCAGCCCGTCGATGAACACCTCGTTGGACGTGACGGCGTTGCGGCCCATCTTCGCGATCGGCCGGATATCGACGTGTGCGCGATCGAGATCGGTGAGGAACAGCGTCATGCCGTCGGTCTTCTTGCTGACCTCGTCGTAGCGCTGGGTGCGGGTCAGCAGCAGGATCTTCTCCGACTCCATCGCCTTGGAGATCCACACCTTGCGGCCGTTGACGACATAGTGGTCGCCGTCGCGGCGCGCGAAGGTGCTGATGTGGGTGGTGTCCAGGCCCGCACCGGGTTCGGTGACGCCGAAGCATACGTGCAGATCACCGGTGGCGATGCGCGGCAGCGTCCGCTGCTTCAATTCCGTGGATCCGTGTACGACCACCGGATGCATACCGAAGATCGACATGTGAATAGAGCTGGCGGCATTCATACCACCGCCCGATCGGGACACCTCCTCGGCCAGCAGCGTGGCCTCGGTGATGCCCAATCCGTGGCCGCCGTATTCCTCCGGAATGGTGATGCCGAGCCAGCCGCCCTCGGCGATGGCGTTATAGAACTCGGTCGGGAACTCGTGCGCCTGGTCCTTTTCCATCCAGTACTGGTCGTCGAACTTGCGGCACAGTTCGGCGACCGTGCTGCGGATCAGCCGCTGATCCTCGGTGAGCTCGAAATTCATGCCTCGCGTGCTCATGTCGTCGCGCACCGGGCAACCCCTTTCAGTCGGAGGCAGGCAGCGCTTTGGCGGCCTTCAGGGTCATCGCGACGCCGTTACAGGTCAGCTCGCCGGTGCCCGAACTGGTGCACAGCAGCTCGACGGTTTCCGCGGCGTCGACATAGCGTTTCCCGATCAGCGTGACCGCATCCGCCCCGGCCGATTTCCCGGGCGGGACCGAGGCCGCGGGCACCATGGGCGCGCCACCGCACGCGATTTCCGGCCGAGCGTCGGCGGGCGCTCGGACCACCACCACCCGTGTGCCGCATACGGTGCTGGCGAACTGTTCACCGGGACGAATCGGCGCCGTCATGGTGAATCTCCTTTCCACTCGGGCTGAAACCGCGCTAGTCATCACGCTCTCGTTATCAGAAAACTATATTCTCATCTTCGGAGAATCAACATTCGATCGGAAGATGAACATGACCGAGCAGCGACGAGCGCGAGCGATAGCGATGAGCGCCACCGAACGCGACGCATTCCTGCATGACCAGCCGATTTGCCGGGTGGCCACCCTCGGCCCCGGCGGACACCCGCATACGAGCCCCCTGTGGTTCGCCTGGGACGGCACGTCCCTGTGGCTCAACTCACTGGTACGCAGCCAGCGGTGGACCGACATCACCCGCGATCCACGAATCAGCGCGATCATCGACGACGGCGGGACCGACTTCGGACAGTTGCGCGGCGTCGAACTGCGCGGACGCGTCGAAGTGGTCGGCGAAACGCCGCGGACCGGCACACCGGTCGAGCAGCTCACCACCCCGGAGCAGCTGTTCGCCGACAAGTACATGGGCGGGCAACCGTTTCGGTATGACGGCCGCCACGGCTGGCTGCGGCTGACACCGGACCGCGTCATCAGCTGGGATTTCGCCCGGTTATCGCGCCGACGTTGACTATCGCATCAGTCCATGGAAATCTAGTCTTCAGTTTTGGAGAATCTAATTCTCATGAAAGGAGGACAGGAATGCGTCTGCCGCCGTTGCCCGCGGACCAGTGGGACGACCGGACCCGCGACGCCTTCAAGGCACTACTGCCGCGCGCGCTCCGCAATGCGGACGGTGCCGGCCCCGCGATGGGGCCGCTGGCCCGGCACCCGGACCTGACCGAGGCCTATCTCGGATTCAGCGTCCACCTGCTGTTCCGGTCCACCCTGCCGCCGCGGGTGCGCGAGTTGACGATCCTGCGGGTCGCCCACCGGCGCGGCTGTGCCTACGAGTGGGCCCATCATCTGCAGTTCGGCCAAGAAGCCGGACTGACCCTGGACGAGATCGATGCCGTCACCCGCGGCGAGGCGGACGACGACTTCGACCGCCTCGTCCTCACCGCCGTCGACGAACTCGACGACAAATCCGAACTGTCCGACCAGACCTGGGCGGCACTTGCCGAGCGACTCGATGAAAAGCAGCGCATGGACCTGGTTTTCACCGTCGGCGGCTACATCCTGCTGGCCATCGCGCTCAACACCTTCGGCGTACAGCCCGACCCTGAAAGGTAAATCCCTTGCCACACTTCACCAAACCGACGGCGGGCAGCTGGACGGAGAACTATCCCGAGCTCGGCACCGAGGTGGTCGACTTCACCGACTCCACCGATCCCCAGTTCTACAAGGACGAGCAGGAAGCCATCTTCAAGAAGAGCTGGCTCAATATCGGCCGCGTCGAGCGGCTGCCGCGAGTCGGCAGCTATTTCACCAGGGAGCTGGCCTGCGTCAACGCCTCGCTGATCATTGTCAAGGACCACGATCAGCAGGTGCGGGCGTATTACAACATCTGCAGGCACCGCGGCAACAAACTGGTCTGGGACGACTTTCCGGGCGAGGAGACCGCCGGTACCTGCCGACAGTTCACCTGTAAGTACCACGCCTGGCGCTACAGCCTCGAGGGCGAGGCCACCTTTGTCCAGCAGGAGAAGGAGTTCTTCGACCTCGACAAGAGCAAGTTCGGACTCAAGTCGGTGCGCTGCGAGGTGTGGGAGGGCTTCATCTTCGTCAACCTCGACGACAACGCCCAGCCACTGGAGGGGTATCTGGGCGCGTGGGCGAAAGGCCTGGAGGGCTATCCCTTCCACGAGATGACCGAGGTCTACAGCTACCGGGCCGAGATCGGCAGCAACTGGAAGTTGTTCATCGATGCCTTCGCCGAGTTCTACCACGCGCCGGTGCTGCATATGAAGCAGGCGGTGAAGGACGAGGCCGACAAGCTGTTGAACGTCGGCTTCGAGGCACTGCACTACGAGTGCTGGACCCCGCATTCGATGGTGTCCTCGTGGGGCGGTATGGCTCCGCCCAAGGACATCAATATGGTCAAACCGATCGAGCAGCAATTGCGCAGCGGCCTGTTCGGTCCGTGGGATCGGCCCGATATCGATGGCCTGGATCCGCTGCCGCCGGGTGTCAATCCGGCTCGCCACAAGGCTTGGGGCATTGACGAATTCGAGGTTTTCCCCAATTTCGGCATCCTCATCTGGGCGCCGGGTTGGTACCTGACCTACCACTATTGGCCGACCGCGGTGAACAAGCACATCTTCGAGGCGAATCTGTACTTCGTGCCGTCGAAGACCGCCCGTGAGCGGCTCGGCAAGGAACTGGCGGCGGTGACCTTCAAGGAATACGCACTGCAGGACGCCAACACCCTCGAAGCGACGCAGACCATGCTCGAGACCGGCGTGATCACCGAATTCCCGCTGAACGACCAGGAAGTTCTGCTGCGCCACCTGCACCTCACCGTCCAGAAGATCGTCAAGGAGTACCGCGATGCCCGAAACAACTGAGCCCAAGGCGCTGCCCGCCGAATTCGCCGACCTGGACCGGTTTTCGGACTGGATCCTGGCCACCGAGCCACAGCGTTACGCCAAGCGGCTCGCCTCCTCGATGGCGGAGATGCAGGACCTGTACGACACCGTATTCCCGCGCCTGCAGGCGGCACTGGACTACTGCGACAAGTTCGAGTGGAGTGAGCTGCCCGACGATGCCAGGCACCTGTTCCACCTGCTGCAGTCGCTGGTGATGGTGTCGTTCCCGATCGAGGTGTGGAAGCAGCCGCGGGTGCCCGACTCCGGCGCAGCCTATCTCGATGTGCTCGAGGAGCCGGTGGTCTAGCCATGCTGACCCTGCAGGCGGCCGGTCTACTCGATATCGATACCGGCGAAATAATCCGCCCCGGCATCGTTCGGATCGACGGCGATCGGATCGTCGGTCTCGGCGCGACCGCGGACGCTGCCGACGAGGTCATCGATCTCGGTGATGTCGTGCTGCTGCCCGGTCTGATGGATATGGAGGTCAACCTCCTGATGGGCGGTCGCGGCGAGACCGGCCTGGCCTCCAGTGTGAAAGACGATCCGGCACTGCGCATGCTGCGCGCGGTGGGCAATGCCCGCCGCACGCTGCGCGCCGGTTTCACCACCGTGCGCAATCTCGGGCTGTTCGTGAAGACCGGCGGCTATCTGCTGGATGTGGCGCTCGGCAAGGCGATCGACGCGGGCTGGATCGAGGGCCCGCGGATCGTTCCGGCGGGACATGCGATCACGCCCACCGGGGGCCACCTGGATCCGACGATGTTCTCCGCCTTCGCTCCCGACGTGCTGAAGCTGACCCTGGAGGAGGGCATCGCCAATGGCGTCGACGAGGTGCGCAAGGCGGTGCGGTACCAGATCAAACACGGTGCGCAGCTGATCAAGATCTGCGTCTCCGGTGGTGTCATGTCGCTCACCGGAGCACCTGGGGCACAACATTATTCGGATGAGGAACTGCGCGCGATCGTCGACGAGGCGCACCGGCGCGGACTCAGGGTCGCCGCTCATACACACGGTGCGGAGGCGGTCAAACATGCCGTCGACGCCGGGATCGACTGCATCGAGCACGGCTTCCTCATCGACGACGAGGCGATCAAGATGATGGTGGCGGCGGGCACCTGGTTGGTGCCGACTACTCGGCTGGCCGACGCCATGGATGTGTCCAAAGCGGATCCGGCCTTGCAGGCCAAGGCCGCCGAGATGTTCCCGAAGGCCCGCACGTCGGTCCGGGCGGCCTACGAGGCCGGGGTGAAGATCGCCGTCGGCACGGACGCGCCAGCGATTCCGCACGGCCGCAACGCCGACGAATTGGTGGCCTTGGTCGAACGCGGTATGAGCCCGATCGACGTGCTGCGGGCGGCCACCGTGCGCGCGGCCGAACTGATCGATGTCACCGACCGCGGGCGGCTGGCCGAAGGACAGTTGGCCGACATCATCGGTGTACCGGGAAATCCGGTGCGCGACATCACCGTCACCCAGAACGTGCGGTTCGTCATGAAAGGCGGCAAGGTCCATGTCCAGAAATGATGATCTGCTGGAGATCCAGCAACTGCTGGCCCGCTACGCCGTGACGATCACCAAGGGCGATATCGATGGCCTGCTCGCGGTGTTCACCCCCGGCGGCACCTACAGCGCATTCGGTGACACCTACACCCTCGATCTGTTCCCGGATCTGGTCGCGGCCGCGCCGAAGGGGCTATTCCTCACGGGCACACCGGTTCTCGACATCGATGGCGATACCGCCGCGGGCACCCAGCCGCTGTGCTTCATCGACCACAGCACCCACGATATGCGCATCGGCTACTACACCGACACCATCGTGCGAACGGCTGAAGGATGGCGGCTGAAGACCCGCCGGATGACCTTCATCCGCCGCAGCGGCGTCCACGATTCGGGTATCCCACACGCCTTCGAGAACACCCGCCGATGACCATGGACGCGTCCGAATTCCGGTCCGGCGTACGGGCCTGGCTGGACGAGCACGATCTGTCCCCGGGTCCGGATCACTCGCTGGACGGCCAGGTCGCCCAGCTGGCGCGCGTGCGTCGCGCCCTCTACGACGCGGACTGGATGCGCTACGGCTGGCCCGCCGCGATCGGTGGTCTCGGTGGGCCAGCCATGCTCCGCGCGATTCTCGGTGAGGAGGTCGCCACCCGCGACCTGGCCGAGCCCGGACTCTATTCGATGGTCGAAGTGCTCGCACCCACGATGATTTCGTATGCGCGCCCGGATCTGGCGGCGCAGATGGTGCCGTTGCTGCTGTCGGGCCGCGAGCAGTGGTGCCAGGGCTTCTCGGAGCCGGGCTCGGGCAGCGACCTCGCCTCGCTGACAACAAAAGCCGTTGCGCGCGGCGATGATTGGGTAATCAACGGGCAGAAGGTGTGGACCAGTCTCGCCCAGTACTCGGCCCGCTGCGTCCTGCTGACCCGCACGGCCCCCGGCCACGACGGGATCACCGCGTTCTTCCTCGATATGGACTCCCCCGGTATCACGGTGCGTCCGTTGCGGACGATGCACGGCGTCGACGAATTCGCCGAGGTGTACTTCGACGATGTCGTGGTGCCCGGCGACCGCATGCTGGGGCGGCCCGGTGATGGCTGGCGGGTCGCGATGGATCTGCTCCCGCACGAGCGCTCCACCTGCTTCTGGCACCGTGGCGCCTACCTTTTCACCCGGCTCGACCGATTGGCGGCCGCGGCCACGGTGGCCGACGATGCCGAACTCGGCGCCGCCTTCCTGGCGTTGCATACATTGCGCTGCCGCTCCCGGCTGACCCAGCAGCGGTTGGCCGCCGGTGCGCACCTCGGACCGGAAACCTCGATCGACAAGGTGCTGCTGGCCGGTGCCGAACAGCAACTGTTCGACACCATCCGCGACGTATTGCCCGGCGCGGTGGAACTGACCGATCCCGAATTGCGCACCGAATTCCTCTATTCGCGCGCGGCCACCATCTACGGCGGCACGGCCGAGATCCAGCGCAATATCATCGCGCGCCGCCTGCTCGACCTGGGCAAGGAGTAAACCGTGACCAGCACCGATACCACCGAGCTCGAACTGCTCACCGAGACGCTGCGCAAGACGATGACCGCGGCCTCGGGACACCGACTCGATCGGGCGCTGACCGACCTCGGCTGGCCCGACCTGCTCGCCGAAATGCCGGACGTGGCGATACCGCTGGTGTTTCGCCTGCTCGGTGAGACCGGTGCGCACGCGCCGGTGCTCAACGATGTCATCGCCCACGCCGCCGGTGCGTCCCTCGGCACCACCCACCCATTGCCGTTCACCGGCGGATCGTGGGTCGTCTGGGACCGTGCCGACCGACCCGGCACCACGGTGGACGAGGAACTGCCTCTGCACGCGGTCCGGACCGGAACCGCGGTCGGGCTGGCGGCCGGTCGTCGCGCACTGGCCTGGTGGCTGCTCGGCAGCAGTCGCGCCATGCTGTCGCTGGCCCGCCGACATGCCTTGGACCGCAAGCAATTCGGCCGCCCCGTCGCATCGTTCCAGGCGATCCGGCACCGCCTCGCGGATACCCTGGTCGCCATCGAAGGCGCCGAGGCCACCCTCACGGCCGCCGACGACGAGTTCGGTGCCCTGCTGGCCAAGGCCGCCGCAGGCCGCGCGGCACTGATCGCGGCGCGACACTGTCAGCAAACGCTCGGCGGTATCGGCTTCACCGCCGAACACGACCTACAGCGGCACATCCGCCGCATCCTCATCCTCGATGGATTGCTGGGCAGCACACGCGAACTCACCCGCGATGCCGGCACCCGCATCCGCACCACGGGCACGGCACCGCGCCTGGTGCACCTGTAGACCGAATCCGCCGACTCCGAGGCATCCGCCATGAAATTCGTACCAACCGCGATCGGCTATCTCCGCAGCGATGTATCCGGAATACGACAAGAGTGGGACGAAACCCAGATCCGAAGCCTGGCCAGCCGACTCGGCTACAACCTCACCAAAACGGTTGCCTTCAGCGCCAAGACCGACGATCCGGTGGCACAACTGGTCGCGTTGGCCCGGAAGATGAACGCGGACGCGGTGATCGCGCCCGGCCTGACCCATTTCGGTGGTGCGATACCGCGCGAACTGGACCGGATCACGGCCGTGATCACCGTCGGACCGGACACCGTCTGACCCGCATACCGAAGAAATCCCGGGTCGCATTCTTCCGGTAGCGCCGAACTCACCACCGATCCCGTTCGATCCCGCGTGCCCGCTCGCGTTCCTCCCGCCCGCCCCGCGTCGATCCTGCTGACGGCGGTTCCCGATACGGCAACTCGAAACCCGGCGTGGGACGGCTGACCCTCAGCAGATCCGCTGCCTCGCGGCCGTCCATGGCGCGAACCTGACCGTTCGCTGCCGCTTCCCGCTCCCGCTGAGCTTGCTGCGCGAGCCGATCGGTTGCCTCCCGCTGCTGCTCGCGTTCCCGCTCCACGCGTTCACGTTCGGCTCGTTCAGCGGCTTCACCTCGCGCCGCCGCCGATCGTTTCGCCACATCGCCCCGGCCCACCGTCGCCCCGTCCAGGTACCGGCCCATGTTCCGCACCCGTTCACCACGGTCGTTCGCCTTCGCGATGACACGAATCTGCGGCAATCGTTCACGAGCGCGCTGCTTGACATGGGCTTCCCTTTCGTCACGCTCCCGCTGCTTGGCCCGCTCCTCGCGTTCGCGCGCCAGTCTCAACCGCTGCATTTGACGCGCCAGCACATCCCGCTGTTCGCGTTTGCGTTCCGCCTGAGCCCGCGTGATCGCCGCGTTACGTTGCTCCTTCGTCAACTCGGTGATGATGAAACGGCCGGGGAATTCCTTCGCCATCCGCTGCATCAAATCCCGCGCCGCTTTGTCGACGCGGGCACCTTTCACGGTGACCCATTCCTTCACCAGGGTAGGGTCCCGGCGAAGCTCCCGGCGGTCCTTCACTATTTGCGGCACAGCGTCTTTCGCTTTGATCCGGCCCGCCTTGGTTTCGGTAGCCTCTTTCACCCGTCCACCGACCACACGCCCGTAATCCCATTTACGGTCGATACGGCCGTCCGGTCCCCGGATCGGTATTTCCGTCCGATATTCCGGTCCAGTGTGACCACGGATCAACATCAATCCTTCACGGAAATCATTTCCGTATTCGCGGGGGCCGTGGCCGCCACGGGAAAAGTCGCCGGATTCGGGCATGATTCTCCCCCCAACGGTTTTCGATGTAACATCACAACGCCGTCGTAGCGGCGAAAGCGCGGGAGCGCGTCAGGCGAATAGCTCAGGCTTCCACTTCTTCAGCGCCTCCCCCGCGGGGCGTCCGGCCGCAACCCATTCCGCGTGGTCTTGCGTGTAATTGCCATACACCCACGCCACCGCTTCACGCTCCGGCCCCAATTCGATTTCGTCGCTCAATTGATGGGCGGGAATCACGTAACCGGGATAATCCCAGTCGAACCGCACGGCCGGAAACAGATCGGGCAAGCCCGCCATGTGATACGGGAAGTTGAACCAGCGGCCGTCGAAATTTCGGCGGAACACTTCTCCGATGAACCGGGCGAAAAGGTCTGCCGTTTCAGCGTTCTCGCTCACAGATTGGACGGTGGGAAACACGTCGTGCGCAACCGCCATCACCCGTTTCAATCCATCGGCAGTGTACGGATCGGCGGGCATATCCGGAACCAGCTCCGACAGTGCGGACAGTTTCGAATCCATGCATTCGAACCATTGCCGCCATATCGGCATGTTCTGCGCTTTCTCGTATTCGTCGTTCACGGTCTCCGCCTCCGCTTCCGTCGCTCCTCGTTTTCGATCCGCTCGCGAATTCCGTTGACGGACTTGTGTTTCGGAATCCGCTGCGGCCAGCACACGATGGCACCATATACCAGCGGGCACCCGACGAATACCGTGATCAACATCCAGACGGCACTCACCCGAGCCTCCCTGTCGCGATCGTCGCCCAACGCGCGAAACTCATTCGCGGACAGGCCGTTTCGACATCAGCAAGACACATCACAGCATGTAGCTGGATCACGTCCAGATGAGCAGGCGACGGGACGATCAGAGCGTCGACATCGGCGTTGCGCACCTGATCGACCAGTGGAATCAGACTCGCATCTCGCGGCCGGACCAGCACGTACCCGAGCCGTCGCGCCAGCCGCCGGACCTGGGCGGCATCCCAGTCCGGCGTGACCGTGACATCCAGATCGATCCAGCCCAGCGCAGTCGATCGCTGCCTCATCGCATCCCACTCAGCGTGACCAAGCCGCGGGGCGTGATGGAGTAGCGCGCCTGATACGGGGAGGCCATGATCAGGCCGCACGCCGATAGATGCCCGATCGCCCGCCGCGCCGTCCACGTCGTGAGCCGGGCCTGTGCCGTGATCTGGCTCGCGCTGAGCATTCCGCCCGGCGCAAGCACACTCAGCACAGCCGACTTTGCGAGCTTCCCGATCATCATGTTCATGAAACTCCCCTGGGTAAAATCCGGAAAACCTGCTCACCCAGGATGTTGTTTACGGAGATCTCGTCGCACCGCCGCCGATGTCTCAGCTTGTACGGAAAGGTCTCTTCTCTGTCTCTTCTTCGTGCTAGAGTCCCGCCGAGGCATTGGAACCACGTTGCAAGAAGGGGGACCCTGTGACCACTGTCCTCAAAGCCCTCCTCCAGCAGCGCCACCTTCAAACCGTTGCGGCGTTCAACCGCGAGTACGACCGGCTAGCCAAGAAGGTCGATCCCGATCTGGTGGGTTACGGCCCCAAACGGGCGCAGTTCTATCGCTGGCTCTCGGGCGATCTATCCGGCCTTCCGTACCCTGATCACTGCCGCATTCTCCAGCAGATGTTTCCCAACTGGACGACGGCAGAACTGTTTGAGCAATATTCTGGATCCCCAGATGAACTGAGGCGGACGCAACAGCCTGCATTGAGGCCGATCAGCGGCGTGCCTGAACTCGCAGGTGTCGAGGCGGTTTTCTCTAACCGGCTCGTATTCTTGAGGGCAATGCCACCACAAGAGCTACTGAAGACCGCCCGGAAGATCGACATGGCGGGCCTGTCGCTGAATATGCTGTGTCAGCAGTACTCGGATAGTGAAATCTTGAGACTGTTAGAGAACGGTTCGGTTATCAGGTGTCTATTTCTGGATCCCAACGGAAATTCGATTCGATCCCGAGAGGTCGAGGAAGGACATTCGGCCGGACTGCTCACGAACCTAACTGATACGAACATCCGCACCCTCGAGAGAGTCCGTGGGAGGATAGCGGCGGACGCATCCGGATCGCTTCAGATCCGAACGTACGATCAGCCCGTCAGGTTCAACATAACGATTATCGATTCGACTATATGCATAATGCAGCCGTATCTACCCATGGCCAGAGGTGTTGAATCACCAACCTTCGTAGCGCGAAAATCTGAAGGAACGGGGATATTAGAAATCTTCGCAGAAGTATTCGAGAGTATGTGGATAGGAGCCGAAGAAGGGAATCCCCGGTGACGAGCTTCCACGAACTGCTGAAGGTTGGGCGCGCAGCAGCCGAGGCAGGTTGCCGACTTCTGCGGACTGCTGAATCAGGGAAAGTAACGGCCAAAGGTGACCGTGATTTTGTTACGGATCTCGACTTGCGCATTCAGGAGAAAGTCCGCCAGTTTCTCGGTGGACGCACTCCGGACATCGGATTTGTCGGGGAAGAAGCCATCCAGAACGAGAAGCTCGACTACGGACAGCCCTATCGATGGATACTCGACCCCATCGACGGGACATCGAATTTCATTCACGGGATACCACTGTGCGCCGTGTCATTAGCTTTGGTGCACAACGATATTCCCGTGATCGGCATCATCAATGCACCATTTTTGGACCTGGAGTATCACGCGAGCGCGGGGCATGGCGCGTTCAGAAACGATATCCGAATATGGGCAAGTCGCACAGTCGCTCTCGAAGCTGCGATCGTTTCAATAGGTGACTATGCCGTCGGAGCCGATGCTTCCGAGAAGAATCGGCGACGCTTCGCTGTCACCACCGCGCTCGCGGGACGCGTCGAGCGAGTGCGCTTGCTCGGATCGGCAGCCTTGGATCTCGCCTGGGTCGCCGAGGGGCGCCTCGACGCATGCATCCTGCTGTCCAACAAGCCGTGGGACACAGCGGCTGGCGTTCTCATCGCACGCGAAAGTGGCGCTATCGTAACCGATTCCGACGGCAGCGAGCACAGCCTGACTGCCGCACATACCATCGCGGCAAGTCCGGTCATTGCTCCGCTTTTGCTCGATCTGATCGCGACCGCCCAGTAGCAACGCTGCGAGATCCGCGAGCGAGAACTCGTTCGTCCCCTCGGGACCGGCCAACGGTTCCTGCACAGTAGTCATCGGGTCCACCCTCGTCCGAACCCAAGGGAGCAGGTCATGAGTACAGCGGCGCAATCGACCAACCGACCCACGACCATCCTCGAATCGTCCGCGGCTTTCCACCTCGACCGCATCGCGCGAAGCATCGAGGCAGGAGTGACGATCGTGTGTGGGTTCCCAGCGTCAGGCAAGTCGACTGTGGCCCGCTACCTCGCCGAGCACATCAACGCAGTCCTTATCGACAAGGACACCTTCGCTCCAGGTCTCGAGGAGTCGGTAATGGCCGAACTGACCGGCAATGCACACGACCGGGACAGCGAGGTCTACATGCGCGTGGTAAATCCGCATGTCTACACCGCGTTCGTCTACGAAGCGTTCTCGGTCGGCCACCGAGTTCCGGTGATCGTCGACGCGCCATTCATCGGCCACATCCGGGCGGCCGCCGAGCAAGGGCGATCTCTTTCCGCCTACATCAGATCGACAGCAACCACGCCGGCTCCCTCGATGCAAACCGTCTGGATCTCGGCCGATCCCAATCAGATCCGTGAACGGATGGCACGTCGCGGAGCCCCTCGAGACGTCGGCAAATTAGCTAACTGGGAAGCCTATCGATCCGATGTCCTGGAGTCAGGGCTCGATGCCGACGCCAAAACCGTCGTCGACCACGTAGTTCGAAACACCTGAAGCATTGTCGTCGCGCATCACAATATCGAGCCTGGTGAGGACTTCAGATACCGGCTGCCAGTGCCCGGCGTCGATCAGGTTGCGACGAAAGGCGTTCCGCTACAACCAGAATTTGCTCCCGCAGACATTACCCTCGCCCGGCCGCGCGGATCAGTCGCTGCGGCAATAGATACCGCCTTGGGCGACAACTGCTCAGCTGAGCACGGCGGCGATGTGCGGCAAGTCGAGGGTCGACCGGATCCCGGGCTCGGCGGCACACACCGAGGGAATCGCATTGACCGCACGGTTGGCGGTATAGGCGGGGGATACAGCGGCCATTTGTTCAAGAGGGATCGGGAAGCGCAGGTCGACTTCCAGTGGCGCATCGCCGACTACCGATATGTGCCATCCGGTATCGCGTAGGTCCCAGGCGGGCTCGATATCGGTGGTGCAATACCAATTCGCGCGAAAGCTCAGCACCGGTTCGCCGGCCACCAGACCGGAGACCGTAGTGCGTTGGGCCGCAACGGTTCCCTGCTCGATCGTGCCCGCCGCGATCCGGGTGGTGGTGCGCGCCGTCGCCACCGAGCCGTGTGCCTCGATCGAATCCAGCGGACAGCCGAGTGTGTCGGCGACCAAGCGCAGCGACGGGCCGAAACTGGCGGCCAGATGATCCGCGCGGGCCGCATCGAGCGCACCCGGCGGCCGCCCGAAGCCCATGACGTCGAACAGCATCGCGGGTGAATCGCGTTGCGACAGATCGGCGTACTCGTCGATCATCATCCGGTCCAGTCGGCGCTGGATCGAGGACAACACCAGCGGCACCGCCTCGGTGATGAAACCCGGACTGCTTCCGGTGCTGTGGATCGAGGCGCCACCGAGCACACAGGCCTGCTGAATGCGTTGGCGCAGTATGGGATCCATACTCGACGGGTGGTGGAACAGACCGCACGTCGTCACCACATTGGTGCCCGAGGTGAGCAGGCGGATCACCACCTCCACGTCGAACGCGAGCGGCATGTACAGCACACAGTCGGCGTCGAGGTCGATGATCCGGTCGATGTCATCGGTGGCCACCACACCGGTGGCCGGGACATCGCAGAACTCACCCGCGTCGCGCCCGACCTTGTCCGCGCTGTGCACGAACAGGCCGACAAGTTCCATCTTCGGATGCTCGATCACGCCGCGCAGTGCACGCGCGCCGATCGTGCCCGTGGCCCATTGCACCACCCGGTGCGGCCGGTTTTCGGGTGCTTCGGACGATCTCTTGATCACCATTCGATTCACCACCATGTCCTCACCCGACTTCGGAGGGGAAGCGCACCATGGCTTCCTGGGCGTACGAGGCGACCAACCGGCCGTCCTCGGTGAGTACATCGCCACGGCCGAAACAGCGGCTGCCCGCCATGAGCGGGCTGTGCTGGCGCAGTAGCAGCCACTCGTCGGTGCGGAACGGCCGATGGAACCACACGCTGTGCGAGGTGACCGCCGAATGAAATGCGGTGCCGTTGCCGCGCTGGCACACACCCTCGATCGGCCGCAGCGCGGTGCCGATGAGATTGAGATCGGTGGCGTAGGCGGTGATCGCTGGGGCCAGCCGCGCATCGACATCCGGTGTGCGCATCCAGAACTCGAATTCCGATGGGGCGGAAGCGGTGTCGTCGAGATCGGCAGCAGATCGCGTTTCCCAGGGCAGCAGATCCCAGGCAACCTTGTGCTCGGCGCTCAGCAGCGGGGGCACGGAGGGCACGCTCTGATGCTCCGGTCCCTCCGCCACCGCGTGCAGCGACACCGACGCGGTGGCCACGACCCCGTAGGTCTGCTCGGCGACGATGGTCACGGTGGCGAAGGAACGGCCTTCGTGATGACGGCGCACCCGGTAGCGGATCGGCTCATCGGTCCGGCCCTCGCGTGCGAACAGTGCGTGCAGCGACTTGACCCTCTTCTCCGGGCAGGTCAGATCGGCGGCACGGATGAATTGGCCGAGCAACTGCCCGCCGAAGACGCGGTAGTACTCGAGCTGCTGATTGCGTCCCTCGTAGACGGATTCGTCGTCGAGGGACTGCCGATCGGTCAGGTCGAGACAGCCGAGAAGATCATTCCAGAGGTCGGGCATGCTCCCGAGTGTAAGTGAAACTCTCTGTGATTGAGAATAAGATTCTCAATTCTTGGCGAAGCCGTGCGAGCAGAAGTTCCAGACCTCGTTCGCGGTGATCGGATGGACGGTCTCCGCGTCGGTGCCACCGGCGGACTGGGCGGTGAACATGACCGTCTGCATGACCATCGCGGCGGTCCGCCGCGGGTTCGCATCCGCCCGCAACTGATCGGCCTCTTGGGCCTGCTCCATCAGGTCGGTGAACAATGCGAGCAGTGGTGCGTGCGCGACCTTGACCTGCGCCGGGTGCGTGACGAGCAGCTGCGGTGCGAAGTCGGTGAACAGCGGGCGTTGGGCGGCGGGATCCGGGCGAGACAATTCGAACAGCAGCTCGACGGTGACCTGCAGCCGCTCCAGTGGATCGGATTTGGCGTCGGCGGCGGCGCGCAGCTGGTCGGCGGTGCGCACGAGTGCGTCCTCGAACAGGGCTAGCAACAGCTCATGCTTGCCGTCGAACTGCAGATAGAAACTCCGCAGCGACTGGCGTGAGCGGTCGACGACCTCCTGCACGGTGAAGTCGGTGGTGCCCTTCTCGGTGATGATGGCCTGCGCGGCGTCGAGGAATCGCTGAACGCGCTGTTCAGCGCGCAGCTTCGCGGTTCGTAACGAGCGCTCGACAGCGCGCTGCTTCCAGGCTGGCTCTTCGCTCGGGCTGGTCACCGGCGCTCCGGTCCTCGGTCATGTAGAGAGAACATGGATGCACTGTACCGGAGAATCCGGTGTCTCCGTGTTGGCTGGACACCGTGTCAGTGAACAAATACGAGACTATTACTTTCCGAACTGGAGAATGATATTCTCGGCGATGACGTGTGTCCGAGTTGGCAAGGAGGCAGGCCGGATGCTTTTGGAGTTCGACTCCGATCAACTGCTGTGGCAGCAAACCGTCCGCGAGGTGGTCGCCAAGCAGTGCCCACCGACCCTGATCCGCGAGGTGGCCGACAAGGGTGCCGACGCCGATGCGCTGTGGCGAACCTATGCCGAGCTGGGGTGGACGGAGCTGACCGATCCGGCCGACGCGGTGGAACTGGCAATCGTGCTCGAGGAGCTGGGACGGGCCACCGACCCCACCCCGTATCTGGCCACCATGACCCAATTCGCACCGCTCGCACCGGCTTTCGTGCACTCGGGTGAACCGGGCGCCGCGGTGTACGACGGGGTGTCGGCACAGCGCGACCGAGATGGCTGGCTGCTGAGTGGCACCGCGAACCATGTGCTCGACGGCGATCGGGCGCGACAACTGGCGGTCGTGACCGAGGCCGGTGTCTTCGTGGTGCCCGCCACCGCCGTCACGGTGCGGCGGGTGGCGGTATTCGATCCGGTACTGCACGTCGCCGAGGTGAGCTTCGCCGAGGTACGGGTGCCGGACGATTGCTACCTGCGCATCGATCCGGAACCCGCGCGCCACCTGGCCACGACCGGACTGGCGCTGACCATGGTCGGCGCCTGTCGGCGGGTATTGGACCTGGTGCTCGATCATGTGCGCACTCGACAGCAGTTCGGAGTGCCGATCGGCTCGTTCCAGGCGGTCAAGCACAAGGCCGCCGATATGCATATCGCGATCGAAAGAGCCCGCGCCCTGGCGTATTTCGCGGCCATGACGATCCGGGAGAACGATCCGCGGCGGCGCCTGGCCGCGTCGATGGCCAAGGCCGCGGCGGGCGAATGCCAGTCGCAGGTGTTCGGCCGCGGCATGCAGTTGTTCGGCGCCATGAGCTTTACCTGGGAAAACGACCTGCAGTTCGCGCTCAAGCGAGCCAAAGCCGGCGAGCTGCTGCTCGGCGGCGCGGCCGAGCACCGGGCGCTGATCGCCGAGGAGTACCGTGCAGCTGACTTTTGATACCGAGGTCGAGGAGTTCCGGGCCGAATTCATCGCCTTCCTCACCGAATTCATGCCCGACGAGGCGGTGGCCGCCCTCGATCGGCCGATCTCCAGCGCGGAGGTCCCGCCGTGGGCGCGGGAATGGCAACAGGTGCAGTTCGACCACGGTTGGTTGCTGCCCGGCTACGCACCGGAATTCGGCGGCCGCAATGCCGGCATCCTGCAGCAGTACGTCCATCTGGAGGAACTGTCCAAGCGGCGCATCTATCACAGCTTCAATCCGCAGGGGCTCGGCATCATCGCCGCCTCGCTGCTGTCGTTCGGCAGCGCGGAGCAGAAGAAGCAGTGGGCGGTACGGATTTTGCGTGCCGAGATCACCGCGGCACTCGGCATGAGCGAACCGGGCGCGGGTTCGGATCTGGCCGGACTCCGCACTCGGGCCGTGCGCGACGGCGACCATTTCGTGGTCAACGGGCAGAAGGTGTGGACCTCCGGCGCACATGACGCCGATGTACTGCTCACCTTCGTGCGCACCGATCCGGATGCGCCCAAGCACAAAGGCATCAGCGTGCTGCTGATCCCCACCGACACTCCCGGCGTGACCCGGCGACCGTTCGCCTCCATCTGTGGACCACACGATCTGGACTTCAACGAGGTGTTCTTCTCCGACGTCCGGGTACCTGCGCAAAACCTGGTCGGCCCGCTGCACGGCGGGTGGGGTGTGGCCAACGGCTCGCTCGGACATGAGCGCACGCTGCTGTGGCTCAGTTTCGCCGACCGGCTGCAGGAGCTGATCGAGGACTTCCATCCGCGCACCGTCCTCGACCGCGACCGTTACGCGACGCTGGTCATGGATGCCCAGGCACTGCGGCTACTCGGGTCGGCGGCGCTGGCGCGCGAGGCTCGGGGCCAGCAGGACGTTGCCGCGCTGTCGGTGCTGAAGCTGCTCGGCTCGGAGGCGGTGCAGAACGGATCCGAACAGGCGCTCTACGCACAGGGCCCCGACGGCCTGATCCATCCGGCGCTCACCGCGCCGTTCAACCCGCTGAACAATGACAATTTCATCAGCAGTTGGTTCGAGCGGTATATCCGCAGCTTCGCCGGAACCATCGCCGGCGGCACCTCCGAAATTCAGCGCAATATCGTCGCCGAGCGGGTGCTCGGACTGCCCAGGTAGCGGAGCTCGCAATGCATATTCTCTACGCCGTCGCCGATAAGATCGCGACCATCACCCTGAATCGTCCAGAGGTCGCGAACGCGCAGAACGGTGCACTACTGGACGAACTCGACGCGGCATGGGCTCGGGCGGCGGCCGATGACGATGTATCGGTGATCGTCTTGCGGGCCGAAGGCAAGCATTTCTCCTCGGGTCATGATCTGCGTTCGGGCGGGCCGCTACCGGACAAGATCACCCTGGACATGATCTACAGTGTCGAGTCGCGCCGCTATCTGGAATATTCGTTGCGCTGGCGCAATGTGCCGAAACCAGCCATCGCCGCGGTGCAGGGGCGCTGTATTTCCGGTGGGCTGCTGCTGTGTTGGCCATGTGATCTGATCGTCGCCGCCGAGGATGCGCTGTTCTCCGATCCGGTCGTGCTGATGGGTATCGGCGGCGTCGAATATCACGGGCACACCTGGGAATTGGGGCCGCGCAAGGCCAAGGAGATCCTGTTCACCGGGCGTCCGGTCACCGCGCGCGAGGCCGAGCAGGTCGGCATGGTGAACAAGGTGGTGCCGCGGGCCGAATTGGATGCGCAAACCACCGCGCTGGCCACGCAGATCGCCAAAATGCCGCCGTTCGGGCTGCGTCAGGCCAAGCGTGCGGTGAATCAAACGCTGGACATACAGGGCTTCTACGCCGCCATCCAATCGGTATTCGATGTGCACCAGACCGGGCACGGCAATGCGCTCAGCCATGCCGGGCTGCCGATCCTGGCGTATCTGGACGAGATGAAGGAAAAGATGCAGTAGGTCGATCGCGCAGCGTGAGGGAGATTCGTGACGGGTCCGTCCGCAGGTCCGTTCGTGCCGAAGAGACGCGGCAGCTGATTCTGATTGTGGCGGAACGGCTATTCGCCGAATGCGGCCTGCTCTCGGTATCGAACCGGCAGATCAGCGAGGCGGCAGGACAAGGCAATAACGCCGCCGTCGGCTACCACTTCGGCGGCAAAGCCGATCTGGTGCGCGCGATCGCGAAAAGGCACCTCGACGCGGTCGAAAAGGCTCGCGGACATATGGTTGCGGCGGTCGCCGACTCAGCGGACGCGCGGGATTGGGTGTCCTGCCTGGTCCGCCCGCTGACCGAACATCTTGCCGCGCTGGGCGATCCGACATGGTTCGCGCGGTTCGCCGCGCAAGCGATGACCGATCCGAGGTTCCGGGAGATCATGATCGACGAATCGCTCGCCGCACCGACACTGTGGCGGGTGCTCGACGGTTGTCACCGCTGCCTGCCCGATCTCCCGAACCCGGTGCGGCTGGCACGCCTGGACCTGGCCAACCACCTGTTGCTGGCGGTCTGTGCCGAGCGGGAATACGCACTCGCCCATGGCCTGCCGACCTTGCGGACCAGCTGGACCGGCACCGCGTCGGGACTGATCGACGCGATAGTCGGGATTCTGCTGGCACCGGTCGCGCCGTGAGTCGGTGCGCCGGAACCGAAATCGGTTCAGACAGCGTCCGATACGACGGTGATTCGGTCCAGTTCATGCGGTATCGCGCCACCGAAGTGGGTTGGTATCGGGGCGATTACCGGCGTCCACGTTCATCTTTCGGGTCAGGCGACGGTGATGTCGGCCAGCAGTGCGTCCACCCGTGCCCGTGCTCGAGTGGCCACCCCATCACCCGGAGCCACGTGGACGCGACCGGCTTCGACAGCGGCGAGCGCGGACTCGGCGACCTCGCGCGGGGACAGGATGCCACCGCGCGCGGCAGCCAGGCTGCGCATCGAGGGTGCCGCGCCGTCACCGGCCGGTAGTTCGATTGCGCCCAGCGCGGCGGAGTTCTGTCCGAGCGGGGTGTCGACCAGGCCAGGGCACAGCACGGTGGCGCCCAGCGCGGGCGCCACCCGTTTGAGCTCGAGATCGAGTGTCTCGGTCAGACCGACCACTGCGTGCATGGTGCCGGTGTAGGGCGTGCGGCCGGGCAGCGGGGCGAGGCCGCCGGAAGATGCGGTGTTGAGGAAATGGCCGGTGCCCTGCGCGATGAGCAGCGGCGCGAATGCCTTGACGCCGTGGACGACACCGAGAATCTTGACCCCGATCATCCGCTGCCAGGTGCGCGCGTCCTGGTCCCACAGCGGTGCGGCCGGGCACACCACCCCAGCGTTGTTGCAGACCAGATCCACCCGGCCGTAGGCAGCCAGCGCGCGCTCGGCCAGCGCGCACACCGATTTCTCGTCGCTGACATCGGCCACCACGGCAGTGACCTCGGCGCCGCGCAACGATGCCGCCGCCGCGGTCAGGCCGTCCTCTCGGATATCGCCGAGGACGAGCCGAACGCCACGCGCGGCAAGCGCCTCGGCCAGGCCGTAGCCGATGCCACTCGCACCGCCGGTGATCACGGCGACCTGCCCCTTATGTATCCGCATCGGCTACTGCTCCTCGCCGGGTGGTGGGTCGAAAACACCGTCAGATACTGAGCACCGATGCCGCCGCGGTGCCGGGCGCCCCGTAGACCTGGGCATAACCGACGCGCGGAGTACCCGGCACCTGACGCGCACCGGCCTGGCCACGCAATTGCAGCACCAGTTCGTACACCTGCCGGATACCGGAGGCACCGATGGGTTCACCATTGGCGATGAGGCCGCCATCGGTATTCACCGGCAGCCGTCCGCCGATCTCCGTCGCCCCCTCGGCGAGCAGCTTCTCCTGGTCGCCGTCGGCGCAGAAACCGTTCTCCGCCATGTGGATCACCTCCGCGCCCGCGTCGGTGTCCTGGAGTTGGACCACATCGACATCCTCGGGCCCGATCCCGGCCGCCTCGAAGGCGGCCCGAGAGGCGTACACCGTCGGCGAGACGTCCTCGTCGATGGCCGCCCAGGTGCTGTGCACCTCGTACGCGCCGTAGCGGCGGGTACGGATCGCGGTCGAGCGCAGATACACCGGATCGCTACGGTAGCGGTGCGCGATATCCCCGCGGCACATGATCACGGCCGCGGCGCCCTCGTCGGGCGAGCAGAACATGTACTGCGTCAACGGATAGTTGAGCATGGTCGAGTTCAGAATCTCGTCCTCCGGAATCGGCTTGCGCCGGAAGGCATTCGGATTGAGCGCGCCATTGCGGAAGTTCTTCGCGGCGACCCTGGCCAGGGTGCGCTGGGAGATGCCGTGCTCGTGGATATAGCGGTTCGCCTTGATCCCGAAGAACTGGGTGGTGACGAACTGTCCGTTCTCCGCGTACCACGCGGGCAGGCCGAGTTTGGCCGGATCATCGGTGAAGGCGCCGCGGGGATGTTTGTCCATGCCGACCGCGATGCCGATGTCGTATCGTCCGGACCGGATCGCCTCCGCGGTCTGCTCGATCGAACTGGCGGCGGTGGCACAGGCATTGAACACATTGGTGAACGGAATTCCGGTCAGTCCGACCAGCCGGGTCACGGCGTCGGGATTGCTGACCTCATAACTGCCGCCGAATCCGAACTGGATGTCCTTCCACTCGACACCGGCGTCGGTCAGCGCCAACTGGATTGCGTCGGCGCCCATTTCGATGGCCGACTCGGCGAAGCGGCCGAACGGGTGCAGGCCGACGCCGATGATGGCAACGTCGTTCATTCAAATCTCCTAGGTGGCCGTAGTCGCTGTTCAGACCGGCGCGAAAGCGACCGTGACGACTTCGTCTCCGTCGTCGTCGACATAAAGGGGGACGAAGGCCAGTTCGACATCCATCCCGAAGCGCAGCTCGGCCGGTTCGGCCACGGTCAGCCGGGCTTCCACCCGCACGTCATCGCCCAGCTGGATCAGGCCGATCCCGAACGGCTCGAAGTTTTCGGCCGACTCCTTACCCGCGTACGGCAGTTTCGGAACGAAGCCCTGGGTGGTCCACGCGACGAGCGTGCCGCGACGGGGCAGCAGCCGTTCGGACATGTCCGGGCCGCTGCACCGCGGACACCGCGGTTGTTTGGGCCAGGTGACCGCGCTGCACGCGGCGCAGCGACTGCCGATCAACTGCGGATGTTCCGCCGGCCACGTCGAGACATCGGGCGCGAGCGCCTTTGCCATGCCGTCCTCCATCATGTGGAAATGTCATTCTCATAAACTGTATACGCTATTTCCGACGAAATGCGAACCGTGAGCAGCCGCTCGGCCGCGGTGTACGCGTCCAGCCGTCCGGCCGCGACCGCATCCGCCAAGTCAGCCAACGCCGGATCGGTCCGTAGGCGGGTCTGCGCCAGGGACAGGATCTGGGCCCGTGCCCGCGCGGTACGGCGGTCGACGGTGTCGGTGCGGTGGTGCGCGTCGATCGCGGCCACCAACTCGGCGATCCCCACCCCCTTGGCCGCGATCAGGGTGAGGATCGGGGCGACGGACTCCTGACGCAGATCGCGCACGGTCCGGTCCGCGCCCTCCCGGTCGGCCTTGTTGACGACGAGAATGTCGGCGACCTCGAGCAGTCCGGCCTTCGCGGCCTGAATCGCGTCTCCCGCACCGGGATTCAAAATCACCAGGGTGGGGTCGGCGATCGCGGCGATCTCGATCTCGGACTGCCCGACACCGACGGTTTCGAGCAGGATCAGCTCATGGCCCAGCGCGCCGAGCAGTTGGATGGCGGCGGGCACCGCGGCCGCGAGTCCACCCAGATGACCGCGGGTCGCCACCGATCGGATCAGCACATCGGGATCGTTGATGTGCTGCGCCATCCGAATCCGGTCACCGAGCAGCGCACCGCCGCTGTACGGCGACGACGGATCGACCGCGAGCACGGCCACCCGCAGACCGCGCTCGCGATAGGCGGCGACCAGTGCCGCGATCGTGGTCGATTTACCCGCGCCCGGCGGGCCGGTGACTCCGATGACCCGTACCGGGACCGGGTCGAGCAGTGCGAGCACCTCGTCGCGCCGCGCCCCCTCGACCGCGCTCAGCAACCGCCCCGTGGCCCGCACCGATCCGGCCCGCGCGGCGGCGATGAGCTCCGCTATGGTCCCCACGCGCTACGGAGCCGGAACCTCGATGACGGTGGCCGAACCCATCCCGCCACCCGCGCACAGCGCCGCGATGCCGAAACCGCCACCGCGCCGCCGCAATTCGTGCACCAAGGTGACGATCATCCTGGCTCCGGTGGCGGCGACCGGATGGCCGAGCGAGCAACCGCTGCCGCTGAAGTTGACCCGATCGGGATCGAGATCGAGCGCCTTGATCGCCGCGATCGGCACCGAGGCGAATGCCTCGTTGATCTCGTACAGACTCACCTCCGACAGCGAAATACCAGCCCTGGCAACGGCCTTGGTGATCGCCTCGATCGGGGCCAGCCCGGTGTCGTGCGGATCGACACCGACCGAGGCCCATCCGCGGATGATGCCGAGGGCGGGCAATCCGAGCCGGTCACTGGCAATGGCCAGGGCCGCGGCGCCGTCGTTGGAGCCCGACGCATTGCCCGCGGTAATGCTGAAGCCCTCGATCTCCGGGTGCAGCACCTTCAATCCGGCCAGCTTTTCCAGACTGGTGTCCCGGCGCGGGTGCTCGTCGACCGCGAACAGTCCGTGCGGAGTGTCGATCGGCACGATCTCCTCCTCGAGCCGGCCCTCGTCGATGGCGGCGATGGCATTGCGGTGCGAGCGCAATGCCCACCCGTCCATCTCCGCCCGCGAAATCCCGGACGCCACCGCGGTATTCCAGCCGACCGTGATCGACATGTCCAGGCAGGGCGCGTCGGGCCGATCCGGGTGGCTCGGCGCGACCCACGGGTCGATCCATTCGTCCGGGCCGACCCGGAAGCGCACCCGCGGCGCGGTGGATTCGGAATTCACGCCACCGGCGATGACGAGTTCGTCCATACCCGCGCGGATTCCGGCGGCCGCGGTCTGCACCGCGGCCATACCGGCGGCGCAGTGCCGGTTGTGCGCGAGACCGGCGACATTGGTCAACCCGGCGGTGATCGCCGCGTGCCGGGCCAGCACACCGCCGCCGTAGCGACCCTCGCCGAGGACGACGTCATCGATGCGGGTCGGGTCGAGTCCCTCGGCGGCCGCGGCTACCACGTGCTCGGCCAGGTCGAAGGCATTGGTATCGCGCAGCGTGCCCTTGCGGGCGGTTCCGATCGGAGCGCGCAGTGCGGACACGATGACGGCTTCAGGCATTGGTGTTCTCCATTTCGGTGACGAGGTTGCGGCGCAGCAGTTTTCCGGTCTCGGTCTTGGGCAGTTCGCGGCGGAAGACGACGGTGTCGGGCGTTTTCGACGACCGCAGCCGCGTGCGGACCCACTGTTTGATCTCGTCCGGCTCGCCGACGCCGACGAGCACCGCGACCAGCCGCTGTCCCCACTCCGGATCCGGCACCCCGATCACCGCTGCTTCGGTGATGCCCGGATACTCCAGCAGCACGTCCTCGATCTCGGCGGGCGCGATGTTCTCGCCGCCGCGAATGATGGTGTCGTCGGCACGCCCCTCGATGAACAGATAGCCGTCGGCATCCAATCGGCCCAGATCCCTGGTGGGGAACCAGCCTTCGGCATCCAGGGCGCTGCGGCCGCCGTATTCACCGGAGATCTGCTCGCCGCGCACGAACACCAGTCCGACCTCCCCCACCCCGGCGGATGCGCCGGACTCAGCGCGGATCTGGATCTCGATCCCGGGGAGCGGCTGCCCCACCGAGCCGAGCCGATCACGGACGGCTGGATCCTCGGATGCGAATGCCGCACGGTGATCGTCGGGTCCGAGTACCGCGATCGAGGACGCGGTCTCGGTGAGTCCGTACGCGTTGACGAAGCCGGTGTCCGGAAGTACCCGCAGCGCGTGCTCGAGCACCGGGCGCGGCGTGCGGGAGCCACCGTAGGCGAGACTGGCCAGCGTCGGCAGATCCGCGTCGGCACCGTCGACGGCCGCGACGATGCGCGCCAACATGGTCGGCACCAGCATGGCGTGGGTAATCCGTTCGCGCCGAACGGTTTCCAGCCACCCGGACGCGTCGAATGCCGCCAGGTAGACCACGCGGCGGCCGGCATAGAGATTCGACAGCAGATTCGTCAGACCCGCGATGTGATAGGGCGGCACCGATACCAGCGCCGCATCCGCCGGATCCGCGGCGCCGAACTCCACGGTGTTCAGCAGATAGGCCATCAGATGCCGATGCCGCAGCAGCGCCGCCTTGGGTTCGGAGGTGGTGCCGCTGGTGTAGATGATCGCGGCGACCGCGTTGCCATCCCACGGCACCTCGACGTCGGCCGCGTCGGACACAGCCACCTCCTCGATCAAGGCATCGAGGTCGTCGGGGCGCAGCACCAGCGCCCCCGGATGGCGATCGAGCAGCGTGGCCAACTGCTGTTCGCCGAGCCGGTAGTTCAGCGGCACGAAGGGCACCCCGGCCAGCGCCGCCCCGAAGAGCGCGACCGGATAGGCCAGGTGATTCGCGCCCAGATACAGCACCGCGGGGTACGGCTGGAACCGGGTGGCCGCGCGGCGGGCGTTGTCGAGCAGGGCGGCGGCGGTCAGCGAACGATCACCGACCGTGATCACGGTCCGATCGCCGGCCGACGCGGCCATGTCTAGGATCATGCTGATATTCATGAGAACATTATTCTCTCCATAGGAGAGTGTTAGTTGCAAGAGAGGATTGCGATATGCAGATCAGTGGGAGCGCTGCCATCGTCGTCGGCGGTACCGGCGGACTGGGCGAGGCCACCGTGCGCCGCCTGCACGCCGCCGGAGCGAAGGTGGTGGTCGCCGATGTCGCCGACGACAAGGGCAAAGAACTCGAAGACGAGCTCGGCATCCGCTACGTGCACACCGACGCGACCAGTGAGGAGTCGGTGCTCGCGGCCATCGCCGAGGCAGAATCACTTGGGCCGCTGCGCATTTCGGTCGACACCCACGGCGGCCCGGCCAGCGGCGGCCGCCTCGTCGGCAAGGACGGCTCGCCACTGGCACTCGACGGCTTCCGCACCACCATCGAGTTCTATTTGACCGCCGTCTTCAATGTGTTGCGCCTGTCGGCCGCGGCCATCGCCAAAACCGAGGCACTGGAGGAGGGCGCGCGCGGTGTGATCGTCAACACCGCCTCGATCGCGGGGTACGAGGGCCAGATCGGCCAACTCCCGTATTCGGCGGCCAAGGGCGGCGTCATCGGCATGACCCTGGTGGCGGCCCGCGACCTTTCCCCGCTCGGCATTCGAGTGGTCACCATCGCGCCCGGCACGGTCAACACTCCCGCCTACGGCAAGGCCGCCGACCAGTTGGAGGGCTATTGGGGACCCCAGGTGCCCTTCCCCAAGCGGATGGGCCGCTCGGTCGAATACGCGCAGTTGACCCAGTCGATCATCGAGAACGACTACCTCAACGGCGAGGTCATCCGGCTCGACGGCGCGCTGCGCTTCCCACCGAAATGACCGGGCATCCAGCGGGCGCGGCACTCAGCGGCAAGGTCGCCTTCGTGGCGGGCGCCAGTCGCGGCATCGGCGCGGCGATAGCCACGGGCCTGGCCGCGGCCGGTGCGGCGGTGGCCGTTGCCGCGCGCTCGGAAACCGAGGGCAGGCTGCCGGGCACCATCAATTCGGTCGCCGATCGGATCATCGCCGCGGGCGGCACGGCATTGCCCGTCGTATGCGATGTCACCAGCGAGGAATCGGTCGAAAAGGCGGTGGCCGCAACGGTTTCGACATTGGGCGGCATCGATATCCTGGTCGCCAATGCGGGCGTGCTGTGGTTGGGCCCGATCGAGACCACCCCACTCAAGCGCTGGCAACTGTGCATGGACGTCAACCTGACCGGTGTCTTCCTCGCAACCAAGGCCGTCATACCGCAACTGAAAGCCCGCGGCGGCGGTTCACTCATCGCGATCACCACCACCGGCGTCGATATGATCCGCGGCGCCAACGCGTACTGGGTATCCAAAGCCGCCGTCGAACGCCTCTACCTCGGCCTCGCCGCGGAACTCAAGGACGACAACATCGCGGTCAACTGCCTGAGCCCGACCCGGGTGGTATTGACCGAAGGCTGGCAGGCCGGTGGCGGTGGACAAAAGATTCCGCCGAGCATGGTCGAGCCACCGGAAACAATGGCCCGCGCTGCCGTGCTGCTGGCAAGCCAGGATGCCAGCGGTATCACCGGCACGGTGCAGCGCTCGGAAGTCCTGATTCCGCGGGGATGATCGGCACACAGGCCCCGAAGACGAACCGTCTTCGGGGCCTTGCGCGCACGTCGGCGACAAGGCTGAGCCCGGTTTCGGTCCCCACCGAAGACGTCGTGGCGAGGACGCCGAAAACGGCCACACCAGCGATCGCCGCTACCGCGTGCCAGGTGGCTGCCGGTCGCACGGGCATGGTGGTCGCCGCGCCAGCATCCACGAACCCCTTGATAGCGCTGTTCGAATCGGCCGCGCGATGACATATCGGCAGTTAGTAGAGTTTTTCAACTAATAAGTTGATTTTATGTACTTCAAGTGCGATATGATGTCGACATGCGGAGCTACGACCAGTACTGCTCGATCGCCAGGGCGCTCGACGTGGTGGGAGACCGTTGGACGCTGCTGATCGTTCGCGAGCTGCTCCTGCAGGGCCCGGCCCGATTCACCGACCTGAAGAACGGGTTGCCCGGAATCGCCGCCAACCTGTTGTCGACCCGACTGCGGGAGCTCGAGCAGGCTGAACTGATCAGCCGCGACGATGCACCGCCACCCGTGGCGACCACCCTCTACCGGCTCACCGAAACCGGTCTGGCCCTGGAACCCGCGCTGCAGGCGCTGGGACTGTGGGGACTTCGCTTTATGACCAGCGTGCGCCCCGAGGACACCTTCCGGGCGCAGTGGCTCGCGTACGCGCCGGAGTGGTTCGTCGCCGACAACGCTCCGGACGCGCCGCCCGCGACTATTCAGCTCAGCTCCGCCGATGCGCATGCCGTCCTCGAGGTCGGCGCGGGCCGGGTCAGCTCGCACACCGGTGCGGCCCCCGATCCCGACCTCGTGTTGGACGGTCCTCCGCATGCTGTGCTCGGATTGCTCACGGGCGTCATCGATTTCGAGCAGGCCACGCAGCTCGGACTGGCCACCCGAGGCCGGCGCGAGGTGCTCACCAGGCTCCGGCCCATCGGCCGGGCAGCGGGGAGTCCATGAACGACCAGGGCGCAGCCGCCGGAACAACCAGGGAGACCGACATGACCGACACCCAGATCCTGGAGCAATACGCGACCGGGACGTCCCGCAGCAATATCGAACAGGCACTCGTCGCCGCCGGGAAAGAACTCGACCGGCTCGAACCCGCCGATCTCGCGCTACTCGAGGATTTCCACACCGGTGGCCGCATCGCGACCTACCAGCTCGCGGACCTGGTCGCCCCGGCACCTACGACCGAGGTGCTCGACGCGGGCACCGGCATCGGCGGCACCGCACGGTACCTCGCGACCCGCTTTCGATGCCGGGTCACCGGGGTCGATATGGTCGCGGAATACTGCGACACCGCCCGCTGGCTCAATCACCTTGTCGGCGTGGACGATCGGATAGTCGTCCGCCAGGCCGACGTGACGGAACTCCCCTTCGCCGATGCCGCATTCCACGTGGTATTCAGCCAGCACGTCCAGATGAACGTGCTCGACAAGGAACGCCTGTATCGCGAGGCACGCAGGGTCACCATCGACGGCGGCCGACTCGCCGTGTGGGACATCGTGGCCGGTGACGGCAACGCACTCGACTATCCCCTGCCCTGGGCGGACGGCCCCGAACACAGCCATCTGGCCACACCGGCCGCACTACGCGCCACGATCGAGTCGGCCGGCTACACCGTCGAGCATTGGGCCGACCTTACTTCGGATGCTGTGACAACCATGCGCACCGTCCTCGCCCTTCCGCCCACCCCACTCGGACTGCACGCGTTCGTCCCCGACTTCCGCGAAAAGGCCGAGCACCTCACCAACGCCTTGACCGACGGACGCCTGCGAGCCATCCAGGCCGTCGCCACAGCATCCTGACAACCTGCTATCCGCCGCGTGTCGCCAAGATCTGCTTGTGACGCATGCATGCTGCCATGACCGACGGAACCCGCACGCCCAAGACCTGCGCCTATCCTGGCCCGCCGCCCCGGATCGCCCGTAAGCACTGAACCACCGCCTGGCTCAGACCGGGACGACGAGGAGAAGCGGTGTTGGTCGACCGATCACGTGGGACTGGTGGCGGTATCGGCCGAGAGAGTGCGCCACAGGTTCCACGTGATCACTTGGCCAGTAGCGCATCTCGCACCTTGCCCCTGTTCGGTGGGGCGGGGGCGGCGGGACGTGGGGTATTACTCGTAGTCGACGGTGATGGAGTCCGTATCGGGCACGGCCTGGCAGGTGAGGACATATCCGTCGGCGAGTTCGTCGTCGGTCAGTGCGTCGTTGCGGCGCAGAGTGGCGTGGCCCTTGGTCACCTTGGCCATGCAGGTGGCGCAGTTACCTGCCTCGCAGGAGAACGGGGGTGCCAGACCGGCGCGGCGGGCGCTTTCGAGCAGTGTTTCGCCGTCCTTGCGCGGGACCGACTTCTTCTTGCCCTTCAGGATGACGGTCACCGTGTTGTCGGTGGTCGCGACCGGGGTTGTGGCCCTGGGAGTTTCGACGGTCGCGGGGGTAGCGGGCAGCGCCGGGGCGGGCGCGCCGAATCGTTCACTGAACACCAGACCCGGTCCGGGCAGGGCGTTTTCGATCATCTCCATGAAGGCCTCGGGTCCGCAGACGTAGCAGTCGGCACCGCCGTCCGCGCCGACGAAATCTCGGACCGCTTCGGGAGTCAGGAAGCCGCGGTCGGAGTCCAGGTGGCGAATCACCTCGAGTCGTCCCGGATAGCGGCCGCTCAGTTCCGCGAGTACCGCCTCGAAGATCACCGACTCCCGATCGCGGTCCGCGCACAGTAGCCGCACCCGCCTGGCGGTGCTCGCCAGTGCGCTCTTGGCCAGCGACAGGATCGGCGTGATGCCGCTGCCGCCGCTGAAGCCGAGCAGCGCTGCCTCGGTCGGGCGCAGGCAGAACCGGCCCGCCGCCCTGGTCAGCTCCAGTTCGTCGCCCTCGACCACGTTGTCGTGCAGCCAGTTCGAGACCTGCCCCCCGGGCACCCGCTTGACCGTGGTCATCAGCTCACCGTCGGTTTCCGGCGCACTCGACATCGAGTAGGAGCGGTACAGGTCCTTGCCGTCCACCTGGACCCGGAACGTGCAGAACTGCCCGGATTGATAAGCGATCGGCCCGTCGTGCGGGGCGAGCACATAGGTGCGCGCGTCGGCGCTCTCTTTGACGATCCGGGTCACGGTCGCGCGCTGGAACAACGGGGGTCTCGCCATGGACTGCCTCCTCCTGGTATTAAGATTCTAATACAATGAGAATTGTATTCTCTCCAACGAGACAGGATCTTCTCAAATGGGGTCGAACGACAGCCGCGGTGCCACCCCTGCCGCGACCGCGCGCACCGAACCGGTTGCCCTCGCCTTCGAGTACCGGGAGTACACGCGCGGGCAGCTGGATCGACTGGCCGCGGGCCTGGCCCTGGAGTTGGTCGGACGGGGTGTGCGCGCCGGTCAGCGCGTGGCGCTGATGTCGTCGAACCGGCCGGAATTCGTCGTCGCCGTGCTGGCGACCTGGCGATTGGGCGCGACACCGGTGCTGATCAGTCCGGCCTGGAAACGTGCCGAGGTCGAACATGCCCTGGCGCTGACCGAACCGGTGTACGGGCTCGGCGATGTGCCGATATTGGCCGAGCTGCTGCCGACACGTCACCTCGACGAGCCGATCACCGCGCTGACGCGCACCTTCGGGCGACCCGATCCACAATCCGACGCGGTGCTCGTATTCAGTTCGGGCACTACCGGATTGCCGAAGGCGGTGCGGCACACCCACGCCTCCCTCGCCGCCGCGGTGCGGCACTGGACCCGGGTGCTGGAGCTGAACTCCTACGACCGCCTGCAGATCGTCACGCCGCCCTCACACATTCTCGGGCTGCTCAATATCGTCACCGTGCTGGAGGCGGGCGCCTGGATGCGGCTGCACCGCCGCTTCGATCTGGAACGGATGCTGCGGTGCATCGCCGAGGACCGGATCACGATCGAGATGGCCGTCGCGCCCATCGCATTGGCACTGGCCGCACAGCCCGAGCTCGAGTCCTATGACCTGTCCTCGTTGCGCTACATCATGTGGGGTGCCACGCCGGTCACCGCGGGCGTCGCCGCAACCGTCACCGCCCGAACCGGTGTCGGCTGGCTGCCCGCGTACGGGACCACCGAACTGCCGGTCATCGCGTGCAGTCCGATCGGTGACGTGCGGTACGACAGTGTCGGAAAAGCCGCACCGGAGGTGCGACTGCGGGTGGTGTCGGTGCTGAGCGGAGAACCGTTGGGCGCGGGCGAGATCGGTGAAATCCAGGCGCGGTCGCCGTCGCTGATGGCCGGTTATCTACCGGCCGAGGCGACCGGCGATGCCTTCGACAACGGCTGGTACCGGACCGGTGATATCGGCCGCATCGGTGCCGACGGCTGGGTCCAGGTGACCGACCGATCCAAGGAAATGCTCAAGGTCCGCGGCTTCCAGGTGGCGCCCGCCGAAATCGAGGCCGTACTGCACGGACATCCGGCGGTGGGCGACTGCGCGGTGTTCGGCATCGCCGACCCCGCCGACGGGGAGGCGATCGTCGCGGCAGTAACTCGCACCGCGCCGGTCACCGCCGACGAACTCATCGCACTGGTCGGCGACCGGCTGGCCGGCTACAAGCGACCGCGCCACGTGGTGTTCGTCCCCGAAATCCCGCGCCTGCCCTCCGGCAAGGTGTTGCGCCGAATTCTCAAGGAGCAGTATGGACGTTCGTCTCACGAGTGAACAGCGACAATTGCGGGACGCCGCCGCGAAATTGGCCGACGACCTCGGCCCCGGCTCGGTACTCGACCTCGACGACGCGGCCAGGGTCGCCCGGCTGGAGAAGGCGATCGACCAGACCGGCTGGCGGGCACTGCGCTCGGACGGCGCCTCCGGCGTCGAGGTGGCGATCGTGGCCGAGGAGTTCGGTCGCGGCCTGGTGGATGCGCCGTTCCTGGGGCCGGTACTGGCCGACGAGCTGCGCGGACGCCCGGCCGACGAGCATCGCTGGACCATCGCGGTTACCGACCGGGCGGTCGACGCGCACGGCGCCGACCGCGCCCTCGTGATCGCCGATGGCCAACTGCTTGTCAGCGGCCTCGGTGCCGAACTCCCCGGCGCGGATCTCACCAGGGTCGACGCGGAGCTCACCGGTCGGCGCGACTTGCTCGGCGAACTGAGCGCCGATCAAGTGACGCAGTGGCAGACATTGGCGCTGGTGGCCACGACCGCCGATCTGGTCGGTGTCGCCCGCGGCGCCCAGTCCCTCGCCGTCGAGTATGCGAAAGTCCGTGCGCAGTACGGCAATACGATCGGTTCGTATCAAGCGGTGGCCCATCTGCTCGCCGAGAGCCAGGCACTGATCGAGGGATCGATCAGTGTCGCGCGCCACGCGGCCTGGGCGGTCGACGAATTGCCGCACGCCGAATCGATGCGTGCGGCGCGGATCGCAAAGCTGTACTGCGCGCGGGCCGCGCGGACAGTGTGCGAGACCGCGATTCAGGTGCACGGCGGTATCGGCAACACCTGGGAATGCCTCGCGCACGTGTACCTGCGCCGGGCCCTCACCTCGACCGAGTTGTTCCCCGTCAGCCTGGAGGAGATCGACCATGGACTTTCGTGACGCACCGCAGGAGGCCGAATTCCGAAACCGGCTGCGCGCCTGGCTGGCCGAGGTCGCCGGAACCTTTCCGACCTCGGGTGACGAATACTGGGCACGGCAGGGCGAATGGCATCAGGCGCTCTACGCGGCCGGATTCTTCGGGCTGTCGTGGCCGCGCGAATTCGGTGGCCACGAGCTTTCGCCGGTCTACGACGTCATCCTGGACGAGGAGCTGGCGGTCGCGGGTGCCCCGCCCCGGCCCAGCCTCGGCTACCTGGTCGCGGGCCTGGGGCGGCACGCGAGCAAGGAACTGCAGCAGCGATTCCTGCCCGGCATGATCAATGGCACCGAGCGCTGGTGCCAGGGCTTCAGCGAACCGGGCGCCGGATCGGATCTGGCCGCGCTGGCGACCACCGCGACGCGCGCTGGCGACCATTACGTCGTCAACGGCCACAAGATCTGGACCAGCTACTCCGACGTCGCCGACTGGTGTCTGCTGTTGGCTCGCACCGATCCCGATGCCCCACGGCACAAAGGCATTTCGGCATTCATCATCTCGATGAAACAGCCGGGTGTGCGGCAGCGGCCACTGCGGATGATCAGCGGGGTGACCCGGGAATTCGGCCAGGTGGAATTCGACGGGGCGATCGTGTCGGCGGATCAGTTGGTCGGTGCGCCGGGCGAGGGCTGGAAGCTGGCGATGACCGTCGTCGGACATGAACGCGAGCCGTCCACCTTGGGATTCGCGGCTCGGTACGGAAAGCTGGTGCGTCAGCTGGCCACTCGCGTCGAGGGCAAGGTGCCCGAGGAACTCGCCTGGGCGGCAGTGCAGACCGAGATGCTGCGCCTGCACGTGCGGCGCCGACTCTCCGAACAGCTCGACGGCATCACCCACGGGCCCGATGGATCGCTGGACAAACTGCTCATGACCTGGGTCGACCAAGCGGTCGGCCATGCGGCGCTGGCCGTCGGCGGTACCCGCGATCCGGAACTGCTCGGGTCCTACTTCTACAGCCGCGCACAGAGCGTTATGGGCGGTACCTCACAGATACAGAAGAACATCATCGCCGCGCGCATCCTGGGATTGGGAGTTTGAAATGTATGACATGCCAGCCGAAATCGACGTTCGCGCCGAGGGCCCGGTCCGGATCATCACGCTGAACCGGCCCGATGCCCTCAATGCCGTCAACGATCCGCTGCACGCCGGGCTGGCCCGGTTGTGGCCGCGGCTGAGCGCGGACAGCGCGGCGCGGGTAGCGGTGCTGACCGGCGCGGGCCGGGCCTTCTCCGCCGGGGGCGACTTCACCTATCTCGAAGAACTCAGCCGCGACCGCGAGTTGCGCGCCAAGACGATCGCCGACGGCCGCGACATCGTGCTCGGCATGGCCCGCTGCCGGATCCCGGTGATCGCCGCGGTCAACGGTCCCGCGGTCGGTCTCGGCTGCAGTCTGGTCGCATTGAGCGATCTGGTCTACATCGCCGAAACCGCGTACCTGGCCGATCCGCATGTACAGGTCGGCTTGGTCGCCGCCGACGGCGGCCCGCTCACCTGGCCCCTGCACACGAGTCTGCTGCTGGCCAAGGAATACGCGATCACCGGTGCGCGGATCCCCGCCGCCAGGGCCCGCGAAATGGGCCTGGCCAACCACATTGTCGAAGATCCGGTAGCCGAGGCGCTGGCCTGCGCTCAGCGCATACTCGAACTTCCACAACAGGCGGTGGAGAGCACCAAGCGGGTCCTCAACCTCCAACTCGAGCGAGCGGTGCTGGCCACCCTCGACTATGCCCTTGCGGCCGAGGACCTGACGTTCCAAAGCGAGGACTTCCGGGCCAATATCGCCAGACTCACCGCCAAGCGCTGAGCATCCCCATGCCCCGGCCACCTCGACACGGCGCTGTCCAGCGCGACACAACGCCTGAGACCGGGCACCCCTTCTGGTAGCCGGGCATCCCCTGTCTCGGGTGCCCGGCTACGACACAGGGTGCCCGGATGTTTCGGTGCCGGTAGGTGTCAGGCTGTGAATCCGCCGTCGATGGTGATGCTGGTGCCGGTGATGAGGCGGGCGTCGGGGGCGGTGAGGTAGGCGACCATCGCGGCGAGCCTGGTCATCGATGAATCACATCCAGCCGCGGAAGCACTGCGGCTGTCGAAAGTGCTTGCGGCGCTGTCGGATCCCGCGCGCCTGGCGGCGGTCCGGGCACTGGCGGGCGCCGAGTAGGTGAGGCGAACAGCGGCTCGGCTGTCCACGCGGTGTCCCGGGGGTGGTCCAGCACGGCGAAATCCGGTGCGGGACCATATAACACCGTCAGCCGGTCGCGTTTGGCCTGCGGCACGGTAAAACTCGTGTCCACCATCCCGAGAGGCCGGAAGATCCACTCGCGCAAGACCGTTTCCAGCGATTGCCCGGCGACTCGGGCGATAAGCACGCCGAGGATGTCGGACGAGGTGTGGTAGCGCCAGATCCCGGGATCGGCGATGAGCGGGAATCCACCGACACGCCGCAGCCAAGCATCTGGAGCGAGCGTTTCGGCGCCCGGCAGTCCGATGGCGGTGGCGATCGGCTGCGCGGTCAGCGCGGTGACTAGGAGGCCGAGCCGGACGCGATATCGTCGGCCAGCGGGGCAACGGCCCCGATGATCTGTTCCACCAGCGCCGTCGGCACCCCGGCGGCGGTCAGCGCATCGGTCAGATGTCCGGCCACGAGGCCGAAATGGTCCATCGTGATGCCACGACCTTGATGGACCTGCTTCATCGGGGCACCGGTGTAGGGGCCGGGGCCGCCGAGCGCAGTGGAGAAGAACTCGACCTGCAGCCCCTTCAACCGCGACATATTCGTACCGGTGAAGAACGGCGCCAGCTGGTCGTCGGCGAGGACTCGTACGTAGAAGTCCTCGACTACCGCCTCGAGCGCCTCCTGCCCGCCGATCTGCTCGTAGATTGTGCCGGGCTCGGCGACCGTGGCCGTCCCCGCTGCGGACTTGGACCTGAACCATGATGTGATATCCATGCATTCAGGACAGCACCGGTCGGTTTCCGTCCGGTTAGTCGGTTGTCGCAGCCCGTTTTCTCTTCGTGGCCAATATATTTCACGGAACTCACACCGGGCTGCCGCACCTGTGAGCAATGTTTCGAACCCGACTCGTCCTGCGGAAACCGTACTCTCGGTGCCCACTCGGGCACCGATTACACATCGTGTTCTCCGAGCACCGGCGGTGGACCGTATCGCGGCTGGTATCCGGCGATCCGGATCGGACTGCCGATCAGCCGGAAATCGCCCACGGTGACGATGGTTTCGGGGGTGGCGGCCAGCGCTTCGGGCAGGGTGCGTACCGCAGCCGCCGGGATGCCGAGCGGGCGTAAGCGAGATTCCCAGCCGGATGCGGTATCGGTGGCCAAGGCCGCGGTCACCGCGGCGAGTACCTCGTCACGGTGCGCGGCCCGCTCGGCCATTGTCGCGAATCCGTCGACGCCCGCCTCGGCGGCGAAGACCTTCCAGAAGCCGTCGTGGGTGATGAACAGTGCGAGATGGCCGTCGGCGGTCGGAAAGAGCTGTGCCGGAACGTAATACGAATGTGCGCCGAACCTGCGGCGTTGCGGCTGTCTGCCGTCGTTGAGATAGGCCGACGCATGGTAGTTCAGCTGCGAGAGCATCACCTCGTACAGCGAGACGTCCACCTGCCCGCCGCGACCGGAGACTATCTGGGCGAGCAGGCCGAGCGCGGCGGTGAGGCCGGTCGAGTTGTCGGCCGAGGAATACCCGGGCAGCGTGGGCGGCCCCTGCGGATCGCCCGTCATCGCGGCGATACCCGTCGCCGCCTGGATCACATAATCGAAGGCGGGGTCGTCACCGCCGTCCAAGCCGAAGCCGGTGATCGCCACACAGACGATGCGCTCGTTGCAATGCCGGAGCGACTCATAGGTCAGGCCGAGGCGCCGGATCGCCGACGGCTTCAAATTCACCAGCAGCGCATGCGATTCCGCGACGAGTTCGGCCAGCCGACGCTGTCCGGCGGGGCTGGTCAATTCGAGTCGGATACTGCGCTTGCCGCGATTGAGGCTGGCGAAATAGGAGTCGCCGACCTGCCGCGAGATCTCCCCGTTCAGCGGTTCGATCTTGGTCACTTCGGCACCGAGATCGGCGAGCATCATCGTGGCGTAGGGACCGGCGAGCATGGTGCCGACCTCGAGTATCCGGATCCCCGCCAGCGGCCCCGCGGCCTCGCCGGAATCGCGGTCGCTCACCGCAATTCCTTCGCCAGTTCGGCGATCATCTCCCGGGTTCGGCGCTTGGAGGCGATGAGTTCGTCGCGGGTATCGCCGATGGGCAGCAGCCGCACCGACAGATCCGTGGCTCCCGCGTCGGCGAAGCGGCGCAGTCCCGTCGCGATCGCCCGCTCGTCACCCGCGACGCAGATATCACCGATATCGCTGGCCGCACCCTGTTCCAGCAGCCGCTGGTAGTTGGGCGAGACCTCGGCCTCGCCGAGAATCCGGTTGGCCCGCGCCTTCGCCGCATCGACCTCCGACGGCGCGCACAGGCACACCGGCAGCCCGGCGACGATGCGTGGTGCGGGTCGCCCGGCCTCGGCCGCGGCCTTGGTGATCTTCGGGACGACATGGTCGGCCACGGCACGCTCGTCGGCCATCCACAGAATGGTGCCGTCGGCCTGTTCCCCGGCGATGCGCAACATGACCGGGCCGAGTGCGGCGATCAGCAGCGGCACCGGCGCCACCGGGCCGAGGTCGAGCGGATTGTGCACGGTGAAGCTGTCGTTTTCGATATCGACCTGGCCGGGCCCGCGCAAACCGGCAGTGAGCACGTCCAGATAATCGCGGGTGTAGGCCGCCGGTTTGGCATAGGGCAGCCCGAGCATGTCCCGCACGATCCAGTGATGCGAAGGGCCGACACCCAGCGCGAGCCGACCACCGGCCGCGGCCTGCGCCGAAAGTGCTTGACGGGCAAGGGCGATCGGATGCTGCGCCTGCAACGGCACGACCGCCGTACCCAATTCGATACGGGTGGTTTTCCTACCCATCAGCGCGATGGTGATCAGCGCATCGAAATCGGTGGGTATCTGCGGAATCCACGCGGTATCCAGTCCCGCGCTTTCGGCCCATTCGATATCGTCGAGCATCCTGGCGAGCTTGCGCGCGGAGTCCCCCTTCTCCGGCCCGATCATCACTCCGATTCGCACGAATTCCTCCAGTTTCCAAGCTTTTTCACAGCACTGTGGCCCGACCGGATCACGACGGTGTCGCGGTTTCGGTCTCGGGGACGGCAGTCGGCGGAGCCGACGGGGTGGGTGAGCGCTCGGGGACGGTAGTCGGCGGAGCCGACGGGGTGGGTGAGCACTCGGGGACGGTAGTCGGCGGAGCCGACGGGGTGGGTGAGCACTCGGGGACGGTAGTCGGCGGAGCCGACGGGGTGGGTGAGCACAGCGCGCGGATCTCGGTGACCAGCGTCTCCAGCGCGGTCCCGGTCGGAAAGACCGCGGCCGCACCGGCTTCCAGCAGCCGCGGCACATCCGCCTGCGGGATGGTGCCGCCGACCACCACCGCGAGATCACCGGCGCCGGCGGCCCGCAGCGCATCCACGACGCGCGTCGTCATCGCCACATGCGTGCCGGAGAGGATGCTCAAACCGACCACGGCGACGTCTTCCTGCAACGCGATCGACACGATGTCCTCCACGCGCTGGCGGATGCCGGTGTAGATGACCTCGAACCCGGCGTCACGCAGCGTGCGGGCGACGATCTTGGCACCGCGGTCGTGACCGTCCAACCCCGGCTTGGCGACGAGTACACGCGCGGGCATCAGAACACCACCGGCTGCTGGAATTCGCCCCACACCGATTTCAGTGCTGCGGTCATCTCGCCGACCGTGCAGTACGCGTTGGCGCAGTCGATCAGATTGTGCATCAGATTTCCGTCTCCTTCGGCGGCATGCCGCAAAGCGGTGAGACCGGCGCGCACCGCGGCCGGGTCTCGTTCGGCCTTCACCCGAGCAAGGCGCTTCAGTTGCAATTCCCGCCCCTTGGCATCGAGTTCATAGGTGTCGATATCGGGCGCGGGCTCATCGGAGACGAATCGATTCACCCCGACCACCGGACGCGCACCCGATTCGACCTCCTGATGCAGCCGGTAGGCCTCATCGGCGATCAGCCCCTGCAGATAGCCGTCCTCGATGCAGCGCACCATGCCGCCGTGCTGCTCCAGATCGGTCATGATCTCGACAATGCGCGCCTCGGTGGCATCGGTGAGCGCCTCGACGAAGTAGGAGCCGCCGAGCGGATCGGCCACCCGCGTCACACCGGTCTCGTAGGCGAGGATCTGCTGGGTGCGCAACGCCAGCGTCGCCGACTCCTCGCTGGGCAGCGCGAACGGCTCGTCCCATGCGGCGGTGAACATCGACTGTACCCCGCCGAGCACCGAGGCCATCGACTCGTAGGCGACCCGCACCAGATTGTTCTGGGCCTGCGGCGCGTACAACGACGCGCCACCGGCGACACAGCCGAATCGGAACATCGACGCCTTATCCGTGCTCGCGCCGTAGCGTTCACGCACCAGGGTGGCCCAACGACGCCGACCCGCACGGTACTTCGCGATCTCCTCGAAAAAGTCGCCGTGGGTATAGAAGAAGAACGAGATCTGTGGCGCGAATTGATCGATCGTCATCCGGCCGCGCGCCACCACGGTGTCGCAGTAGGTCACGCCGTCGGCGAGAGTGAACGCCATCTCCTGCACCGCGGTCGCCCCGGCGTCACGGAAGTGCGCGCCCGCCACCGAGATCGCGTTGAACCGCGGGACCTCGGCCGCGCAGAACTCGATGGTGTCGGCGATCAGCCGCAGCGACGGTTCCGGCGGCCAGATCCAGGTGCCGCGCGAGGCATATTCCTTGAGGATGTCGTTCTGGATGGTGCCCGTGAGTTTTGCCCGCGGTACCCCCTTCTTCTCCGCGGCCGCCACATAGAACGCCAACAGGATCGCCGCGGTGCCGTTGATGGTGAAGCTGGTGCTGATCTTGTCCAGCGGTATGCCGTCGAAGAGCACCTCGGCGTCGGCGAGCGTATCCACGGCTACGCCGACCCGACCGACCTCCTCGCTCACCTCGGGGTCGTCGGAGTCGTATCCGCATTGCGTGGGCAGATCCAACGCCACCGACAGTCCGGTGCCGCCTTGTTCGAGCAGATACCGGTAGCGCCTGTTGGATTCCTCCGCGGTACCGAAACCCGAGTACTGCCGGAACGTCCACAACCGACCCCGGTAGCCGGAGGCGAAATTGCCACGCGTGAAGGGGTATGCGCCCGGCTGGGGCGGATCGGCACGCCGGTCTTCCGGTCCGTAGACCGGCTCGAGCGGGATGCCGGACGAGGTCTGCACTTGGTCGTTCATCAGTGAATACGCTACTTGCCAAAAAAGAGAATGCCAATACCATTTGAAGCGAGTGAGTTCTCACAACACGTCACATCGAGGAGCACGATGCCCGATCCGCATCGACCGTTGACCAACCGCACGATGGTGATCTCCGGCGCCAGCCGCGGTATCGGACTGGCCATCGCGGTCGCCGCCGCCCGCCGCGGCGCCAACGTGGTGCTGTTGGCCAAGACGGCCGAACCGCATCCACGGCTGCCCGGCACCGTCTACACCGCGGCCGCCGAGATCGAGGCCGCGGGCGGTAAGGCGGCCGCCGTGGTGGGTGATGTGCGCCGCGAGGAGGATGTACGGCGGGTCGCGGAAACCGCGCTGGAACGCTTCGGCGGCATCGATATCTGCGTCAACAATGCCAGCGCCATCGCGACCGAGCCGACCGAGCGGTTGTCGCCCAAGAAGTTCGACCTGATGGTCGACATCAATATTCGCGGCACCTTTCTGCTGACCCAGTCGTGTGTGCCGCACCTGCGCAACTCGGTCAACCCGCATGTGCTGACCATCGCGCCGCCGGTGAATATGAATCCGCGCTGGCTCGGCGCACATCCGGTCTACACGCTGTCCAAATACGGAATGACGCTGCTGTCACAGGGCTGGGCCGCCGAATTCGCCGAGGCCGCAATCGCTTTCAACTGCCTGTGGCCCGAGACCTTCATCGCCACGTCAGCAGTGGCCAACCTCGACGACGGCGCGAACCAGCTCGCGGCCGCGCGCAGTCCGGAGATCATGGCCGACGCCGCGATCGAGATCGTGTCCCAGCCCGCGCGGCAGATCACCGGCAACTGCTTCATCGACGCCGAGGCGTTGACCCGCTACGGCGGTGTCACGGACCTGTCCCGCTACGGCGGCGGCACGCACCCGACACCGGACCTGTTCCTCGACTGATCCGCCGAAAGGATTGCCGGATATGACAATCGATCCCGACCACCGGGCGCGATACGACGCCGGACTGCAGGTCCGCCGCGAGGTCGTCGGCGCCGACTACGTCGACCGGGCGCTGGCCGCCGCCACCGACTTCTCCGCGCCGCTGCAGGATCTGGTCACCGAATACTGTTGGGGTGCGGTGTGGACGCGCCCCGAGTTGGACCGCCGGGCCCGATCGATGATCACCCTGGCCATGCTGACCGCCCTCAACCGCGCCACGGAATTCGCCACGCATGTGCGGGCCGCATTGACCAATGGCGTCACCCCGGACGAGATCCGGGAGGTGCTACTGCATGCGACGATCTACGCCGGCGTCCCGGCCGGCGTCGAAGCCTTCCGAATCGCCGGACCGATCCTGCGGGAGCACGCCGATGTCTGAACGCGAAACCGGGCACATCGCCTTCCTCGGCCTCGGCACCATGGGCGCGCGCATGTCGCGGCGGTTGGTCGAAGCGGGGTTCGACGTCGTCGGATTCGACCCGTCCGAGACTGCCCGCGCGAGCCTGACCGCCGTCGGCGGACGGGTCGCGACCAGCGCCGCCGCGGCCGCCGCCGGAGCCACGCACCTGATTCTCATGCTGCCCAGCTCCCCCGTCGTCGAATCCGTACTCGGTGACGAACAGGTGCTGTCCACCTTGGGACCGGGCGCGATCGTGATCGATATGAGCTCATCCGAACCACAGTCGACGCAGCGGCTGGCCACGGTGCTGGCCGGGCGCGGGATCACGCTGGTCGACGCACCGGTGTCCGGCGGCGTGCGCGGGGCGGCGGCCGGTACCCTGACGATCATGATCGGGGGTCCGGAAGATATTGTCGCCCAGCTCGATTCGGTGCTGGCACCGCTGGGCAAGGTACGGCACATCGGTTCATCGGGCGCCGGTCATGCCGTCAAGGCGATCAATAATCTGCTCGCCGCGGTCAACCTGCTCGCCGCCGCCGAAGCAGTCGCGGCCGGACGTCGTTTCGGCCTGGACCCGGCCGTGATCATCGAGACCGTCAATGCCGCGAGCGGGCGCAGTGCCGCAACCGAACTCAAGTTCCCGCAGGCGATCCTGCCGGAAACTTTCGACTCCGGATTCGCCCTCGCGCTCATGCTCAAGGACATGCGCATCGCCACCGACCTGGCAGCCGCGCTCGGCATACCGGCCGCACTCGGCGAGCGTGCCGTCGAGCTGTGGACCCGCGCCGCCGCCGATCTGGGCCCGAGCGCCGACCAAACCGATATCGCGCGCTGGGCGGACGCGCCGTCCGCGAACCACTGAGGTCACACCATGCATGCGCCCATCCGATTCTCGGTCGTCGAGGTGCTCCACTACTTCGGCAAATGCCCGCGCTGCGGCTATCCCGCCAGCGCCGCATCGATGATCCGCACCTTCGCCGACGGTGCCACCGAATCGCAACTCGTCGCCACCTGCGGGCAGCCGTGCGGATGGAGCGGCCCGGTGGCGCTGACCACGATGACCGACGCCCGGTCCGATTGAATCGGAGCCACCTCGGTCATATGACGATCGGCGCGGCGATATCCGAGGCCAGCACAGCTGTCGGAATCACGACGCTGGCGCGAACTCCGCCGTAGTCGGATTCGGTCAGGCGCACCGAGATGCCGTGCCGAATCCCCAACCGGGCCACCACGAACAGCCCGAGCCGGGCATCCGCCGACAGCGTCGCGACACTGAAATCCGGCGGGTCGGAGAGCATTTCGTTGGCCCGTTCGAATTCCGAATCCGACATGCCCATGCCCTGATCGCTGATCACCACGACAACACCCTTATCGGTCGGATTGCCGGTGATATCCACGCGCGACTGCGGCGGCGAGTACCCGGTCGCGTTGTCGACCAGTTCGGCCAGTAGATGGATCAGATCGGCCACCACCGCACCGTTGACGAATACCGACGGCAGCCCGGCATTGGTGTACACCCGCGCGTATTGCACGGTTTCCGCGACCGCACTGCGGACGAGATCCCCGAGCGGAACCGGACGTCGCCACTGCCGACCCGGGCGACCGCCGCCGAGAATGATCAGATTCTCGGCATTGCGACGCCCGCGTGTGGCGAGATGGTCGAGCTGGAACAGGGTTTCCAGCAGTGCCGGATCCTCCTGCTGGCGTTCGGCCGCATCGAGAATCTCCAGCTGGCGGTGCACGACGACCTGGCTGCGGTGGGCGATATTGCTGAATACCGCCCGCACACCCTCGCGGGTGCGCGCCTCGGTGACCGCGGCCGCGACCGCCGCGTCGTGGGCCCGATTGAATGCCTGCGCGACCTGCCCTATCTCGTCGACACCGAAATCCAGCTGTGCGGCTTCGGTTTTCGGATCGATCCGCGCCCCGCTGTTCAGGCGCCGCATCGTCTCCGGCAACCGGACCTCGGCCACCGCAAGGGTTTCCGAGCGCAGCCGTTTCAGCCGCCCGATCAATTGGTTGGCCAGCAACAGCGACAAGAGGAACGCCAGCACTGCGACCGCACCGACGACACTCGCGGCCAGCAACAAGTTGCGGCCGCGCCGGGCACCCACATCGGCGGCTTGCTGTTGGCCCTGCTGGGCGTGCCCCACCCACAATGTCACCAATTGCTGACTCACCTCGTCCGCGGCCGCGCGCCACTGGGCGAGGCTCATCGGCAACTGCGGCGTACTTCCGGGTCGCACCTCGATGATGGCGTTTTCCATGGCGCTGACCTGCTGCCAACCCAGGGAAGCGGTGAGATCCTCGATGCGCTGTGCGTCGGCGGCGTCGAGTTCGGTTGCCAATCGTGCGATCTCGACGTGGTAGTAACTGACCAGGTTGCGGTATTCGGCGAACAGGGTCGGCGACAGCCCCTGCGGGCGGGCCGCTGCCGCGGTCAGCGCGCTGGCGCGCGACATGGATTCGACCACGTGCAACAGCCCGAGATTGCGGGTGAGTTCGGAGCCGATGGCCGCGTCCGGAGCAAATTGTCCGATCGTCGCCGAACCGTCGTCCATGCCGTCCAATAGTCGACAAAAGAAGTCATAGGCGTCGGCCAGCGGTAGCCGACCGGCATCGATCGCGCGGCGCAGCTCCGGCAACCGAGTCTTCAACTCGTCGAAGGCCGCCACCACATTTCCCATCGCGCTGCCGCCCACGCGTTGGAACGCGGCTTCGGTCGCTGCCAGCGAATTCAGCGCGGTGTCGAACCGCGTCCGGGCGGCGCCCAGCGCATTGGGGGCGACAACCTCGCCCGCCAACTCGGCCACCGATAGCAGTCGTTCTTGTTGCACGGCGAGGACCAATTCGCGCGTGGGCGTGAGGTGACTGTCCAGGGTGCGCGCGAAATCCTCGGCGTGCCGAGCGTCATCGAACAGATAGACCGAGGTACCCACTGCGACGCAGATCAGCAGCAGGCTGGGCACCAGCGCAATGATAAGAATCCTTGTTCGGATCCCGCGGAACCGAGCCTTCAACACCGCGACAATATAACTTACGCATTCGAGAATTACATTCTCTTCCGCAGTGCCGTCAACACGGTGTCGCGTAGTTCCGGACGACAGATGAGCAGATCCGGTAGGTAGGAGTCGGGGCGGTTGTAGCGCAGCGGTGTGCCGTCGAGGCGCGAGACGTGCAGTCCGGCCGCCGCCGCGACGGCGACCGGGGCGCACGAATCCCATTCGTATTGGCCGCCGGAATGGGCGTAGACGTCGGCGGTTCCGCGCACGACGGCCATCGCCTTGGCACCGGCCGACCCCATCGGGGTCGGCGTCGCCGACAGCGCGGTGATCAACCGCCCGACCTCTTCGGAGCACCGGCTCCGCGATACGGCCACCCGGATGGGACCGGATCGCGACGGCACAAGCGCGGGCGGATGCCCGGTGTGCAACACCAATCCGGCAGCGGGCAGCGCCACCGCCCCGACCACTGCTCGGCCGTCCACCGCGAGGGCGACATGTACCGCCCAGTCGTCACGCGGCGGTTCGCCGTACTCCCGCGTGCCGTCGAGCGGGTCGATGATCCAAACCCGCGAATGTTCGAGGCGGCTCGGGTCGTCCGGGCTTTCCTCCGACAGCACGGCGTCCTCGGGACGCGCCACCCGCAGCCGGTCCAACAGCAGGGTGTTGGACTTCCGGTCGCCGGCGGCACCACCTTCGTGGCGGATATCGAGCAGGAGTCGGCCTGCTTCCTCGGCCAGCGCCGCGGCCAGGGTGTGATCGTCCATATCTTCTCTACTGTCGGAGGGTGGGATCGAGAACGCCCGCCTGTCGCAGCCGCTCGATGACTTTATCGGCAAGTGCCTCGGGGGTCTGTGTACCGCTGGCATCCAGGTGCAGGTCCGGTGCGACCGGGGTCTCATACGGTGAGTCGATTCCCGTGAAGTTGACCAGTTCACCGCGGCGGGCCTTGGCATACAGTCCTTTTCGGTCGCGGGCTTCGACCACTTCCAGCGGCGCGTCGACGTGCACCTCGAAGAACTCCTCGGCACCGATACGCTCGCGCGCCCGTCGGCGTTCGGCCGCGAACGGCGCGATGAACGAGGCCAGCACGATGAGACCGGCATCGGCGAGCAACCGGGCGACCTCGACGACGCGACGGATATTCTCCACGCGGTCGGCATCGGTGAACCCCAGATCGGCATTGAGACCGTGCCGGACATTGTCACCGTCGAGCAGGTAGGTGTGGAATCCCTGCTCATGCAAACGCGTTTCGACCAGATTGGCGATGGTCGACTTGCCCGCCCCGGACAATCCGGTGAACCAGACGACCGCCGGTCGCTGCCCCTTGCCGCGAGCGCGCGCCTGCTTGTCCACTTCGACCGACTGCCAATGGATATTGTTCGCGCGGCGCAGCGCGAAGCGCAGCATACCGGCGGCGACGGTGTCCTGAGTGAAGCGGTCGATGAGAATGAATGCGCCCATATCCCGGTTCTCGGAATACGGATCGAATGGGATCTGCCGATCCAGATGCAGATTGGCAACACCGATCTCGTTCAATCCGAGCGTGCGGGCGGCAACATGTTCGAGCGTGTTGACATCGACGGCGTATTTCGGCTGCGCCACCTGGGCCACGGCCGTGGTGGTGGCAAGCTCTAGCAGATAGGTGCGCCCCGGCAGCATCCGCTCCTCGCTCATCCAGACCAGCTGACATTCGAACTGATCGGCCAGGCCGGGCGCATTGTCGGCGGCGGCCAGAACATCGCCTCGGCTGACGTCGATTTCGTCGGCGAGCACGATGGTGACGGATTGATCGGCCACCGCCGTCGCGAGATCGCCGTCGGCGGTGACGATCCGCGCCACGGTGCTCTCGCGCCCCGACGGCAGCACCCGCACCTGGTCGCCGGGATGCACTGTGCCACCGGCGATCTGGCCGGAGAATCCCCGGAAATCGAGGTCCGGGCGATTGACCCACTGCACGGGCATCCGGAACGGACCGCGCTCGCGCTCGTCGGTGACCTGGACCGTCTCCAGGTGACCGAGCAGGCTCGGGCCGGGGTACCAGGGGGTATTCGGGCTGGCCTGCAGAATATTGTCACCGCGCAGCGCCGACATCGGGATGCAGACGATATCGCCGAGGCCGATACTGTCACCGAATGCGCGGTACTCGGCTTCGATCTCGTCGAACCGCTGCCGCGAATAGTCGACCAGGTCGAGCTTGTTCACCGCCAGCACGATATGGCGAATACCCAGCAGTGACACCAGATAGCTGTGGCGACGGGTCTGCGGCAGCACACCCTTGCGGGCGTCGATGAGCACCACGGCCAGATCGGCGGTCGATGCCCCGGTGACCATATTGCGGGTGTACTGCTCATGGCCCGGGGTGTCGGCAACGATGAACTTGCGCTTTTCGGTGGCGAAGAACCGGTAGGCGACGTCGATCGTGATGCCCTGCTCACGCTCGGCGGCCAGGCCGTCGACCAACAAGGCGAAATCCAGGTCACCACCCTGCGTGCCAAGGGTTTTCGAATCCCGCTCCAGTTCGGCGAGTTGATCGGAGAACACCAGTTCGGAGTCGTAGAGCAGGCGCCCGATCAGCGTGGACTTACCGTCGTCGACGCTGCCGCAGGTAATGAACCGCAGCATCGATGTGCGTTCATGCCTGTGCAGATACTCCTCGATATCGGTGGCGACCAGATCGTTTGTGGTGTGCGCCATCAGAAGTACCCTTCCTGCTTTTTCTTCTCCATCGAGCCGGTCGAGTCGCGGTCGATGACCCGGCCCTGCCGCTCGGAGCTGGTGGTCAGCAGCATCTCCCGCACGATGGTCGGCAAGGTGGTCGCGGTGCTCGCCACCGCACCGGACAGCGGGTAGCAGCCCAGCGTGCGGAACCGCACCATCCGATGTTCCGGAGTTTCCCCGTGCCGCAACCGCATTCGCTCGTCGTCGACCATGATCAGTGCGCCGTCGCGCTCGACGACCGGACGGGATGCGGCGAAATACAGATCCACGATGGGGATCCGCTCGCGCATGATGTACTGCCACACGTCCAGCTCGGTCCAGTTCGACAGCGGGAACACCCGCAGACTCTCCCCCGGCTGCTTGCGCGCGTTGTACAACCGCCACAATTCCGGGCGCTGCCGCTTCGGATCCCAGCGATGCCGCGCGGAGCGCAGCGAGAACACTCGCTCCTTGGCCCGCGTCTTCTCCTCGTCGCGGCGCGCACCACCGAAGGCCAGATCGAATTGATATTTGTCCAGGGCCTGTTTCAGGCCCTCGGTTTTCCACAGCTCGGTATGCAATGCGGAACCGTGGTCGAACGGGTTGATGCCGCGGGTAAGGCATTCCGGGTTCTGGTACACGATCAGGTCCAGGTCATCCGCTGCCGCGACCTCGTCCCGGAAGGTGTACATGGCCCGGAATTTCCAGGTCGTATCCACGTGTAGCAGTGGAAACGGCAGCCGCGACGGGTAGAAGGCCTTGCGCGCCAGGTGCAGTAGCACCGAGCTGTCTTTGCCTACCGAGTACAGCAGCACCGGCCGTTCGCTCTGGGCGACCGCTTCCCGCATGATTTGGATGCTTTCGGCTTCCAACCGCTGCAGATGGGTCAATCCCACGGGGTGATCGGAATCATGTTGTGCCGCAATGGTCATCTCTTCTCCCTGTGACCGCACCTGGCCTCGCTCAGTTGCGCAGTTGCGCGCCGCCGCCGATGAACCACACCTGGCCGTTGATCCATTCGGCCTCGTCCGACAGCAAGAACGCCACGACGGCCGCCAGGTCACCCGGCTCACCAAGGCGCGTGGTACGGGCCGCGGCGAGGAACGCCTCCTGCAGTGCCAGATCGTTCTGGTTCCGCACGGTCTCCCCCATGACCAGCCCCGGCATGACGCCGTTGGATCGAATGCCCCGCTTGCCCCAGTTGATGGCGATGTGCCGAGTGAGCTGATTGACCGCGGCCTTGGACACGCCATAGGCGACCCGAGACGGATCGCCGCCCACCGAGGTCCCCGACGAGGTGTTGACAATGCTGCCGCCACCCTGTTCCAGCAGATGCGGCAGCACCGCACGGCTGGTGCGGACATAGCCGAGCAGGTTGACATCCAGGGTGCGCTGCCAGACGTCCAGCTCGGTCTCCAACAGGGTCTTGTCCCGTCCCAGGTTGCCGGGCGAGAGGTCCGCGCCCACGTTGTGCAAGCCGTGTACGGCACCGAATTCGGTGATCGTCCGGTTGACCAGCTCCTGGACCGATTTGTCGTCCGACAGATCGAATTCGACGCCGATGGCCCGCCCGCCCGCCCGTGCTATCCGCTCGGCTGTCGCCTCCGCCCCGGCGATATTGATGTCACCGACGGTGACGAACGCCCCCTCCTCGGCCAGCCGCTCGGCCGTCGCGGCGCCGATCCCGGTCGCACCACCGGCGACGATAAAAGTCTTCTCACGCAATCCACGCATAGTGTCTTCTCCACGAATTCTCTGTCCGGTTACCAAGATTCGCGGTCGCCGGGCTGCATACAGCGGTCGCCGCGAAAGCACCCGGGCTATTCCCGCGCGATCTTGTCGAGCGGATTCGACCGCTCGAGCATGCCGTAGGCCTGTTCGCCGTCCCAGCGGTACCGCACGCCGGCCTGCTGAACGGCCGGAAAGTCGGACTGTTCCTGTTTGAGCGACTTGATCGAATACGTCTTGTCGTTGTGGTGGACATCGTGGGTGGAGACCACCGTCTCCCCCTCGATGGACACCGTGCCATCGGCGGTTTCCAGCACGAGCGATACGTCCTCACCGAGTGCTTGCAACCGGGTCAGCCACGGCGCCCGCACCACTCGCGCCGGGATGAGATCTCCATCGCCGAGAAAGACGAAACCCTCATTGAACGTAGGCTTTCCGTCGGGCCTCGGCGGATAGGCCATATAGCCGAAGGCTTTTCCGCTGGGAAAAACCGCCGACTGCCAGCAGTGCCCCCAGAACTCGGCCAAACGGCGCACGCCCTGGCGGCGGATCCGCAGCCCGCTGCCGGTGAAACGCTGGTCGCTACCGTCGACGGTCACCGAGCCGGTCGCGCGAAACAGTTGCTCATATCGGGGTCCGCCCATGAGATCGCCCTCGACCGAATTCTTCAGCCGGTCACCGGCGTCGTTGCGCAGGGCGCCTTGCACCCACGGCGGCACCGCCATGGTGGCCTCGACCCGGAACTCGACATCGACCAGCGGGCCGTCGGTCTTCCCGGCTGCGAGGTCGAAAGACGAGGTCTGCACGGCCTTTCCCGCGTAGGTCATGACCCAGGTGCGAAACGGATCGACGCATTCGAACCGCAGCCCGCCCGCACCGAGCACCGTGGGCTTCCCGTCGGGTCCCACCGCAGGCAAGGCCGATGCTGTTTCGCGCAACCGGAATGCGCGCCCGTCCGGGAACGCGACGTTTACCTGGATATCGTGAGACGCCCAGTTGGCGCCCACCGCCTCGATCCCGATGCGCGGCAGGCCGAGTTCGCCGCGGTCGCCGGACACCCAGAAACTCACCGAGTCCCGCATCTCCGGATTCTCCGGGCGCTGCGCGAACACGTACTCGCGTGCCGGATCGATGCCACCGGTCAGCTCCACAGGCATGGAAATTCCTTTCGTATCAGCGTATTTCAGTGCGCAGTCCAGCGCGCGACGCATTCGACGTAACGCGCGAAAGCCGGGCGCACCCGATCCAGATCGATGCCGAACTCGACGGGATCGGCCTTGTGGCTGGGCTCGCGTTCGGCCGCGGCCGCGGTCCACCAGCTGTGCATCCGCCGTTCGAACTCGCCGGTCACGGGTTCGCCCAGCCAGGTGTACAGACCCTGCACCGCACCGACCGGATCCGCTTGCATGGCACGGAAATCGATGTCGTAGAACCGATCCTCGGCACCGGCCGCGCGAAATTCCAGCGCGCGGTCCATCCCCAACGTCCAATGCTCGACATTGAGCCTGCCGATATAGGGCCGGTCGATATGGTCGGTGAACCGACCGGTGATATCCGCGTACAGTTCGGCCACCGACAGGATCACGTCGGTCGGATCGCGATGGGTCATCACGAACCATGCATCGGGAAACACCCGGTCCAGGTGGTCGAGAAACAGGACGTGCGAGGGACATTTGAGCCGCCACGGCCTGGTCGGCTCACCCCACTGCAACAACTTCATCACCCGCCGCTGATACGCGAACGTCGAGGTGAGGTCGGCGTCGGTGACCAGCCAGGTCGAATAGGTCGGGATCTGGGCGAACGAATGGAAGATATGCGATTTGAAGTCGAGCGCCATCAGCTCATGGCATTCCATCGGCCCGTGCTTGTCGACGGGCACGTGATGGCGCGTCCCGACCATCTCGCCCTTGTCCGAGGGGATCCGCGGATCGACGCCGACCACAGTCGAAGGCGGCGGGCACGGTTGCGACGACTCCCAGCGTCGCAGATATCGCACCCCCGGGTCCTGCGCCAACAGCAGCGACAGCGCCGTGGATCCGGTGCGCGGCAATCCCAATCCGATCAGCGGCGCGACGATCGGCACCTCGTCGATCTCCGGATGCCGCCGGTACCAGTCCTCCACCTGCAGGCGCTGGCCCAGGTGCTTGACGATGCGGTCGTAGCAGAACTTCTCGCCGGTGGCGTTCAGTCGCGCTTCGTTCCGCAACGAGGCAAGCAGAATGCCGAGCCCCTCACGGAAGGAGTCGTCACCGAAATCGTCCGAACCCGCTTGTGCGACAGCGGCTTCCAGCACATCATTGGTGGTAACCATCTCAGTTCATCCATTGCCCGCCGGCGACATCGATGGTCTGGCCACACATATAGTCGGCCGCCTCGGAGGCCAGGTAGGCAACCATATTGGCGACCTCCTCGGGCAACGAGACCCGCCCGAGCTGCACCTGAGTGGTGATCGCTTCCATAATCGCATTGCGGGCGGCGAAATCCTGATCGCTTTGCGGATCGAGAATCCGCTGCCGCATATCGGGTTTGATCATGATGCCCGGGGCGACACCGAGCACATTGACGCCCCGCGGCGCCATTTCGTGCGCGAGATTACGGGTGAATCCGACCACGCCCGCCTTACAGGAGTTGTAGACGACCAGACCGCGCTGTTGAATACGACCGCCGACGGCGCCGATATTGATGATCTTCCCCGAACCCTGCGGCAGCAGATATTCCAGAGCGGCATGCGCGCAATACATCAACATGGTGAGGCTGCCGTGCACGGTCATATCGATCTGTGCCTTGGTGAATGCCTCGAACGGACCGGCGTGCACCATGACCGGGTTGTTGACCATGATGTCGAGTCCGCCGAGCGCATCGTGGCTCTCCCGCACGGCACGGTGGACCTGATCCCAATCGGACAGATCGGCCAGGATCGGGACGGCCTTGACGCCCCAACGCTGTTCGACCTCCTTCGCCCGGCGTTCCACCTTCTCGAAGGTGCGCCCGATCAGCGCGACGTCCGCACCACAGCCACCGAGTCGGTTGGCGATCGCCTGCCCGAGACCGTCGCCGCCGGCACCGGTCACGATCGCCTTCTTGCCGCTCAGATCCAATAGGTCGGCCACCCGCTTGTCGACGATGTGCGTGGGCAACCGGTCGAAGCCCATCACCTCGGCCACATCCTGCTCTCGGGGGTCCATGGGATCTCCTCTCACCGCTCCGCCATTGGAGCGCATCCAGATCAACAAGGCATCGCTTCGCGACTGCGCCTGTGTTCGGCAAGCGTATGACCGCGCCCTTTTCGCGATCCAATACGGATTTCGGCGTTCTGCCATATCGGATTGTTATGGCTTGCGTAGGATTCGCTCTCGATGGACACCCACCGGCTCAAGTACTTCCTGCGCATTGCCGACGAAGGCTCGATGACGCAGGCCGCGACCGTCCTCGGCATTGCCCAACCAGCGCTGAGCCGTCAGGTGCGCATGCTCGAGCAGGATCTGGGCGTCACCCTCTTCCGCCGGACCGCCCGTGGCGTCGAGCTCACCGAGGAGGGCGAACGGTTGCGCGCGACCACGGCCGGGCCGCTGCGACAGCTCGAACTCGCGGTCCAGTACATCGGGTCACCGCTGGCACGAGTCGAGCGCGGCCTGCACTTCGGCATCCTGCCGACCGCCGCTCCCACGCTGGCCGGACCACTGCTGGCGAGCCTCGGCGCGGCGTTCCCGAGGGTGAGTTTCCATGTGACAGTTGCCGGTACGGATCAGCTCGTCGAAGGCATGCTCAAGGGCGCGATCGATACCGCGGTGATCAATCCGGTGACCGATGATCGCCTGTTCTGCCGTGATCTGCTGCTGGAGGATCTGGTGGTCGTCGGCGGACCCGAATCCGGGCTGTCACCGAGCCACGCGATGACCTTCACCGAACTCGTCACCCGGCCGCTCGTGCTGCCCAGCTCGCACACCGGGATCGGCAGCACGGTCGAGAACACGGCGCTGCGACTGAAACTCAGAATTCACTCCAGATTCGCCACCGACTCGCTACCGGTCGCCATCGACCTCATCGAATCGGGTCTCGCCTTCGGGGTACTACCACTTTCCGCATGTAGCAAGGAAATTGCCGCCGACCGCCTGTGCTACGCACCATTGCGTGAACCGACGCCGACGCAACACCTCGGCGTTGCCGCGTCATCGCAATTGGCGCTCCCCCGCGAATTCGCCGTTCGGATCGGCGACATCCTGCGCGAGGAAACGGCACGACTGACCGCATCCGGCAGTTGGCCCGCGACGTTCTTGGCCGAGCAGCGCTGGGACCCGAACCGCGGGTAGCCCCTTGCGGGTAGCCAACTCCGGAGAGTACGGTTCTCATTTGCTGGAATGGCAATTCTCGCGGCGGCCCTTCGGTCGCGAACACGCACCCACCGCACACACCGACCGCAGGGCACAGGGAGGACCACCCACGATGCGATTCATCCTGCACTACCCCGAGACCACCGGGTACGACGGTGACATGCTCGACGTCGGCGCCCTGCGTGAGGTGGCGGTCGCGGCCGAGCGATCCGGATTCGACGGACTATCCCTGAGCGAGCATCCGATTCCGGGCGCGCGGTGGCTGGCTTCCGGCGGACATCAGACGCTCGATCCGTTCGTCGCACTCGGCTACGTCGCCGGTGTCACCGAACGCCTGCGCCTGATCACCTATCTCGCGGTCCTGCCCTACCGCAATCCGTTCCTGCTGGCGAAGTCGGCGGCGACGCTGGACAAGCTGTCGGGTGGGCGCGCGATCATCGGTATGGGCACGGGCTATCAGAAGAGCGAATTCCATGCTCTCGGAGTCGATTTCGATGAACGCAACGCACTGTTCGACGAGGCCCTGGAGGTACTGCCGCTGCATTGGAGCGGCGAACCGTTCAGCTACCAGGGCCGCCACTTCAGCGCCCGCGATGTGATCGCCCGGCCGCGGCCGGTGCAGAATCCGATCCCGATCTGGATCGGCGGCAATTCGAAGCTGAGCCGCCGTCGGGTCGCGGCGCGCGCTCAGGGCTGGATTCCGATGACCGGCGGCGCGGAGCTGAGCAGCACCGCACGCACACCGGAACTCGGCACGCTCGACCAGCTCGCCACGAAGATGGCCGAGGTGCGATCGGCGGCCCAGGACGCGGACCGGACCGACCATATCGATCTGGTGTACTCCTACCCGGATGCGAGCATCGGCACCCCAGCCGTCGATGCCGACCGGCACCGGGAAGCCTTCGCGGCGCTTGCCAAGGCCGGTGTCGACTGGATCGTCGTCTCCTGTCGCACGGGCGAGGCCGCCGCGACCTTCGACTTCATCGCGGAATTCGGCGCGATCTACACGATCGCGCCGGGATCGTAGCCGCCGATCACCGCGACCGGTTCAGCGCCTTATCCGCCGCCGCCCAGTGTTCGTCGGAAACCCATAGCCGCGCAAAGGCATTCACCGCGTCGTCCGCGGAAACCCCGGACAGCACGCGCTTGACCTCACCAGCGGAGGCAGTGGCCAGCGATCGAGCCAGCGCCAGCCAACCCTGCTCGAACGACGCCCGGGGCAGCACCCGGTCCACCAGACCGAGGCGTTCGGCCTCGGCGGCGTCGAGCACGGTTCCCGCACCCGCCAGCAGCAGCGCACGGCTCCGACCGACCAGCGCGCCGAGCCGCTCGGCACCGCCCCAGGCCGGCATGATCGCCAGCGCGACCTGGTTGAACGCGATCTTGATGTCGTCGGCGGCGACCCGAATATCCGCGGCGACCGCGACTTCGGCTCCACCACCGAAGGCGTGGCCGTTCAGCGCGGCGATCACCGGGGCGGGAAAGGCCGCGATGCGATCGCAGATGCCGCGCATCCGCCAGGCCATCTCCGCGGCCCCCTCGAGGGTACGAATCGCGCTGAGCTGCTTGAGATCTCCGCCCGAGACGAAGGCCTTGTCCCCGGCGCCACGGATAGCCAGCGCCCGCGCCCCCTCGGCCGCATCGAGTGCCTTCTCGAGCTGATCCATCGTCTCCGGCGCGATGGCATTACGTGCCTGCGGGCGATCAATGGTCACGATCGCGAGCCCGTCACTCAGCTCGAGCTCCACCATGGCGAGTTCTCCAATCGTGATATTGGCATTCTACTTCTTGGAGAATAATATATCCGCAGCGACAGCCCCGACACCCATCCGATAACCACCCGACAGCGCCGCGGGTGTGGCCGACTCGTGCCCGCGCGCCGGGTATTTGGAGTCCATATGCGCACAATCCCAGCCGAACTGGTCAAACGGTACGAAGACGAAGGGTGGTGGACCCGCGATTCCCTCGGCGACCTGCTGGCCCGCGGCCTGGCCGCGGCACCCGAGGCCCGGTTCCGCGTGCATTCGGCGGTCCGGCCGTATACCGGAACCTTCCGCGATGTCGAACTGGTCGCCCGTCGACTGGCCAAGGGCCTGCACAAACGTGGTGTCGGTCCCGGTGATGTGGTGGCCTTCCAGCTGCCCAATTGGATGGAGGCGGCCGCGACCTTCTGGGCCGCAACCTTTCTCGGTGCGGTCGTGGTTCCGATCGTGCACATCTACGGCCCGCGCGAGGTCGGCTACATAGTGGGCGCGGTGCGTCCGCGCGTCTTCGTCACCACCGACCGATTCGGTTCGATCACCTACGACCCGGCCGTCTACGCGGATGTGCCGATCGTCGGCGTTGTCGGGCACGGCTTCGACGATCTGCTCGAAGCGGAGCCCTTCAGCGGAGTCGCCGAGGTCGACCCGGCCGGTCCGGCGCTGATCGCCTTCACCTCGGGCACCACCCGCGCACCCAAGGGCGTGATCCACAGTCATCAAACGCTCGGCTGCGAGACCCGCCAGCTGGCCGAGCACTATCCGGCCGACCTCGGGCCCCAGATCACCGCCGCACCGGTCGGCCATTTCATCGGCATGCTCAATGCCTTTCTCATCCCGATCCGCGACGGCATCGCGGTCAATCTCGTCGACACCTGGAATCCGGAACAGATCCTGACCCTGATGACCACCTACGGAATCACCGTCGCGGGGGGTGTGCCGTACTACCTGACCAGCCTGGTCGACCACCCCGGCTTCACCGCGGAACATCTGCTGCACATGAAGTACGCGGGCATGGGCGGCGCCTCGGTGCCGAGTTCGGTCACCGAGCGGCTGACCGAGCTCGGCCTCATCGTCTATCGCTCCTACGGCAGCACCGAACACCCCTCGATCACCGCCTCCGACTGCACCGCCCCGGAGGGCAAGCGGCTCTATACCGACGGCGATCCACAGCCCGGCATCGAAATCCGGCTCACCGAGGACGGCGAAATCCTCAGTCGCGGACCGGATCTGTGTCTCGGCTACACCGACGAGGCGCTCACCGCGAAGGTATTCGACGACGACGGCTGGTATCACACCGGCGATATCGGCACGCTCGACGAGGACGGATTCCTCACCATTACCGACCGCACCTCCGACCTGATCATCCGCGGCGGCGAGAACATCAGCGCGCTCGAGGTCGAGGAAGTCCTGCTGACCATGCCCGCCGTCGCCGAGGCCGTCGCCGTCGCCGCGCCCGACATCCGGCTCGGCGAGCATGTGGCCGCGGTGGTGCGGCTGCATCCGGGATCGGACGCGCCGACGCTCGCGGATCTGCAAGCGCATTTCGCCGCGGCGGGGCTGGCCAAGCAGAAATGGCCGGAACAGCTCGTGGTGGTCGAGGACTTTCCGCGCACCCCGAGCGGGAAGGTACAGAAGTACCGGATCCGCGAGCGCCTGCGGGCGGCGTGATCAGGGGTTGACAGTGGAATGCCGCGGCCACGGACGGCCGTGGTAGCGCTCGATATCGGTGTTGAAACGTTCGAGATAGGCGGCGAAGGTGGCGACGTCGTCGGGTGTCCAGTCGGCGAGGATGGTGTCCAGATCGCGGACGCTTTGCGTACGGTCGGAGTCGAGTCGGCTGCCGCCCTCGGGGGTGATGCGGAACAGTCGAGCCATGCCGCCTTCAGGGTCCGGGATCCGCTCGATCAGGCCCGAGCGCATCATCGCGGCGGTCTGCCGACGCAGCGTCGACGCCTCCAACCCCAGCGCGTCGCTGAGCTGACCGATGGACATCGGCCCTTCGCCGTGCAGTCGGTTGAGCAGGGTGTACGCGCTACGGTCCATGCGGCTGGCACCACGCCGAGACGCCAGGCTGTACCGCCCGAGCAGCATGGTCTCGAACTCGATCAAATCCGTGGGCTTGTCCATCCCGACCCTTCTGCCGATGCGCGCGTCACCAATGACGCATGTGTATCACACAGGGCATGCGCCACACCCCAGTCATGCATATTACACGCATCATGTATGATACACGCGCAATGTCGCTGGAGCCGGCCCGTTTTCAACATCTTTCATAGCCCCTGACCAGAGCGCGGGAACACCGAATGGCGCGCCTGCCCGGGGCAGGCGCGCCTCGGTCGGGGCGGGTCAGGAGATGGGTTTGCTCAGGTCGTAGACCGTGGTGCCGCCGACCGTGATCGCGGTGTAGTGCGCCTTGACCCATGCGGTGATCTGGCTCGCGCTGCTATCGGATCCGCTGCCGGGGCCACCGCCCATGCCACCACCCGCGATGAAGTAGGCGATATCGCCGTTGGCGACGTACTGCTGGAATTGCGCCAGCGTCGGCGAGTTGTCGCTGCCGGTGAAGCCGCCGATCGCCATAATCGAAGCGCCGGTGGACAATTCGAGGCCACTCACCGACTGCGAGCCCACCGCCGCCGCGGCCCAACGGCTGTCGGTATTGCGCACCAACTCCTGCAGATCGGTATTGGACGAATTCGAGCCGCCCGGTCCGCCGCCGTCACGGTTGGCGGTCGCGTCGGTGCCCGACTGTTCGGTGCCCGACTGTTCGGTCCCCTGCTGTTCGGTGCCCGTCTGCTCGGTGCCCGTTTGTCCGGGTGGCGCACCGTCGAATGACGGTGCGGCGGTTTCTGATTCGCCGGAACCATCGGGAGCCGCTCCCCCGCCGCCACCCGGTCCGCCCATGCCCATTCCCTTGCCCGCGACGGCCGGGCCGGAGGTCGGAATGGAACCGGAATGCGCCGTCGCCGCGGTCTCGATCGCGTATGCGGTGGTCCCCGCGAGGCCGAACAGCAGCCCGGCGATGGCCACGATGGCGGTGAACCTGCCGAGCTGGTGTGCACCGACCGCGACGATGGCCGCGACAATGATCGAACCGATCAGCACGATCCAGCGCAGCGCGGGGTACCAGTCGGGTGTGCGATCGAGCAGGATGAAGTTCCAGATACCGGTCGAAGCGGCCATGGCCGCGAGTGCGATACGCGCCGTGACGAAGTGGCGGCCGCGCCACAGTTCGACCACCGCGATACCGACCAGCGCCGCGATCGCCGGGGCCAGGGCGACGGTGTAGTACGGATGCATGGTGCCCTGCATGTAGCTGAATACGACACCGGTCACGACCAGCCAACCGCCCCACAGCATCAGGCCCGCACGGGTGCGGCCGGTCCGCGGTGTGCGGCGGGTAAACCACAGACCTGCCACCAAGCCGATCAAGGCCGCAGGCAGCAGCCAGGAGATTTCGGTGCCCATCGAATCGCCGAACAATCGGGTGATCCCGGTGTTGCCACCGAAGCCGGTGTTGCCACCGCCACCGCCAGGGCCGCCACCGCCGCCGTTGCCCTCGCCGCCGAGGACACGGCCGAGACCGTTATAGCCGAGCGCGAGATCGAGCAGGCTGTTGTCGGTCGACCCGCCGATGTACGGGCGCGAGTCACTCGGCCACAGGCTGACCAGGGCAACGAACCAACCACCGGAGATCACCATGGCGACAAAGGCGCCGAGCAGCTTGGCGATCCGACGCCAGAAACCGATCGGTGCGGCGACCAGGAACACCAGCCCGAGCGCGGGCAGTACCAGGAAGGCCTGCATCATCTTGGTGAGAAAGCCGAATCCCACTGCCACACCCGACAATGCGAGCCAGCGCCCGCTGCCCCGCTCGGTGGCGCGGACCGTGCAGTACGCCGCGACTACGAGCAGCAGGATCAGCAGGGCGTCCGGATTGTTGAACCGGAACATCAGTGCCGCAACGGGAGTCACGGCGAGCACCGCGCCCGCCAGCAATCCGGCGGCCGGGCCACTCCACCGGCGCACCGCGGCGTACACCAGACCCACCGATGCCACGCCCATCAGTGCCTGCGGCAACAGCATCGAGAACGAACTGAAGCCGAGCAGCCGGCCGGACAAGCCCATTACCCACAGCGATGCGGGCGGTTTATCCACGGTGATGGCGTTACCCGAATCCAGCGAACCGAACAGCAGTGCCTTCCAGCTCTGCGTGCCCGCTTGGACCGCGGCCGCGTAGAAGTCGTTGGCCCAACCGGATTTACTGAGTCCCCACAGGTAGAGGACGGCGGTGGCCGCCAGCAGTGTCCACAACCCGGGGCGCGCCCACCGTGGCTGATCGGGCGGGCCGAACAGCCATCGAGTCGATCGTTTCGGTCGCGTGTCCGCATGCCGCGGACCCGCTGGTCGGGCGGGCCGCACGGGCGACGCTTCGGTCATGGTCATATCGAGTCCCTTCGTGTACTCATGGTCAGTGGGTGGCGGTGAGGTCGTAGACCGTGACGCCGTCGATCGTCTGGGCGGTGAAGTTGGCCTCGACCCAGGCCGCGATTTCACTGGCGGCCTGACTGCCGCCGCTCGCGGATCCGCGCATCCCGCCCATGATCTGGGCGCTGATGAAGTAGTGGATCTTGTGTTGGGCCACATAGTCTTCGAACTGCGACAGTGTCGGCGCCGGGTCGGTGCCGTTGAAGCCGCCGAGCGCCATGACCGGATCACCGGTGGCCAGCTGGTACCCGGCGGCATTGCTGGAGCCGACGACGGCCGCGACCCAGGTGTAGTCATCGGCGTCGGCGCTCAGTGCGGCGGCCAGGTTCGCGCCCGGCCTGACGCTGCCGAACATCCCACCCATCGGGGCACCGCCACCCGCGCCACCGTTGGTGCCGCCCGGCACACCCGAACCTCCGTCGGTACGACCCGACGTACCCGCACTCCCGTCGGTAGCACCCGGCGCACCCGCACCACTGGCGGTACGACCCGGCGTAGCCGTGCCACCATCGGCGCTACCCGACGCACCCGCACCTGTGCCGGTACCACCCGACGCACCCGCAACTCCGCTGATGCCACCCGGCGCACCGGTGCCAACGCCGGGTCGCCCGCCGCCCGGGAAGGACCGGCCGGCACCGGCAGGTCCCGCGGACGGGATCGCACCGCTGTGCGTAGTCGCCGCGGTGGCCAACGCATACGCACCGGGTGCGGCCAAGCCGACGGCAACGGCGACCGCGACGACACCGGCCGCGACGGCCCTCGGCAACCGCCCGATGACCAGCAGCAATGCCGCCGATCCGACACCGGCGATCGCGACCACCGGACCGAGCCACGGCAGCCAGTCCCGGGTGCGGGCGAGCAGGACGCAGGCCAGCACGACGGTCACCACCAGCGCGCCGGACAGCACCGCCGTCGCCCGAATATCGTTACGGCGCTGCCACAATAGGCTCGCGCCGACCCCGATGGCGCCCGCTATCGCTGGTGCCAGGGCCACCGTGTAGTACGGGTGCAGGATGCCGTTGGCGTAGCTGAACACCGTGCCGGTGACAATCAGCCAGCCCAGCCACAGCAGCAGTGCCGCCCTGGCCGGATCGGTGCGCGGGGCCCGGCGGGTGAACCACAGTCCGGCGCCGCCGAGGATCAATGCCGCGGGCAGCAGCCAGGCGATCTGACCGCCCATTTCAGAGCCGAACAAACGGGCCCAGCCGACATCGGAATTCAAGTTCCCGAGGCCACCGGTCTCGTTACCGGTCAACCGACCGAAACCGTTGTAGCCCAATGCGAGTTCGAGCACGCTGTTGTGCTGGGACCCACCGATATAGGGCCGCGACGACGCGGGCCAGAACTCGACCAGAGCCAGATACCAGCCCGCGGACACCACCAGCGCGAGTACGGCCGCGACCGATCGAACGATCCGGGTGCGCAGGGGCGCATGCGCGGCGAGCAGATACACCAGTGCGAAGGCGGGCAGTACCAGAAATGCCTGCAACATCTTGGCCAGGAAGCCGAAGCCGACCGCGACACCGGCCAGCGGCAACCACCAGGCGCCGCTGTCCTTTTCGATGGCACGCAGCACGCAATAGGCCGCGACGGTGAGCAGCAGCACCAGCAGCGCGTCCGGATTGTCGAATCGGAACATCAGCGTCGCCGCCGGTGTCAGCGCCAGCACCGCACCGGCGAGTATCCCAGCCCAGTGGCCGCTGACGCGCCGCACCGCCGCGTACAGCACCGCGACCGCCGCGACACCCTCCAGCGCCTGCGGCACCAGCAGACTCCACGAGTTGAAGCCGAACAACCGTGCCGAAATATCCATCACCCACAGTGCGGCGGGGGTCTTGTCCACGGTGATCGCATTGGCCGCATCACTGGAACCGAACAACATCGCCTTCCAGCTCTGTGATCCGGCCTGCACCGCGGCGGCGTAGAAGTCGTTGGCCCAGCCGCTGGCACCGAGATTCCACAGATACAGCAGTGCTGTCGCGATCAGCAGCACCGTGAGCGATACCCACCGCCACAGCGGGCCGCGCCCGGATGGCCGCCCATCCGACGGCTCGACCGCCGCGGCGGCAGGAGCTCCCAGCAATGTTGTTGTCATGCTTCGATCGTCGCGGCCCGATGTGGTCGCAGGCTTTGCCGTAACTGTGAGTTCGCTGTGTGGCGCGGCTCAGTTCGCCGCGGTGGCACCGGGCAGCCGCACGGTGAATTCGGTGCGGCCGGGCGTACTGTCCACCGAGATTTCGCCGCCGTGTGCCTTGACGACCGCGGCGACGATCGCCAGTCCGAGACCGGTGCTGCCCGCCCGTCGCGAGCGCGACGAGTCACCGCGTGCGAACCGCTGAAACACCATCGGCTGCAGGGTTTCCGGGATGCCGGGACCGTCGTCGGTGACCCGCCACACCGCCGCGCCGTCGCCATCGAACTCCAGCGAGGTGAGCACCGTGGTGCCGGGCCCGGTGTGGACGCGCGCGTTGGTCAGCAGGTTGGCGAGCACCTGATGCAACCGGGCCGCGTCACCCGTGGTCACCACCGGCTCGTCGGGCAGTTCCAGATCCCAGCGGTGTTCGGGACCGGCGATATGCGCGTCGCTCACCGCGTCCACCGTGAGCTGGGTCAGATCCACCGGCTCGTGTTCCAGCCCACGCCCGGAATCCAACCGCGCGAGCAGCAGCATGTCCTCGACCAGACCGGTCATCCGACGGGATTCGGAGTGCACCCGGCCCATCGCATAGGCCACCTCATCGGGCACCTCGGCCCGTTTGCGTTGCGCCAGTTCGGCATAGCCGCGAATGGCGGCCAGTGGTGTGCGCAGTTCGTGACTGGCATCGGCGAGGAATTGCCGGACCCGGGTCTCGCTGTCATGACGCGCCGACAATGCGCTGGTGATGTGATCGAGCATCCGGTTGACCGCCGATCCGAGCTGCCCGACCTCGGTCCGCGGATCGGCGTCCGCGGCCGGCACTCGCACGGGCAGTACGACTTCGCCGCGATCCAGTTCGAGATCGGCCACCCGTGCTGCGGTCGTCGCGACTCGATCCAACGGCGCGAGCGCGTGCCGGATGAGCCAGATACCCACCGTGATCGCGATGATCGACACGATCGCGGTGACGATCCCCAAGATCAATAGGACGCGCAGCAGCGTGGCATCGACGGCTGTCAACGGCATACCGGTGACAACGGTCTCGCCCGACCACGTCTTATCCGCGACCACCCGATAGCGGCCCTGACCGTCGAGATCGACACTGACCGGCTTCCCGTTGGCCGCTACCGCGACGAGTTGCTGTTGTGCGGCATGCGAGAGCGCATGCTGGGTCCCGTCCGCACTGATCCGCCCCGCCTTGGTGACGCTGTCCTCGTCGACGATGGCGCCGATCGTGTCGGCCTGGATGCCGCGCCGGTCGAGGAAGTCCGGTCCCGGACCGCCGCTCGATGGTGGCGGGGGTGGTGGCGGCATCGACGGCTGGCCGCTGGGGCGTGGCCCGAGACTCGGTCCGCCGCCGACATCGCCGAGTGAACGCTTCTGCACATCGATCAGTTCGGTGTCCAGTTGGTGCACCAGGAACTGCTGCAATGCGAATTCGGTCGCGGCGCCGATTCCGACGACCACGACTACCAGTAACAGCACCTGCCCGACCAGCAGGCGCGCCCGCAGCGACCAGCGCCGTGGCTTCAGCACCCGACGCGGCACCTCAGGCCGCGGGCTTGAGGACATATCCGGCCCCGCGCAGAGTGTGAATCATCGGTGCCCGTCCACTGTCGATCTTCTTACGCAGATACGACACATACAGCTCGACGATGTTGGACCGGCCGCCGAAGTCGTAGCTCCAGACCCGATCCAGGATCTGCGCCTTACTCAATACCCGCTTGGGATTGCGCATGAAGAATCGCAGCAGTTCGAATTCGGTGGAGGTCAGCACGATCAGCTCACCGGCCCGGGTGACCTCGTGGCTGTCCTCGTCGAGCACCAGATCGCCGACCACCAGCTGCGCACCGCTGTCCTCGGTGGCCACGCCGGTGCGGCGCAGCAGCGAACGCAGCCGCAACACCACCTCTTCGATGCTGAAGGGTTTGGTGACATAGTCGTCGCCGCCCGCGGTCAGCCCGGCGATGCGGTCCTCGACCGAATCCTTGGCGGTCAGCAACAGCACCGGCAGATACGGCTGGTGTGCGCGCAGCTTGCGCAGCACCTCGAGCCCCGTCATATCGGGCAGCATCACATCGAGCACCACCACATCCGGGCGGGCGTCGCGCGCCTTGGCGACGGCCGTACGACCATCGCCCGCGGTGGTGACCTCCCACCCCTCGTACCGCAGGGCCATCGACATCATGTCGGCCAGTACGGGCTCGTCGTCGACCACCAGCACGGTGATGGGGCTGCCGTCGGCACGGCGCATGACTACTCGTTCGGCCGGGCCGTTCCCGGCGCTCATCGCGGACATCGTCCTACCATGACCGCGCATGCTGGGGGGTAACTGTGCCGAATCTATGTATCAGCTGTGAGCGGGTACCCAGCGGATCCAGAACTCGCACACAGCCGACGCCAAGGTAGGCGGACCAAGGTCGGATCCAAGCAGTTATCCGGTCCGCACCGCGAGGAGCAGTCGATACCATGAGCCACCCCACTCAGCAGCCGCCATCGGAACCCGACACGGTCTGGGGCGCACCACAGCCCGAGCCGGCGGGCACTTGGTCCACCAAGAAGACCCTGGCCGCGATCGGGATCGCCGGGGCGATCGCCGCGGCGGGCGGTGGCGCCATCTACGCAGCGTCGTCGGCCGATTCGAATGACAGCCACGGCCAGGGCGGTCCCGGTATGTCGATGAACGGCGCCTCGGGTCGGTCCGGTCAAGCGGGCGGCCCCGGTTCCGGCAATGCCATGATGCCCGCGGCGCTGCACGGAGAGTTCGTCGTCGCCGACGGCAATGGCGGCTACACGACCGAGCTGACCCAAACCGGCACCGTCACCGCCGTGAGCGCCACCTCCATCACCGCCACCAGCAGTGACAACTACACCCAGACCTACACCATCTCCGGCACGACCAGCGCGTCGACGGTGCAGGCCGGGGATACGGTGAGCATCCGCGCCACCAAGACCGATGGCACGGCCACCGCGATCTCGATCATCGAAGGCAACGCCAGCACACCGGGCGGGATGAACGGCGGACCGGGCGGGATGAACGGCGCACCAGGCCAGCCGAGTGGCGGACCCGGCCAGGCAGGCGGTGGCCTAGGACAACCGGGCGACGGTATGTCCGGAGCGGGCAGGCCGGGCCGAATCGGCAACTGATCGGTTCACAGCTGGCGCTTAACTTCCGCCAACGATGGACAAATGTTGGGGCTCAACGATTCTCGGGTCGGTCCGGCGAAGCGGGCCGACGGTTTCGGATCTGATCCGACAACAGGAGGAACGCAGATGAGTTTCACATCGAAGCTGGCAGTGACCGCGGCGGCCGGTGCCGTCGCGCTCGGCATGCTCGGTATCGGAGCCGGTGTGGCGAGCGCCGACGGGCCGCAGGGACCGGTGCCCGGACAGCAGTGCCAGCCTCCTGGCGATCACCCGCAGGGCCCGCCGCCCGGCGATCACCCGGATGGCCCGCCGCCCGGCGACCACCAGGGCCCGCCGCCCGGCGACCACCCGGACGGCCCGCCGCCCGGCGACCACCCGCAGGGCCCGCCGCCGCAGTGCCAGCCCGGTCAGTAATCCACTGCGGCCCACCATATCCCGATAGTCGTCAGCACGGCGATGGACTCGACGTCCGCCGCCGTGCTTTCGTCGGTTCGGGCACCTGGTTGCGACGAGTTGGCCACCTGGCGAAGCGCAGCAACCACGCCGCCGGACTCGCAGCGGCGGCGAGATTCTCGGCCATGGGCAATCGACGGCGTGTCGAACCCTCTGGGAAACAAAGCATTTCGAAGCACGCAGAGTGAAGTACGATGGCCGGGCGGTCCTTCGAACAACATGCGGCCGTTTCTCGTGCCGGTCGACCGAGGTGGCGGATATGGGTCTGAGTGGTAAGCGGTTCCTCGATGTGGCCGGGAGCCGGGAAGCGGCTGTGACGGTCCTGGCATCGATCACCAGCTTGTACTATCTGATCGTCGCGGTCACCAATTGCATCGACACCGATACCAACCGGCGCGGTGTGCAAGCGGTGCTGTCGATGCAGGCCACGATCCACCACTCCGGTACCGACTGGCGCGCCGTCACCAACAGCACAGTCCTGCTCATCGCCTACATCCTGATCGTGATCTGGGAGTATCTGGTCGGCCTTGTGCTGCTCGCCGCGGCGGTAACGGGTTGGCGGGCACTGATCGGCCGGAACTCGGCCAGGATCGCGGTGGCGGCGAAGTTGTCGAGTATCGGCTGGACCATGGCGGTGCTGCTGTTCCTCGGCGGGTTCCTCACCATCGGCGGGGAATGGTTCCGGATGTGGGCGAACAAACAGGTGAATGCCTCGTCGGCCGCACTGCAGAACTTCCTGATCGCCGCCGTGGGACTGATCCTCGTGCACATGTCGAGCCGCTCCGAAACCCGAGTCGGCGCACCCAACGCGGAAAGCGATCCGGCTCCGCAGCAGTAGCAGCTCACTGCTGAGCTTGCCGGTCAAGCCTGGCGCGCCTCCCGACAGCGGATAGCGGGAACTACGCTGCGTAGGGTGCACACGACACGGGCTTATTGGATTTGGGGTGTCGGTGTTGCCGCGTACATGATCGCGGTATTGCAGCGCACATCATTCGGTGTCTCCGGTTTGGCTGCGGCCGAGCGGTTCCATGCGGGTCCCGCGACCTTGTCCGGATTCGTTGTGTTGCAGGTCATCGTGTATGCGGGGATGCAGATTCCGGCGGGGTTGATGCTCGATCGGTTCGGCTCGCGGGCGATGATCGTCGCCGGTGCCGCGATCATGGCGCTCGGGCAGGGCGTGCTGGCTTCCACGGAATTGCTGCCGTTGGCGATTGCGGGCCGGGTGCTGGTCGGCACCGGCGACGCGTTCACCTTCATTTCGGTATTGCGGCTGGTTCCACACTGGTTCGCACCGCGGCGAGTGCCGCTGATCTCCCAACTCACCGGCATACTCGGGCAGTTCGGCCAAGTGCTCTCGGCCCTACCGTTTCTGGCGGTGCTGCGCGCCGCGGGCTGGCCACCCGCATATCTTTGCGCCGCGGCGCTGGGCGTACTGTTCGCGGTCCTGGCGGCGGCGCTGATCCGGGACAAACCACCCGGCGAGACCACGATCGATAAACCGGCCGGACTGCGCGAGGTGGGTGCCCAGATCCGCGCGGTGTGGACGCATCCCGGCACCCGACTCGGCTTCTTCACCCATATGGGCACCCAGTTCTCCATCACCACCTTCGCATTGATGTGGGGTGTCCCGTATCTCATTTCGGCACAACGGTTGTCGCAGTCCAGTGCGGGTCTGCTGCTGACGGTTTCGGTGGGGGCGGCGATCGCCGCCGGACCGATACTCGGCGTCCTCAGTGCCCGCTATCCACTGCGCCGATCGTGGCTGGTGCTGACCATCATGTGCGCCAACGCCACGGTCTGGACAGTGGTGCTGATACGCGACGAACCCGCGCCGATCTGGCTGCTGGTGCTGCTGGTCGTGGTCATCTCGGTCGGCGGTCCGGGTTCGATGATCGGATTCGACTACGCCCGCATGTTCAACCCGAACACCGTGCTCGGCACCGCACAGGGCATGGTGAATATCGGCGGCTTCCTGGCGACCTTGCTGGTCATCGAGACCATGGGCATCGTGCTCGACCACGCGGGCGGATACGGCTTCTCGTCGTTTCGCCTGGCCTGGCTGGTCCAATATCCGATCTGGCTGATCGCCATCGCCGGTGTGCTGATCACCCGTCTGAAGACCCGCAGACACCTGGCCGAACGTGGCATCCACGTGACACCGCTGCGCGCGGTGCTGGCCCGAATCCGCGCCAACCGCGCTGACTGAGGTCAGTTCACGGAAACGGATTCGAGCCAGGTCGGGAATCCGATCGAGTCGTCTGCGCGTCACCATAGCGGTGGCAGAATTCGTGCTCCAGCGATTCCAGTGTCCGCCCCTTGGTTTCGGGCAGTAGCAGCCGGACGAATACCAAAGCGCCGCAACCGAAGACGAAGAATATGAAGAAGGTGGACGAGATGCCGAACCAGTGCACGAATTGCAGGAAGAAGAAGCCGACCAGGAAGTTCACCATCCACAGCAGGAAGCCGGTGGCGCCTAAGGCTTTGGCGCGCCGGTCCGCGATAGTCTTCGCGTCTCCGCGGCGATGCAGTTCTCACGGCGGTGCGGTCGAAGCCAGCATGGCCTGTCAGAGTATGTCCGTATGTTCGGACAAATTGACCGCTGACAGGACGGCGCAGATCAGCAGTTTTGGCAGGTCAGCGACTCAGCACCGTGGTATCGAAGAAATGCCGCGAGGCCCGGTACACATGCCTACCCATTTCGATCGGACGCCCGGAATCGTCGAAGGCGACCCGCTGCATGGTCAGCAACGGCGCATTCGTGCGCTCGTCCAGCAGTTGTGCCTCGGCCCGGGTGGCACTGCGCGCACCGATCCGCTGCCGCGCAAGCGCGATATGAATTCCCTTGGCCCGCAGGCATTCATAGAATCCGTGCAGTTCGAGTTGGTCGGGTGCGGGCGCGAATTCGGCGGGCACGTAATTGGTCATGACGGCCAGCGGCTCGCTCCCGGCCCGGCGTAGCCTGCGGAAGGTCACGAAGCGGGCGTCCTCTGGTACGCCGAGTTCCTTGGCGATATCGGGATCCGGGGCGCCGAGTTGGTAGTCGAGCAGTTCGGTGGTCGGTTCCTGGCCCGCGGTGAGCAGGTCGTCGTACAGACTGGTCAATTCGACCGGGCGATGCACCTGATTCTGCACCACCTGGGTGCCCACCCCACGCCTGCGCAGCAACAGCCCCTTATCGACCAGCGCCTGGATTGCCTGGCGCGTCGTCGGCCGCGACAGATTGAGCCGTTTGGCGAGGTCGAGCTCGTTCTCGAGGCGATCCCCCGGGGCGAGCCGACCTTCCAGGATCGCGTTCTCGATGCCTTGCGCCAGTTGGAAATACAGCGGGACCGGGCTCGTGCGGTCGATCGCGACATCCAGTGGCGCTGGCATCGTAGGCTCCTCGGGGCGAGCGGGCGCAGGTGAGCGCCGTTTCGTCCACTGTAAATCACTTCGAGCCGGCTTGGTTACATATGTCCGTAAGTCAGTATGTCCTGACAAAGTCTTGACAAGAGGGTATGACGGGGCGCACAGTCTGGATACGCGGCACCGCCCGTCCCCTAGGACCAATCTGGAGTCAGTCTGTGAACGCACAATTCGAGGTCGTGTCGACCGGTCGGGTCGGCGTCGACATCTATCCGCTCCAATCCGGAGTGGGGCTGGAAGATGTCGACACCTTCGGCAAGTTCCTCGGTGGCAGCGCCGCCAATGTGGCCGTCGCGGCGGCGCGGCTCGGCCGGCGCACCGCGCTGTGGTCCGGCGTCGGCGCCGATCCCTTCGGCCGGTACGTGCGGCGCGAACTGCTCCGGCTCGGCGTATCGGATGCCCTCTTGCAGACCAGCGAACGACTGCCTACACCGGTGACCTTCTGCGAAATCTTCCCACCGGACGATTTCCCGCTGTACTTCTACCGCCGCCCCAGCGCGCCAGACCTGCAGATCACCGCCGGCCAGGTGGACCCCGACCTCATCCGCGGTGCGGGCGTCTACTGGTCGACGGTCACCGGCTTGTCCCGAGAACCTTCTCGTACAGCGCATTTCGATGCCTGGTCGATCCGGGAACGGCGGCCGCTGACCGTACTCGATCTGGACTACCGACCGATGTTCTGGGCCGAGGAGAACCAGGCCCGCGCACAGGTGCGCGAGGCACTGCCCCGGGTGACGGTGGCGGTCGGCAATCGCGAGGAGTGTCGCATCGCCGTCGACGAGACCGATCCACAGCGCGCCGCCGACGCGCTATTGGATCTGGGTGTCGAACTGGCCATCGTCAAACAGGGCCCGGACGGTGTGCTCGGTAAGACCCGCCACGAATCGGTCGTGGTGCCACCGGCCACCGTCGAGGTGGTCAACGGCCTCGGCGCGGGTGATGCCTTCGGAGGCAGCCTGTGTCACGGGCTGCTGGCCGGATGGGATCTGGAGACCATCCTGCGCCGCGCCAATGCCGCCGGGGCCATTGTGGCCGGGCGGCTCGAATGCTCCACCGCCATGCCGACCAGCGCCGAAATCGACGATCTCGTCGCGCTGTCACTGACCGGAAAGGTCCAAGAATGAAGGTAGCGTCGCGCAACGATTCGTTGACGGGCGGGCCCGAAACCACACTGGCACCGCCGACGGTGGGAGTGCGGTCCTATGCCGAACTGACCGAGTTGCGTGCGGCCGATCCCGGCGCCATCGCCAGGGCCTTCGCCACGCGGACCCGCCGCGGTCTGGTACGCGGTGACGGCCGGTTGATGATCATCGCCGCCGATCATCCAGCCCGCGGCGCACTGTCCGCTTCCGGCAATCCCATCGCCATGAACAACCGCAAGGAACTGCTGGACCGGCTGGTCACGGCATTGGCCCGGCCCGGCGTAGACGGGGTGCTCGGCACCGCGGACATCATCGAGGACCTGCTGCTGCTCGGCGCACTCGAGGACAAGGTCGTCTTCAGCTCGATGAACCGCGGTGGCATCGCGGGCGCGGATTTCGAGCTCGACGACCGGATGACAGGATATACCGCGCGGGCGACCGCCACCGCCGGACTCAATGGCGCCAAGATGCTCAACCGGTTCGATCTCAGCGATCCGGGCACCCTGTCGATGATGACCGCGAGCGCCGCCGCCATCGATGAACTAGCCGCACTCGGCATGGCCGCGATGCTCGAGCCGTTCATATCGCGCCGGCCCGACGGGCCGGGGACCAAGGTGGTCAACGATCTGTCACCCGATGCGGTCATCAAGAGCGTGCATTTGGCGCAGGGATTGGGCTCCACCTCGGCCTACACCTGGTTGAAACTGCCCGTCGTCGCGGAGATGGAGCGGGTCATGGACGCGACCACCCTGCCCACCCTACTGCTCGGCGGCGATCCGCAGACCGGCCCCCACGAAACCTACGCACGCTGGGCGAAAGCTCTTGCGTTGCCCGGTGTTCGGGGTCTGATCGTGGGTCGGGCACTGCTTTATCCGCCGGACGGCAATGTCGCGGGTGCGGTCGATACGGCCGTATCGCTGGTGCGGTGATCGCGATGCACAGTAAGCATTACGTGCCCGCCGCTCGAACCTACCGCGCGCCGTACACGGTGGCGCTCACTCAGGAGGCGGCCGGGTGGGATCACACCAGCCTGCACGTGATCGAACTCGAACCGGGACAGTCGCATCGAACCCACAGCCGATCCGATGAGATCGTGGTGGTACCGCTCTCCGGTGCGTGCACCGTGGCCAGCGCCGGCGAGTCGTACGAATTGGCCGGGCGCGACAGCGTTTTCGACGGTCCGACCGATTTCGTCTACATCGGACGGGACCACTCCTACACCGTAACCAGTACCGGCGGTGGACGATTCGCGCTCGGTGGCGCCCACGCCCAGCGGCAGCTGCCGTCGCGCTACGTGCCTGCCGCCGAGGTGGCGGTCGAGTTGCGCGGTGCGGGCAATTGCAGCCGCCAGGTGCACAATTTCGCGACCGCGGACGCTTTCGAGGCCGACTCGATCATCGCGTGCGAGGTGATCACTCCTAGCGGCAACTGGTCGTCGTATCCGGCGCACAAACACGATGAGCTCTCCGATACGGAGACCCCGCTCGAGGAGATCTACTACTTCGAATTCGCCCGTGGTGCCGATGATTCGCCCGGCTTCGGCTACCACCGCGTGTACGGAACCGCCGAGCGGCCGATCGATGTGCTCGAAGAGGTCCGCGACGGCGATGTGGTGCTGGTGCCGCACGGCTACCACGGACCGTCCATCGCCGCGCCCGGCTATCACATGTACTACCTGAACATCATGGCCGGTCCTGGACCGGAGCGGGCCTGGCGGATCAGCGATGACCCGGCGCAGACGTGGCTGCGCGGCACCTGGGCGGATATGCCGATCGATCCGCGACTCCCCATGAACGCGAAGGAGACTCGACGGTGAGTCCGATCGACCGCACCACCGGTGGTCGCACCCCGAATGCCGAAAAACAGTGCATCTGGACCGCGATGTCATCGTGATGGTCGGCGACGGCAGCTATTCGATGATGGCCACCGAACTGGTCACCGCCGTGCAGGAGGGCATCAAGCTGATCGTGGTGCTCGTGCAGAACCACGGCTTCGCCTCCATCGGCTCGCTGTCGGAGGCACTCGGCTCACAGCGGTTCGGCACCGACTACCAGTTCCGTGACAATACCGGCCGCCTCGCCGGTGATGTGCTGCCGGTCGACCTGGCCGCAAATGTCGCCAGCCTCGGTGTCGAGGTATTGCGGGTGCACACCGCCGACGAATTCGCGGCCGCGCTGAAGGCGGCCGAGGCCGACTCGCACACCACGGTCATCCATGTCGAGACCGATCCGAAAATCGGTGCCCCCGATAGCAAATCGTGGTGGGACGTGCCCGTCGCCGCCACCTCGAGCCTCGGCTCTACCCGCGCCGCCCGCGCGGTCTACGACGCCTGGAAACAGATCCAGCGTCCGTTCACCCGACCGACCGACACCGAAAGGGATCTGCAATGAGCACAGCATCGCGCAGCGATTCGACGAGGGGCGATGGCAAGACGACGGGTGAGCGCGCATCGGTAATCCGGGTCGGGTCCGCACCCGACTCCTGGGGCGTATGGTTTCCGAGCGACCCCGATCAGGTCGGCGCCACCCAGTTCCTGGATGAGGTGGCCGCGGCCGGGTACCAGTGGATCGAACTGGGGCCCTATGGATTTCTGCCGACCGATCCGAACGAGTTGCGCGACGCACTGCAGGCTCGCGGGCTGTCCTTGTCGGCCGGTACGGTTTTCGAACATCTCCATCGGCCCGGCTCCTGGCAGGCGGTCTGGGACCAGGTCGCCGATGTCGCCGCGCTGACCGCGGCCGTCGGGGGCCGTCATGTCGTGGTGATCCCGGAAATGTGGCGCGACCCGTCGACCGGCGCGGCGCTGGAGGACCGCGAGTTGAGCCGCGACGCGTGGCGGCGCAAGACCGGCGAAATCGATCGGCTGGGCAAGGCCATGTTCGAGGAATACGGTGTGCGGCTGCAGTACCACCCGCATGCGGACAGCCACATCGGCACGCAGGACGAGGTCTTCCGGTTCCTGTCCGACACCGATCCGGAATACGTCAACCTGTGCCTGGATACCGGTCATATCGCCTATTGCGGCGGTGACAATCTCGCCATCATCGAGGCACATCCGGACCGCATCGGCTACCTGCATCTCAAACAGGTGGACCCGGCGGTGATCGCGAAGGTGGAGGCCGAGGATCTGCCGTTCGGCGAGGCCGTCAAGCTCGGCGCGATGATCGAACCGCCGCATGGCATTCCGGAAATGCCGCCACTGCTCGCGCGGATCGAAGAACTCGACGTGGACATCTTCGCGATCGTCGAGCAGGACCTGTACCCGTGTGCGCCCGGCGTTCCGTTCCCGATCGCGCAGCGCACCCGGAGCTACTTGGGCGGCTGTGGCATTCCGTCCGTCCGATTCCACTGAAGCGCAATCCGAGCGCGCGTGCTACCGCACTCGATCCCAGCCACGGCGGCCTGAACCTCGGCTTCCCACAGAACAACTGAGCGGCGAGCCCGCCGCATCGAGTTCTCACTGCGGGGAAGAGCCCGCGGCCGTCCGATGACGCACAATCTCTCCTGGCTCGAAAAGGGCCTGCCCCAATACTTTTGCGCCGCATCGCCCTAGCGTGTTGCCGGTTCGGGCAGATTGCGAAATCGACTCCAGGACAGGAGATGTCGTGATGGCCGCCGAGCGGGACAGATACCGCAAGTTCCGGGTCGAGAATTTCCCGCAGACCGACTTGGCCGGCTACCTTCCCGTCGACGGTGTCGAAGTCAAATTTCTCGATGGCTGCAATCGGTCGTGCATCTTCTGTGTGAACGAGGACTACATCGGGAAGCGGTTGAATCCGTTGGATGCCGGTCGCTTCGCGCAGTCGCTGTTCGACTGGATCGATTCGCCCACCGAGCCGGAACGGCCCGAGGCGGTCTATGGCACCGGCGGTGAGCCGCTGATGGCGCTGGATCTCGTCGAGGAGGTCTTCCGCCCGCTCGGCGAACGCGGCATCACCACGCGACTGGTGACCAATGGCACCTTGCTGGACGAGAAGCGGATCGCCCGACTGGTCGATATGAAATTGTCCGGGGTGAAGGTGACCTACAACACCGCCGACTCCGCTCGGCTGGCGGCCCTGATGAAGGGCTCGAAATCCGGTGATGCCGACCTGATTCTGCGCAATATCGGGCTGGCCAAGGCGGCCGGACTGTGGGTGTTCGTGCGAATCGGACTCGGCAAGCACAACTTCGACGAGGCACCGAAGATCTATCGCATCATGCGCGAGATCGGTGTCGATGTCGTGCAGATCAAGCCCTGGATTCCGTCCGGACTCGCGGCGGCCAATCAGACCGAACTGAGCCTGAGCCCCTCGGTACTGTTCGATCGGTTCACCGGAATCATGGAAGAGCTCTACGACGAAATCCAACAGCCCGGCGGTCCGGAGGTGACCGTCTCCTGCTATCCGCCGGCACGGAATCTGGGATTCACGGTCAAGGATTGCGCCAATGTGGCCAAGATCTACTGTGAGCCCTGCGGCCACGCGCTGGTGTGCAATTTCTCCGACGAATACCTGGGCAGCTGGTTTCCCGAGGACGGTGGCCTGCTCGCGTGCGTGCAGCGTCGCCGTGAGTTGTATCCGCGGATTATGGACGCCCACGGTGTCGCATCGTGCCCGGCCCGGTTGAACTGGTCGTCCCCGACCGGCGTGGTCAACCCCGCGCCCGAGTGGAAGCCCGCGATGCGGTTGCCGCTCGCTGTCGTCGATGTCGAATGAGCCCGCGCCGCAGCGGATCTTGCTCCTCTCGCGCAAACCGCTCGGCGAGCGCCCGCTGCACGAGTGGCTTCCGGAGGTCGTGACCGACACCGTTCTCATCACCGTGCCCGCGGCGTTGGCGAATATCGGCGCCGATGTGCGCGACCGGTTTCGCGACTGCCGGACCGTCTCGGATTACCGATCGTGGTCCACCGAGTGGCTGGCCGAATGCGCGGCGCGCGAATATCGAGTCGGTCTCATCGCCAGTTCGAGTGAGGATGACGTGCTGCGCAGCGCACGGCTGCGCGGTCGGCTCGGATTGCCTGGGCAGACACTGGAATCCGCACACGCCTATCGCGACAAGCTGATCATGAAGGATACGGCGGCGCGGGCCGGAGTAGCTGTCCCCCGGCGGCGGGCCATCGATCGGCCCACCGATCTGATCGAGTTCGTCGAGGAGGCCGGATTGCCCGTCGTGGTGAAGCCGCGTCGCGGCTCCGCGTCCATCGGGGTGCGCATCCTGCGCGACGGAGGCGATGTCACCGCATTCCTGGCATCGGGCGCATTGCCCGCGGCACCACAGCGTTGCGGCCGGTGGATTGCCGAGGAATACGTCGACGGCGAGTTCTTCCATGTGGACGGCATTATCGCGGACGGGGCGGTGGTGCACTGCTGGCCGAGCCAGTACAGCAGCGGCAATGCCGAAGCGGCGCTGAGAGAGTCCGAGTTGTCGAGTGTTCTGCTCGCCCCCGACGACCCGCGAACGGAGCTGCTGCAACACTTTGCCGCCGATGTCCATCGCGCATTGCCGAATCCAGCGTTCCCGACGAGCTTTCACCTGGAGGCATGGCTACCGGCGCATGGCAAGCCGGTGCTCTGCGAGGTCGCCTCGCGGACCGGCGGTGCTCTCATCGCACGCATCTATCGGGAAGCGTTCGGGGTGCATCTGTCCCGGGAGAATCTGCGCGGGCAGTGTGGACTGGGCCTCGAACTGACGCATCAACCCGCAGCGCCGCGGCGCGCCGGTGGCTGGGTGCTCTTCCCACCCGGACACGGGCGATTCGAGCCGCCATCGGACGCCTGTCCGGTTGCCGGGACCGACCTCGAATTGCAGATGGCCTCAGGCACTTTCGCGCATGGACCGGAGTACGCCGCACATTCGGCGGCGGCGGTCGCGGTGTACGCCGACACCGCCGACCAGGTTCGGGAACGAATCCGCGAGACGACGCGCTGGTGGACCGAGGTGGCGCGGTGGCGGAATTGATCCGCGAGCGCCCGCGCCGGGTGGCCGTGCTGTCGAAGAAGCCGCTGAGCACGCATCGCTACGACCGTTGGTTATCGGAATTCGGTGTCCAGACAACCCTTTTCGCGGAGGATACGCCCGCGAGTCGTACCTTTCTCGCCGAGACACATGGATACTCGGCCGCACCTCGGCTCTTCCCGAATTGGAAGCTCAATCGAGCTGTCGATCAAGCGGTGGTGGACGAACACGCCGAACAGCCCTTCGACCGGATTGTCGCGCTGAGCGAATGTGATCTCGTCCGAGCCGCCGAGTTGCGCGCCCACCTCGATATTCCGGGCCAGAGCCTGGCTTCGGCAATCGCATTTCGAGATAAGTCCCTCATGAAATCACTCGCGGGCCGGGCTGGGCTGCGCGTGCCGGACCACGCGCTCGTCGATTCGGTTTCCACCCTGATGGACTTCGCGGACAGCCACCCCGACGGTGTGGTGGTCAAACCGGTCGACGGGTCGGGATCGGTCGGCGTGGTCGCGCTGCGCGACCGGACCGCGATGGAGTCCTGGGTGCGGGCCCGCGCGCTGTCGGGTGACGAGCCCACCGACTACCTCGTCGAGGAATGGGTTGCGGCCCCGATGCTTTCGGTGGACGGATTGATGCGATCCGGACAGGTCCAGGCGGTAATGGTCGGGGCCTACACGCGGACCTGCCTGCACTCGCTGGTCGACCTGGCACCGCATGGCATTCTGCAGCTCGACGCCGACGATCCGCGTGGCGCGGCGGCCCGCGATTACCTCGCCCGGCTGCTGCGCGCACTGCCCGCTCCCGAGGAGACCATGAGTTTTCATTGTGAACTCTTCGATCACCCCGGCTACGGCCCGGTGCTCTGCGAGATCGCTTGCCGCACCGGCGGCGGCAATCTCGACCTGATCGCCAACGCGGCGCTCGGTATCGATCTGGAACAGGCTTCCTGTCTCGGGCAGGCAGGCATCGACGTGGCGGTCGAGCGCGCAGTGCCCGAATCCGGCCGCTGCTATGGGGATATCGTGGTGCCGCGGTCCCCGCAACCAGTCCCGCGTGGCCTGCGCTGCGATCTGCCCGGCGTCCTGCGCTTCCACAACCATCCGGATGACCGGCCAGGGCGAGCCGCGAAGGTGTCGGATTATGTGTTCGATGCGCTGCTGGCCCACGACGACCATGCCGGTGTGCGCGGCGTGTACGACTCGGTCATCGCGTGGCTGGACGAACACCTGGCACCCGCGCAGGGACGGTGCTGACCCGCGATGGATCTCGGACTGGCCGGACGCGCCTACTACGTCACGGGCGGTAGCCGCGGCATCGGACGCGCCGTGGTGACGCTGCTGCTCGCCGAGGGTGCTGTGGTCGCGACCTGTGCCAGAGACGTTGCGGCGCTGGAGCAAATGCGTGTCGCCCTACCACCAGACCACTCCGATCGGCTGCTGACCCACACCGCCGACGTTCGGGATACAGCCGCCCTCGAACATGCCGTCGGTCAGGCTCTCGAACGATTCGGACGGCTCGACGGTGTGCTGGCCAATGCGGGTGCGGGCGTCTCCGGCGGAGTGCTCACGACACCGGAGCCGGAGTGGCACAACCAATTCCAGGTGAAGGTGGGTTCGGTGCTGAATCTGGTCACCTCGGCACTGCCCGCGCTGCGCGCGTCGGATGCCGGACGGGTCGTGGTCGTCAACGGTGTCACCGCGCACGCACCCGAGGCGGATATGGCCGCCGTCAGCGCGATGCGCGCCGCCGTGGCCAACCTGACTCGGTCACTGGCCGTCGAACTGGCGTCATCCGGCATTCTCGTCAACGCGATCAGCCTGGGTGCGATCGCCACCGACCGCCAGCGCGCTCGGTATCTCGCCTCCGGAGCGGATGAGCCCTTCGCGGACTGGTGCGCGGCAGAGGCGAGCCGCCGAGGTGTACTGCTCGGGCGCTTCGGCACACCGCAAGAGGTGGCACCGGTTGCGGCACTGCTGCTTTCGCCGATCTGCTCGTACGTGACCGGCAGTTCCATCGATGTCTCGGGCGGGTCCGGTGGCCGCACCTGACTGGGAGATCGTCATAGCCAGGCACGGCCCGACCGAATGGTCACGAGCAGGGCGATTCAGCGGTCACACCGATATCCCGCTGTCGGCCGAGGGGCGGACCCGCGCGGCCGAACTCGGCCGGGCACTTCGGCGACCGGTCCCGGAGCACATCCTCAGCAGCGACCTGACCCGCGCGCAGCAGACCGCCGAAGCAATCGCCGGCGCCGCCGGGTTCGACCCGCGCCGAATCACCTTCAGCAGCGGGCTGCGCGAGGAATCGCTCGGATCGTGGGAAGGTCGCACCCGAACCCGGATCGCCAGTACCAACCGCGATGGCTACGCCCGCTGGCTCGCCGGCGACATCGGGGCGTTCGACGGCAGGGAAGGACTTGTCGCGGTGGCGCGGCGGGCCGTTCCCGTGCTGTTCGAGCATTGTGCCGAGCGGCCCCGCACCACTGGTCGGTTGGTTGTGGTCACGCACGCGAATACGGCGATGGCGCTCATCGGCGCACTCGCCGATATTCCGCCGGATCAGTGGGCGGATCTGCCGTGTCCCCGACCGGCGGACGCCATGGTTCTGTGGTGAGCGGACCCGCCCGGACGCTGGCCTGCGCGATACTGATCACCGCCATCGGCAACGGCCTGTATCTGGCCGGTGCGGTGCTGTTTCTGACCCGGTCGGTGGGGCTGAGCGGCACCGAGGTGGGGACGGGACTGACCATCGCGGGCGTGACCGGTCTCGGCGCGGGACCCGCCATGGGCCACCTCGCCGACCGCTTCGGTGCGCGCGAGGTCTATCTGGTCACGCTGAGCGCCGAGGCGCTGGCCACCGGCAGTCTTGCCCTGGTCCACAGCTTCGCGGCATTCGTGGTGGTCGCGGCCGTGGTCGGCAGCGCCGAACAGGGCAGCAGAGCGGTGCGTGGCGCGCTGATCGCACGGGTCGGCGGGCCGGAACGCGCGCGTCTGCGTGGCTATCTGCGATCCGTGACCAATATCGGCGTGGCGCTGGGTGCCGCCGGTGCGGGCCTGGCCATCCGATCCGATACCCGCACAGCATATTTGGCGCTGATCCTCGTCGATGCCGCGAGTTTTCTGCTCACCGCGCTGATTATCGCTCGGATTCCGCGACAGTCTCCGCCGCCGCGCAGCGACCGCGACCGCGACCGCGACCGCGACCACAGCGTGCGCCCCAGCCGGTCGGACCTGCCGTTCCTCGCCGTCACCGCGGTGTATGGCGTGCTGTCCCTGCAGTATGCGGTGCTGACCGTGGCGCTGCCGCTGTGGATCGTCACCCACACCGCTGCTGCGGCCTGGCTGGTCTCGCCGCTGCTGCTGACGAACACCGCGCTGGTCGTGTGTCTCCAGGTGCCAGCGGGCCGCCGCGTCGATTCGATCGCCGACGCGATTGCGATCACCCGCCGGGCCGCTGTCCTGCTGGCGCTGGGTTGCTTGCTGTTCTGCGTCAGCGGCGCGGTCTCGCCGGTATTCGCCGCGCTGGCGTTGACGCTCGCGGTGACAGTACACACGTTGGGCGAAATCGGCCAGGCCGCAGGCGAATTCGAAGTGAGTTTCGCGCTGGCACCAGCTCACGCACAAGGGCGCTATCAAGGAATCTTCGGCATGGGCACCGGAGTCTTCATCGCCGCTGCCCCAGCTTTGCTCAGCGTGATCTGCATCGATCGGGGCCCGGCCGGATGGATACTGCTCGGCGGCATACTCCTCACCGCCGGAGTCTGCAGCGGACCGATCACGCGCTGGGCGCAGCGCCGCGCCGCGCATCTGATCGATGCGTGAACCGAGCAGTGCTCTTCATCGCGAGCTACGAATGGCGATTGCGGCGGTGGATCAATGATCAGAGTTCGGATTGCGCCGAGGTGAAGCAATGCGGCAGCTGCGGGACGGCTTCGGCACACGGATGTCACCACGTGGCAAGAGTGACCGGGGCATCACCAGGGCGCCATCGAGTCGGTGGCGTGCATCGAACCCGGCACTGCGCTGGCATAGCTCGAGAAGCTCGGCATCTGGCCGATGTAGTGGTTGGGGCGGTATACCGGTGCTGGTGAGCGACGAATTGGTGACCGGTGAGTTGGCCGTTGACGGACTCGTGCGCGGTTTCGCCGTGCGTAGGCCGCGCGGGCAGGATGCGCCGTTGGTGTTGGTGCTGCACGGCAATCACTCGGGCAGCCCGCGGACGTATACCCGGCCGATCATGTACGACTGGACCAGTTTTGCCGCCCATGCCGACGAATGGGGCATTGCCGTCGCCTATCCCAATGGTCACGGTGGCTGCTGGGCCGATGGGCGGGGTGTCACGACGGCCGATGAGGCCGGGGTGGACGATGTGTCGTTCCTGCACGCGGTGATCGATTGGTGCGCCGACCGGCTCGGCACCATGCCGGATCGAACCCTCGTCGTCGGTATGTCCAATGGCGCGTTCATGTCGCACCGATTCGCACTGGCAGCCGCCGAACGAGTCCCGGTATTCGCGGCGGTCGCCGGTGGCTTTCCCGCGGCATTGCTCGATATCCGCCCAACCCACGCCGTGTCGGCAATGCTCATCAACGGCGACGCCGACCCGATTCAACCGATCACCGGCGGCCACTCGCGCCACCGCGGCCCCCATGGCGAACCTCGCGGCCGCACACTGGGATTGCTCGAAACCACCAAGCACTGGCAGACGCTCAACCGCTGCACCCACGACGGCGGCACGATCACCACCGAACACTCGAGCCGCCACACGATGACCAACGGCGTCGGCGGCACCCAGGTCACCGCATGGACAGCATTCGGCAGCGGCCACACCTGGCCCGGCACACCGGTCCCCGCAGAATGGGCCGACTCTCCCGCCGCAGCGGTGACCCTGGAATTCGATGCCGCAGAACAGATCTACCACTTCGCCCACCCCCTCCTCACCCCAGCCCGAGCCCGCAAACTCTGAATCCCCAGCCGCCTACCCCGCCGAGATGCGCTGGTGAAGGGGATCTCGGCGTTTGCCGCCGCTGTCGCATGATGATCCGGTGTCCAGCCCTGGACATCGTCAGGCGAACGTCAGGAGAATCCCTCGCTCGGTGTCACACAGCGCCGTGCCGGAGTCACCTGCCGTATCTGATGGCTCCCGCGTACCGATTTGCGCGCCACGCACCTTTTCGCCCTGCGACTACGTGCGCGGGAGCACGGATCCTGTCCGCGCGAACGCCATCGCGGGCTCGCCCCGCATAGGATCGGTCGCGTCAGCGCTCAGGGAGGGAGCCGGTCATGTTCGATCATTCACGTCATCTTGCATTCGCCACCATCGGGCTGCTCATGCTGCTCGGCACAACCAGTTGCGATACCCACGACCCGAGCTCACCCGCATCGCCGAGCAGCAGCTCGACGGCGGCGAGCCCGACCAGCAGCACGCCACACACCTTCGCCGAACTCGCAACTCACCCCTGCAATGCCCTCGATGCCGCGGATACCGCCGGATTCTCGGTCACCCGCCCCGGCGCCGAACAACCCGGCGCCGCGGGTGGATGCTTCTGGACGACACCCACCACGGGATTCAGTTTCTACCCCCACCCGTCATCCGATCTGACGACACCGCTGCCGCCCGCCCCGGGTGCGACGGCGATAACGGTGGCGCAACATCGAGCCGTCCAGATCCGCGAGTCCCTCCCGAACGGCAAGGAGGCGGGCTGCACCGTTACCGTCGCCGCAACGGGCGGGGGATCGTTCAACGTCGAGGTCGCCATCGCAGGTGCGGGCAGCGATACCGCCCCCATCGTCGACACCTGCGCGCTCGGAATCGATATCGCCACAACGATTCTCAGCCACCTGACATAGCGGACCGCGCGCTGCCGGGCTGTCGCACCGCGCGCGGTCGCGGGCTCTCACCGCATGGGCATTCGACGAGCGGGTATCGCCGCGGTGTCCTACCATGCCGCGCTCGACTGCTACCAGAGCGTCGGCAGTCCACGCGGGGGCGAAATCGCCACGGTCCTCGCCGATCGCGCCCCCGCGTGCCACAGACGGTCCGATCAGGCACGAATATGTAGCCCGAAACCCTTGCGGCCCTTGGCTTCCAGACCCTCACGAAGGCGCAGGGCGGGCAGTTCGTAGTCGCCGCCGTTCTGGGTGCGGAAGGCGATCGGGTCGGTCTGTTCGATCGACAGGAGGCGCTGCTCCCAGGCCTTCGCGGTGTCGGTGAAGTCTTCGGGGGAAAGGCGATCCGTGCCGTAGGTCACGAATGGGGGCAGCACGTCCATGCCGGGGTAGTAGAAGATGCCGTGCTGGATCGGGAAGAGGAGATCGTCGATGGGGCCGTTGATGCCGCGGTCGCTGTAATGCGGTTCGCGGCCGCCGATCGTCACCGACAGCATGGCTCGCTTGCCCGCGAGGGTGCCCTCGCCGTAGCGGTCGCCATAGCGGGTCTCGCTGTGTTCGCCTACGCCATAGGCGAAGTGGTAGGTGAAGACCCGGTCGACCCAGCCCTTGAGGATTGCGGGCATCGAGTACCACCACAGCGGGAACTGGAAGATCACGGTATCGGCCCAGAGCAGTTTCTCCTGCTCGGCCGCGATATCGGCGGTGAGTGTACCGCTGTCGTACGCGCGGCCGGAGGCTGCGGCCACGCGCAGTGGGCCGCTCGTAGCGCCGTAATCATCGGCGTCGACCGCCGACTTCCATCGCATCGCGTACAGGTCGCTGATCTGCACCTCGTGCCCAGCCTCACGCAGGGTGGTCACCGCGATATCCTTGAGCGCGCCGTTGAGTGACCGCGGTTCTGGGTGGGCGTGGACGATGAGTGTCCGCATTTGCTGCTCCTTCGGATCGGATGTATTCGATATTCGGCATCGCCGCGGCCACCGTTCAGGGACGCTTCTTCCATCGGACGGGACTTCCTGGTATCGGCAGGACCACCCTCGCCCCGCGAAATCGTGGCAATACTGGAGGGATGGACGAGCTCAGCGACTTCCTACGCACGCGGCGGTCCCTGGTGGATCCCGGATCCGTCGGCATTGCGACCGATTCGCGCCGCCGGGTGGCCGGCTTGCGCCGGGAGGAGGTCGCACATCTGTCCGGGGTGAGCGTCGACTATTACGTGCGCTTGGAGCAGGGGCGGGCCCGGCAGCCATCCGCGCAGGTCCTCGATGCGCTGGCCCGGGTGCTCGGCCTCGCCGAGGTGGAACGCGAGCATCTGCACCGGCTGGCCCGCCGTCCTCTGCGCCCGGCGAAGTCGGTGCCGAATGTCCGCATCCGCCCGGAGTTGCGGCGGGTGCTGGACCTGATCCCCGACGCACCCGCTTTCATCGTCGATCACCGCCTCGAGGTGATGGCGGGCAATCGGCTCGCGGAACTGCTGTACGGACACAGCCCGATGAAGGGCCTGAACATCGCTCGCCACATCTTCTTGGACGACTGCGGCGCGCGCTCGCTGTACGCCCAATGGGAGGTCTGCACTCGCGATGTCGTCGGACACCTGCGCCTCGCGGCGGGCAAGTATCCCGACGATCCGAAACTGTCGGCACTGATCGGGGAACTCGCCGTGCACAGCGACCGGTTCCGCAAGCTGTGGGCGCGCGCGGACGTCCGCTCGCGGACCCACGGCCGCAAGGCCTTCATCCATCCCTTGGTCGGCACCCTGGACCTACATCAGGAGAACTTCGCGCTGCCGGAGGAAACCGGCACCGAACTTGTCATCCTCTCCGCGGAACCCGGCAGCGAATCGCACGACAACCTGCGCCTGCTGGCCAGCCTCGGTGCGACGGATGTCGCCGCACCCGATCGGCATATGACACAATCATAGTGAGCGTCACGTTCATGTAATACGGTAAATCGGGCGCCACAGGAGAACGGAGCCGCTGATGACCATCCGACGTGACGCACTCGAACGGAATATCGTCACCGATTTCAGCTCTCGCATGAGCTACGGCGCGTACCTGGACCTCGACACCCTGCTGGGCGCGCAGCATCCGGTCAGCCGCCCGGAGCAGCACGATGAGCTGCTGTTCATCATTCAGCACCAGACCACCGAGCTGTGGCTGAAGCTGGTACTGCACGAATTGCGTGCCGCGCGTACGGCCTTCGACGCCGACGACATCGGTGTCGCGCTCAAATGCATTGCACGGGTGAAACATATCCAGAAGACGCTGACCGAGCAGTGGTCCGTGCTCGCGACGCTGACGCCCACCGAATACGCGCAGTTCCGCGACTTTCTGGGGAACTCGTCCGGGTTCCAGTCCTATCAGTACCGGGCCATCGAGTTCGCTCTCGGCAATAAGAACGCCGCCGTACTTCGGGTGTTCGAATCCGATCCCGCGGCGCATGAACTACTGGCCACACTATTGGGCGAACCGACCCTCTACGACGCATTCTGGCACCACCTGGCCCGCACCGGGCTCGCGGTGCCACGCTCGACGCTGAAACGGGATGTCACCGAGGCCCATACGCTCGACCCCGAATTGTTGGCCCTGGTGCAGTCGATTTACGAAGCGCCAGAAGAACATTGGTCCGTTTACGAGACATTCGAGGAGCTGGTCGACCTGGAGGAGAACTTCCAGCTGTGGCGGTTCCGGCACCTGCGAACCGTGCTGCGCGTCATCGGAAGGCGAGGCGGGACCGGCGGATCCAGCGGAGCCGGGTTCCTGCAGCGCGCACTCGAGCACACCTACTTCCCGGAACTGTTCGCCGTGCGTACCTGGACCGGACACTGACGCCCGAATCGCGATCGGAGCCGGACGCCGGCTCGACGCGCGCTGCCGACGACCATCGCCTCACTTATCGGAATGCCCGTCACACGATGACCACTCACCGATAGCCGTGCTCGCGGATGCGGTGCTCGACGACATCGAGCACGCCCCGGCAGCACGACCGCCCCACCCACCCGACGCTCGGCGCATACGTCCGCGACCTCGAAGGGATACCCGACACGCGATGACCACTGACCAACGGCCGTTCGCAGCCGCGGTGCTCGACGACTTCGATGCACGTCCTGGCAGCGCGACCTCGCTTACCCGAACGGTGCTCGGCGCATATGTCCGCGACCTCGGCGGATGGATCGCGGTGGCGGATTTCACCGAGCTGCTTGCCGTGCTCGGCATTCCGGCACCGAGCACGCGCACCGCGATCACGCGTTTGAAGAGCAGAGGTGTGCTGTACCCCGAAAGCCGCAGCGGGCGTGCGGGTTACGGACTTACCGACGCCGCGCTGGCCATGTTCGCCCGCGGCGACCGACGAATCTTCGGGTTCCGCCGGATGACCTCGGGCGATGCGTGGCGGCTGCTGTCCTACGGCATTCCGGAGTCCGAGCGCGCCGCGCGACACCAGCTTCGGCGCCGACTGTCCGCGATCGGCTGCGGCGCCGTCTCGGCGGGTCTGTGGATCTACCCGGAGTACCTCGCGGCCGAGGCAGCCGCCATTGTGACGGCCCTGGACCTCGACAACTACGTGACCTCGTTTCGCGCCACCGAGCCCACCGTACCCGGCACCCTGCGCGAGGCCGCCGCACAATGGTGGGATCTCGACGACCTCGCGGCCAGACACCGAGCCTTCTACGAAAAGCACCGCGGAATCCTCGACCTCGACAGCAGCCGCCGAAATGCCTTCGCACACTTCACCTTGATGCTCGACGAGTGGCGGATCATCCCCTATATCGATCCGGGCCTACCCGACGAAATGCTGCCGCACAATTGGCCGGGGCCTGCCAGCGTGCAACTGTTCGCCGAGGCCCGGCAGCGCTATCTGGAACCTGGTCGCCGATGGGCGCGAACGCTCATCGGTGACCGTTGTGCCCGGTGAGAAGTCGAGGAGGCAGGACAGCGCGTGCGGATCGAGCAGCATCCGATGGTGCCACTGAATACCGAAAGCCGACGCTGGGCAACCGTCCCGACGACACGGTCGTGCTGCTGATCGCACACAACATCGCGGCCCCCGGTCGAGCAGCGAGCGGTGCCGCCAAGCCATGCCGGTGCGCCGCGGTTTGCGTTCGATCGGTACCTGCGCGCTGTGGAGTCGGCGTTGACCGCTCGCCGAACCGACGCGTCGGTGCCGGTGCCGCGGTCGGGGGGCGATCTGAATCAACTATTTCAACCGGTGGAAGAAATCCGGGAACAACATCGTCACAGCACCCAGGTCCAGGAGCCCGCAGCACGAGCCCCGGTCATCAATGTCTGCCGACAGGAAGGCACTGACCCACACGTCCGTGTGGGTGAAACCGGTCCTGGTGATGCGGAAACACCGCACCAGTGTCAGTCGAGGACGTCCGAGAAGGACGGTGTTCACCAGCCCTCAAAGGGTTGGAAGACACTCTGTAGGCTGCTTGCGGTAGGTGACAACACCGAACGGAGAGGGCTGATATATGGCGTCCGCAACGGCATCCGCACAGATCGGGGTTACCGGCCTGGCGGTCATGGGTAGCAATATCGCCCGGAACTTCGCCAAGCACGGCTACACGGTGGCATTGCACAACCGCAGCATCGCCAAGACCGACGCACTGCTGGCCGAGCACGGTGGCGACGGCGACTTCGTGCGCACCGAGACGATCGAGGAGTTCGTCGCGGCGCTGGAGAAGCCGCGCCGGGTACTGATCATGGTCAAGGCGGGCGATCCGACCGATGCCGTCATCGAAGAACTCGCCGACGCGATGGAGCCCGGCGACATCATCATCGACGGCGGCAACGCGCTCTACACCGACACCATCCGCCGCGAGGCCGCCATGGCCGCGCGTGGGTTGAACTTCGTCGGCGCGGGCATCTCCGGTGGTGAGGAGGGCGCGCTCAACGGTCCCTCGATCATGCCCGGCGGCCCCAAAAAGTCCTACGAATCCCTCGGTCCGCTGCTGGAATCGGTTGCGGCGCAGGTCGATGGCACACCGTGCTGCACCCATATCGGCCCCGACGGCTCCGGACACTTCGTCAAGATGGTGCACAACGGCATCGAATACGCCGATATGCAACTCATCGGCGAGGCCTACCACCTGTTCCGCGACGCACTGGGCCTGGACGCCAAGCAGATCGCCGACGTGTTCACCCAGTGGAACTCCGGTGAACTGGAAAGCTACCTCGTCGAGATCACCGCCGAGGTACTCGAGCAGGTCGACGCGAAGACGGGGCAGCCACTGGTCGATGTCATCGTCGACGCGGCCGAGCAGAAGGGCACCGGTCGCTGGACGGTGAAGTCCGCACTCGATCTGGGTATCCCGGTCACCGGCATCGCCGAGGCGGTCTTCGCGCGGGCGCTGTCGGGTTCGCGGGCCCAACGCCGGGCCGCGGTCGGTCTGGCCGCGGGCAAGCTCGGCGAAAAACCCACCGACACCGCGCAATTCACCGAGGACATCCGCCAAGCGCTCTACGCGTCGAAGATCGTCGCCTACGCCCAGGGCTTCGATCAGATCGCCGCGGGCAGTGCCGAATACAACTGGGACCTGCACCCCGGCGATCTGGCCACCATTTGGCGTGGCGGCTGCATCATCCGGGCCCGGTTCCTCAACCGGATCAAAGAGGCCTACGACCAGAACCCGGCACTGCCGAGCCTGATCCTCGCACCGTACTTCCGCGAGGCCATCGAGACCGCCATCGACAGCTGGCGCCGCGTGGTCGCCACCGCCACCCTGCTCGGCATCCCGGTGCCCGCGTTCGCGTCCTCGCTGTCCTACTACGACGCCCTGCGCGCCGAACGGCTCCCGGCCGCACTCACCCAGGGCCAACGCGACTTCTTCGGCGCCCACACCTACGAGCGCATCGACGCACCGGGCAAGTACCACACGCTGTGGAGTGGCGACCGTAGCGAGGTTTCGGCCGACTGAGTCGTAAGCGAATAAGGGTGTCCGCGATCGTTGGCGCTGCGGGATCCGCGGTCCTTTCCGGCCGCGGTTCACCATCGTCACGATGGGTCGTGCATGAGATGCCGCCGACCGAATCGCGTGGCCTGCCGGACTGACAGCGTCACAACAGTCCCAGCTGTGGGAAGGCCTGACAATGAACAGCCAATATCAGGTTTATCGCGCTGGATCGAGGAGGACTGCTCGGTGGACGAACCCGGCAGCTCAGCCGCCGAGCAGCGGCTCGCCGACGCGCTGAAAGCACTCGGACCAACGGGCTGGCAGCAGGCGGATGCGGTGTTCGCGGTCACGGTGGCGGGTGAGGTCGGGCAACTCGCGTACTCCGTCGGCGATCAGGTTGTTCCGCTATCACCTCCGGAGTCGGTCCTGGCGCTTGTCCGGGAACTACGGATGCTCACGGCCCGATCCGATGGCGGACCGTGGTGGCGCATGCTGGTCCTGCTGGCCGAATCCGGCGCGATCGAGATCGATTACGACTACGGCGAGCAGCCGTTCCCGCCTGGGCAGCTGTTCGCTCCGGAGGCCTATCGCGCCGACCTCGAGGCATATCCGCGCAAGATACCGGTGTGGTTGGGCGCCTACATCGGCCACGGCGACCGGCAACGACGCACTCCGCAACAGGCCGCCGCCCAAGCGCGTGGCAATCGATCCCGCCAGGTGTGGGCGACGCTGGCGGAATACGAATTTCCTCCGTTCCCGCATATGTGGGCGCGCTGGACGACGATCGCCGCAGCGTTCGTCGCCGCCCGGTCGGAGCACGGTCCGCGCATGGAGCCGTGGACGGGAGTGTTCGAAGGCGCGGCATTGGACGGCGCGACGCTGCATGCGCTCCCCGCCGGACGGGCAGTGCTTTCGGGCGGGGTGTGGAATGCCCCGACCCTGGACGCGGTCTACAACGGCGGCGAGCCGATGCCGAATCTCTATGCCGGCGCACCGGAATGGGTGGCCGATCCAGTGCTCGACCCGCGCGCCGCATCGGGTCTGCTGTCGTTCTGCTACTGGTGGGAGGCCGGGCGCTGGTATCGCGGGGTGTCACCGTCGGCGGAGGATTGTGCCGTGGCGGTGCCGGGGGTGTGGACCAGGGAAACGGTGGTGGATATTGTCGCCGATCTGCTCGGCGGGGAGCCGAATCCTGGTGCGCGGGAAGCGATTGCCGCGCTGCTGGCCGCGGCCGAGACCGGCAGGGTCACGCGGCAGGAACTGCTCACGATTTTCGGCGCGGACGACCGATTCGATATCGACGGCGCGCTCTACCAATACTCGCTGGCCGGATTGGCGCCGCCGATGCCGGAACCGATGCCCGCCGAGGAGGCGATCTCCCGGGTGCGCGATTACATCATCGGGCGCGTACTGGACACCACGGGATATCCGCTCGACCAGCTCACCGCCGAACGATTCAGTGTCGGCTGGATGGTGCATGTGCCCGTGCCCGCGGGGATGGTCGCGACGGATCGGGCGATCTTCTATCTCGGCGACGACGGTCTGTTCGAGCAGTCGTCGACATCCATCGATCCGCCGGTCTACATCGCCGACTTCGAACGCCGATACGCCGCGCGCCACGGCTGATCCGGACCGAAGGAAGGTAGTCATGGATCGTTGGGAACGAGAAGGCTTGCGCTCAGCCAACTTCGGGATGCGCAATCAGGTCGAATACATTCTCGACGCACTCGCCGAGCAACGTACCAAACGGGACGAGGTCCAGCCGAAGTTGGACACCGCACGGGCCACCGCGACCTCGGCCGACGGCCTCGTGGAGGTGACCGTCGACAACTCCGGTGTCGTCATCGACGTGCGGTTCGCCGCGAATGCCGCACGTAGTACCCCGGAAAAGTTGGGCCGCTCGGTCACCGAGGCCGGGCGCGAGGCAGCCCGTAGCATGCGGGAACAGACCACACAGCTCCTGGCACCGGTTGCCGCGGCCGTCCACGCAATGCCCGACCTGCCCGATCTGGTGCTCGGTGCACCACACTTGCGCAAGCCGCGCGATGAGCAAACCCGCGACTATTCCCAACATCGGGAAGAAGATGGGCAGCGCCCGCAGTAGAATGCCTCGCCAGGCAAATCGCCTCCTCGGTTTCGCTGGTGAGGTCTGAAGGGTGACCGGGTATGGGCCAGTCGTTGCATATCGATCCCGACCGCCTCCATGCGCTCGTCACCCAACTCGCCGAAGTCGCCGAATCCGCACGCCAAGATCTCGCCGAGCTCAAAAACACCCTGAACCATGAGGGCAAGCCGTGGGGTGACGACGAGCCGGGGCGAATGGTCGCCGATAGCTATGAGCCACAGGCGAAGAAGGGGCTCGAGGGGTACCAGAACCTGGTCGACAATCTGCGCGAGTTGAGCAAGGGCGTCAGCGAGGCCGCAGACGCGCTCAAAGACCAGGATCAGGAAGGCGGCCAACAGATCAGCTCCACCGGCTCGGATCAGCCGGTCTCCGTTGCGCCCGACACGGCCTCGAGCGGTACCGATACGCCCCGAACCAGTTCGCCCACCACCGATTCCGGGTCGAACGCGGATAACGGGAACACGACGCCGACACAGTCGGGCGATTCGAATCCCACCTCGTCCACCCAGCCGAACACCAGCCCGAGTACCTACCCGCAACCGGGGACCACCGGCTACAACCCGAGCGGCGGCCCCACGCCCGCGGGTCAGCAGCCCGGGTACCCGGATTCGAACACATCGCAGACCGAGCCGGAAAGCCCGGCCGGTCAGGAAAACTCGCCCGAAGACGGCGAAAAGGCCGCATCATCGCCGGTCACGGACGATTCCATCCCGGCAACTCCCGGCGCGACACCGTCCGCCGGCGCGACGCCACGGACCGGTGATCCCGCGGTCGCCGAGAAGCCCGCGCTCGCCGAGAAGCCGGCGGGCACACCGTGGTCGAGAACGCCGGGGTTCCCGTCGGGCACCCCTTGGTCGGGAACACGCACCGGCGCACGCCAACCCGCAAAGGTCTTCGCGCCGCACCCGTCGGGTGCAGGGCGGCCAACCAAGCCGAAACGCGAGGACAAGAATCGCAAGAAGAAACGCGAATCAACCGACTCGGTGCTGATAGCGGTACCGACCGATGCTGCGGCACTGACCGCGGCCCAAGAACTCGCCGATCGACACCGACTGCGGATCGTGGGTTTCGAAACCTCGGGTATCGGCCGAGAGATGGTCGCCCAACTGGCCGCGGCGGTCGACAACATTCTCGGCAAATATCCGTTCATCGCTCTCGGTGGGATCGAGATCGGCGAACTGGCCGACGACCGGGTTTCCCGGCTGACCCGCGATCGCGGCGATGACGGGTCGGAATCGGCGAGCGCCGGGTCGTGGATCCTGCTCAACCGCGCCCTCGTCTCGAATCCCGCCAAATTCGGCGAAAAGGTCTACGCTGCAATACAATCCGGGAAATCTGTACCCGGATCCGAGGAGCGACCGATGTATTCGACGATCGTCGGCGACCTCGGGCGAATCCTGGTCGGCCAGGTCGACGAGCGCATACTGCGGCTCGCGCAGCGGTCCCTGCTCACCGAATATCGGCGCATCAACGGCCCTTGGGACGCCGAGGACACGCTGGCCCGCATCATCGGCGGCTACCGTCAGTGGCGAGACCAGTTGGGCGGCAACAGCATCGCCGAGGGCCGCTTCCAGCCGCACGCGGCGTTGGTTGCGGCATTCGCCGAGGTGGAGTTGCGTGGCGATGACGCGTGTGGTCCGGCACGCGTGCTGTATCGGTTGCTGGTCGAGGGGGCGAGAGGGCGGTCAGCGCCGCAGTGACTGTCACTATCCCGCCCGACTTCCCGGACTGGCTGACGCGTTGGGTGGTCGGTCGCATTCCGAAGGCGAAGATC